>CAYVVQ010000088.1:0-16795 GCA_964454455.1 uncultured Desulfobacterales bacterium | reverse complement strand
GAAGGAGAATGAGCGAATGAATGATGGAGTCGCAAAAAGCCCGAATCCTCGAGATTTGCCCCTGAGATTTCAACAGGTTATATCGTCCCCAGCGGCGCGTGAGCGGGTTTTTGCGAATGCGTCAATGAATCGGAAGGTTGTCTGGAAGGTCCTGCTGCTGGTCCTGGTTTTCCTCCTGCTGGCCGCGCCCGCGGGAGGCGGGAAGGAAAAGGCGGCCGCTCCGGGTCTGGGGGTGGACGTCCAGTCCTTCACCCTGGACAACGGCATGCTGTTCCTGGTGGTGGAGCGCCACACCACGCCCCAGGTAGCGTGCCGTCTGGCCGTCCGCGCCGGGGCCGCCCTCGAGGAACGGGGCCGGACCGGCATCGCCCACATGCTCGAGCACATGATGTTCAAGGGGACCAAGAACTTCGGCACCCTGGATCCGGAGCGGGATCGCGAGCTCCAGAAGAGGATCGAGCAGGCCTACCAGGAGGTCCTGTCCGAGCGACAGAAGCGGGATTCCGACGAGGAGCTCATTCAGGAGAAGCTCGAGGTGATGGCTCGGCTCCGCAGGAAGGTCCAGGAGATCTACGTGCCCCAGGCCTTCTCCTCCCACCTGGGGAGGAACGGCGCGGTGGGCATCAACGCCTTCACCAGCAAGGACCAGACCCAGTACCTCATGTCCGTGCCGTCGGACATGATGGAGCTCTGGTTCTCCATGGTGAGCGAGCAGATCTTCGAGCCGGCCTTCCGGGAGTTCTACGTGGAAAAGGAGGTGGTGCAGCGGGAGTGGGCCTACCGCTACGTGAACAGCCCCGCAGGGGCGGGCTGGCTGGCCCTCGACGCCACGCTCCACTCCGCCCATCCCTACCGGAACCCCACCATCGGCTGGAAGTCGGACATGGAGCGGTTCAGCACCCGGGACGCGGAGGAGTACCACCGGGCCTACTACAACCCCACCAACGCGGTGGCCGTGCTGGTCGGGGACGTGGACCTGGAGGAGGTGAAGCGGCTGGCGGCGATCTACTTCGAGCGCTACCCGGCCGGAGACCGAGCCAGGGAGATCGTGACCCGGGACCCGCCCCAGGAGGGGCCCCGCCGGATCGAGCGGCTCCTCAAGGGGGCGCGTACGCCGCTGGTCCTCATCGGTCACCACGGGGCGTCCATGGGCACGGACGACTTTTACGCCCTGGACGTGTTGACCATGGTGCTCAGCCACGGCCGCGGCGCGCGCATGACCCAGAACCTCACCCGCAAGGGGCTGGCGGTGAGCGCCTGGGCCTACAACCCGGACAACCGCTACGGCGGCACGGTCATCCTGGGGGGCACGCCCAACGATCCGGAAGCGCTCGAGCGGAAAGGACTGGACGATGCGGCCAGGCGCAAGGCCTACAACGAGGCCTGCCGCGAGCTGGAAGACCTGCTCCTCGAGCAGGTGGGGCGGCTCGAGCGGGAGCCCGTGACCCGGGAGGAGCTCGACCGCGTGAAAAAGCTCGTTCGGTACGATTTCCTGACCCGCCTCCGGAGCAACGAGGATCTGGCCGGGACGCTGGCCTCCCTGGAGGTCCAGGTCGGGTGGGACTACCTGGAGAGCTACCTGGAGAAGATCGACCGGGTCACCCCCGAGGACGTCATGCGTGTGGCCGGGAGGTTCGTCCGGGAGGAGGACCGAACCACCTGCTACGTGATTCCCGGCGGGGAGAAGGCCGAGCCGTCCGACCCCTACGAGGAGGCCCGCTCCTTCAGCGCGTCCACGGCCAAGGAGGTGAAGGAGCCCGACGATCTCACCAACCGCTCCGAGTACCCCACGCCGGCCGGCTGGCGGCACCCCCTCTCCTTTCACCGGGATCCCTCCCTGATTTCCTATCCAGACGCGGAGACGGCCACGGTGAAGGGGGCGGAGATGTTCTACCTCCCGGGCCGGGAGCTGCCCCTCGTGGATCTCACCCTGCTCGTCAAGGCCGGGCGGGTGGACGTCCCCCAGGGGAAGATCGGGCTGGCCGACGTGCTCGAGCAGACCATGGTTCAGGGAGGGACGGAGACCTACTCTCCTGAGGATCTGGCCGGGCTCCTGGACGCGCACGCCATCCAGGTCGACGTGGGCGTTCAGGAGGAGGTCATGCGGGTGGATCTCTCCGTGATGCGGGAGGAATGGGAGACCGCCGTGGAGATTCTGCGGGAGATCCTGGCACGCCCCCGTTTCGATGCCGACGTGCTGGACGCCTCCCGCAAAAGGCTGATCATGGGACTGAGCCGTCAGGCGGGTGACGCCGGCCGGGTCAGCCGCCGCGAGCTGGAGATCCAGCACTTCCGGGGCCACCCGTACGGCCGCGATCCACTGAAAGGTCTCGAAACCATTCCCGGGATCACGGGGGAGGACCTGCGCGGTTTCCTGGCGGACTACCTGGTCCCCTCGAACATGACCGTGGCGGTGTCCGGCGATCTCAGCGGGGACGAGGCCGTGGCGGGCCTGGAGAAGCTCCTCGGCGGCTTGGAGGAAGCGGCCGCGCCGGAGCGGGACCTGGCCGTCCCCGAGCCCACGCCGCCGGTCCTGGCCTTCATCCACAAGCCGGGCCAGGTTCAGAGCCAGGTGGCCATGGCGCTCCCCGGACCCAGGCGCACCGAGCCGGGCTACTGGGAGACCAACCTCCTGGTGGACATCTTCGGGGGCAGGGACTCCATGGTGTATCGCCGCCTCCGGGACGACCTGGGGCTGGTCTACTCGGTCTACTTCCACCAGCGGTACAAGTGGAAGGCCGGCTGGATCACGGGCTTCATGGGGTGCAAGGGCGATCAGACCGCCGAGGCGATCCGCCAGGCCGTGGGCCTCATGGAGGAACTGCGGGAAGGGGTCCCGGCGGACGAGCTGAAGCAGAAGCGGCTCGACGCCCTGAACAGCTTCGTCTTCAACGTGGACACCCCGGCCGCCCTCACCGGCGTCTACGCCCGGTACCGGCTGCGGGGAGAGCCGCTCGACACCCTCCGGCGGATCCAGAAGACCTTCATGGAGGCCTCGCGCCAGGACCTTCGAAGCCGGGCCTTGACCTACCTGGACCCGTCCAGGCTGCAGATCGTCGTGGTGGGGGACCGCTCCACCCGGGTGGTGCAGGAGGACGGGACCCGGGTGAACCTGGAGACGTCGCTCCGGCAGACGGCCGGGGAGCTGGGCCTGCCGTTCGAGACGCGGCCGCTGCGGTGAGGAAGCGGCCCTTTTTCACGCCCCCGTTACCGAGCCGGAACCGAGGCTAAACGTGGTCCCTCCTGTCGGCAGGGCGTTTTCACGCCCTGCCGGCCCAGAGGAGGTCCGTCAGCTGCTCCACCGACTCGATTCCCTGCACCTCCATGCCCTCCAGCGTCCCTACCCCCGACATGTTGCCCCGGGAGAGGAGGCATCGGGAGAAGCCCAGCTTCAGGGCCTCCTTGATCCGGACCTCGGGCTGGCTCACGCCCCGGACCTCGCCGGCCAGCCCCACCTCGCCGAAGGCCACCATGTCCAGGGGGACCGGCGTGTCCAGGTGGCTGGAGACCAGGGCCGCCACGATGCCGAGATCCGCGGCCGGCTCGTCCACCCGGAGGCCTCCGGCCACGTTGACGAAGATGTCCTGCCCGCCCATCTCCATGCCCATGCGCTTGCCGATCACGGCCACGAGCAGCGAGATCCGGTTCGGGTCCACCCCGATGGCGGTGCGCCGGGGCACCCCCAGGGGGCTGGGCCCCACCAGGGCCTGGACCTCCACCAGGACCGGGCGGGTGCCCTCGAGGCACGGAATGACCACGGAACCCGACGCCCCCTCGGGCCGCTCCTCCAGGAAGATGCGGGACGGGTTGCCCACCTCGGTGAGGCCGGCCTCGGTCATCTCGAACACCCCGATCTCGTTGGTGGGGCCGTAGCGGTTCTTCACCGAGCGCAGGATGCGGAAGGCGTGGCTCCGGTCGCCCTCGAAGTAGAGGACCGTGTCCACCATGTGCTCCAGCACCTTGGGCCCGGCAATGGCCCCCTCCTTGGTGACGTGGCCCACCAGGAAGGTGGGGGTGCCGGACGACTTGGCCCAGGCCATCAGACGCGCCGCCACCTCCCGCACCTGGCCCACGCTCCCCGGGGCCGAGGGGAGGAGGTCCGTGTGGAGGGTCTGGATGGAGTCCACGACGAGGAGATCGGGCTCGAGCTCGTCCAGGGTCTTCAAAAGGTCCTCGAGCCGGGTGCCGGTGGCCACGTAGAGCCCGTCAGACTGGATGGACAGCCGGTCCGCCCGGAGCCGGATCTGCTGGCTGGACTCCTCGCCCGAGAGGTAGAAGCACCGGATCCCCTGGTCCGAGAGGCGCCCGGCCGCCTGGAGCAGCATGGTGGACTTGCCGATGCCGGGCTCTCCGCCCACGAGGATCATGGAGCCCGGGACGAGCCCCCCTCCGAGGGCCCGGTCGAACTCCGCGATGCCGCACCTCCACCGGAGCTCCCGGTCGAGAGAGATGTCGCCCAGGGTCACCGGGCGCATGTCCACCCCCGCGCCGCGTCCTCCGGCCCGTCCCGGCGGGGGCGCGGTCCGCTCCTCCACGAGGGTGTCCCACTCGCTGCAGTCCGGGCAGCGGCCCATCCACTTGGGGGTCTGGTACCCGCACGCCTGGCAGACGTAGACGACACGATCCTGCTTCTTCACGCGGACCTCCTTTTCGGGTGTTTTCGTTGCGCCATTGTTCCCCATCCGGCCCCGGGCGTCAATGGCTTCCTCCGGCCCGCCGGAAGGGCGCCGTCCGTGACCGGGTCCCGGGCTGAAACCCTTTTCCTTTGGGTGTCTCTGAAAGGATGACGAGGCATTGCGTCCTCTTCCTGATGTTGACAAAGCATGTGGAGCCGTGTTAATCGAAGTTTTTGGAATATCTATTTTCCTGGAAAGGAGCGCTTCATGGCAGACATACTCCAGGTGACGGACGAGACATTCGAAAACGAGATCGTCAAGAGCGAACTTCCGGCCGTGGTGGACTTCTGGGCGGCCTGGTGCGGGCCCTGCAAGATGGTCGGCCCGGTGGTCGAGGAGCTGGCCAAGGAGTACGAGGGCAAGGTGAAGGTGGCCAAGATGGACGTGGATCAGAACCGGCAGACACCGGCCCAGTTCGGAATCCGGAACATCCCCACGTTGATCTTCTTCAAGGGGGGCGAGGTGGCGAACACCGTCATCGGGGCCCAGCCCAAGAGCGCCATCGAAGAAGAAATCAAGAAGCTCCTGTAGCCATGTACGACATCCTGATCATCGGCGGAGGCCCCGCGGGCCTCACAGCAGGGCTCTATAATGCCCGCGCCCGCATGAACGTGGCGCTGCTGGAGAAGCTGGCGCCGGGCGGGCAGGTGCTCACCACGGACTGGGTGGAGAACTACCCCGGCTTCCCCGACGGTATCAGCGGGTTCGAGCTCATGGACCGGATGAAGGGGCAGGCCGAGAAGTTCGGCCTGGAGATCCGCTCCGAGGAGGTCTCCCGGCTCGAGTTCCGGCAGGACAGGAAGATCGTCGTCACCAGCAGGGAGACCTACGAGACGCGCGCCCTGATCCTGGCCACCGGGGCCTCCTGGAAGAAGCTGGGCGTGGAGGGCGAGAGCAACCTCATGGGGCGAGGGGTCAGCTACTGCGCCACCTGCGACGGTCCCTTCTACCGGGATCAGCCCGTGGCCGTCATCGGAGGAGGCGACACGGCCGTTGAGGAGTCGCTCTTTCTGACCCGGTTCGCCAGCAAAATCTACCACGTCCACCGGAGGGACGAGCTGCGCGCGGTCAAGCTCCTCCAGGAGCGGGCCATGGCCGAGGAGAAGATCGAGTTCGTCTGGGACACGGTCCCGCTCCGCATCCTGGGCGCGGAGGGGGTCGAGGGGATCGAGCTCAGGAACGTCAAGAACGGCGAGACCTCCCGCAGGGAGGTCCAGGGCGTCTTCATCTTCATCGGCACGATCCCGAACACGGAGCTGGTGCAGGGTCTGGTGACGCTGGACGACGCCGGGTTCGTGATCACGGACGACGAAATGGAGACCTCTGCGCCGGGCGTCTTTGCGGCCGGCGACATGCGCTCCAAGACCTTCCGGCAGATCTCCACGGCGGTGGGCGAAGGGGCCGCGGCGGCGCACGGGGCCGAGAAGTACGTGGAGGATCTGCAGGGCGTATGATGGAAACGCGATCCAACCAGTCGAAATCCTCCCTGCGGGGGATCGGGACCGCACTCCGGCTCGGAGCGGTCCTCGCGCTGCTCCTGGTCCTCTCGAACGGCTGCGTGCTGATCGACTCCTTCACCGGCGCGATCAACCGCCTGTTCGGGGACGTGGAGGAGCGGCCGCCCGCCGAGCTGATGATCCGGGGACAGGAGTTCATGGACGCGGGGCGCTACCTGGCCGCCAGCGAGGCCTTTCAGCAGATCAAGGACCGCTACCCTTACAGCCCCTTGGCGATCAAGGCCGAGCTCCTGCTGGCCGACGCCATGTTCTTCCGCGATGAGTACAACACGGCCTACGAGCTGTACGACGAGTTCGAGCGGCTGCACCCGAGGAACCCGGAGATCCCCTACGTGATCTTCCGGAAGGGCGAGTGCCACCTGGAGCAGGTGTCCACCATCGACCGGGATCAGACTCACACCCACGCGGCCAAGGATGAGTTCGAGCGGCTGGTCAAGCGCTTCCCCAACGATCGCTACGCCAAGATCGCCCGGAAAAAGATCCGGAAGTGCCTGATCTACCTGGCCGAGTATGAGCTCTACGTGGGGCATTTCTACTTCGGCAAGGGCAACTACAAGGCCGCCAAGGGGCGGTACCAGTACATCATCGAGCGATACCCCGACATGGGCCAGTACCACGAGGCCCTGGAGTACATCCGGGTCTGTCAGGAGAAGCTGGCTGCGCAGGAGGCCGAGCGGCAGGAGGAGATCGGCGAGGCGGAGCGGGAAAAGGCCGAGGAAGAGGCCGCCCGGGCCGCCGCCCGGGCCGTGGAGGAGGCGGAAAAGGCCGAGAAGGCCGCCGGGGACGGTTCCTGAGAGCCTTCTTCTCGAGACTCGACACCGAACGCGAACGCTCCCCGTGGGGAACCCCGGGGAGCGTTCGACGTTGAGGGATCAGAAACCGATCAGGCGTTTCCGAGCAGCTCCTTTACCAGCCCCGGCACGGTCTCGAGTGCGTCCGGGAGCTTGTCCGGCTCGCTTCCCCCGCCCTGGGCCATGTCCGGCCTTCCGCCGCCCTTGCCCCCCACCAGTGGGGAGAGCCGCTTGATGATCTCGCCCGCCTTGATCCGGTCGGTCAGATCGGGCGACACCACGCAGATGAGCATGGCCTTACCGTCGCCTCGGCCCGCCAGCACGGCCACGCCGGACGGGAGCCTTTCCTTCACCTGGTCGGCGTACTCTCGAAGGACCTTGGGGGAGTCGGCCTCCACCTCACGGGCCAGAAGACGCACGCCCGCCACATCGCGGGCGCCGTCCAGGAGGTCCGTGGTGCTCCCGGCCCGGAGCTTCGCCTTGAGGCTCTCCACCTCGCGCTCCCGCTCCTTCAGCTCCCTGAGGAGCCGCTCCACCCGCTCCTCGAGCTGATCCGGCCCGGCCTTGAGCCGGGCCGCGAGGGTCTTGACCTCCCGCTCCTGGCCCTGGATGTGCTCCACGGCGCCCTCGCCGGTCAGGGCCTCGATGCGGCGCAGGTTCGCGCCCACCGCGCCCTCGCTCAGGATCTTGAAGAGGCCGATGTCCCCGGTCCGCTCGGTGTGGGTCCCGCCGCAGAGCTCCCGGCTCACGCCCTCCACGCTCACCACGCGGACGGTCTCGCCGTAGCGCTCCTCGAAGATGGCCGTGGCCCCGCTCTGCATGGCCTCGTCCCGAGCCATCTCCTGGGTGGAAAGGGGCCGGTTCTCCCGCACCCGCCGGTTCACGTACTCCTCCACGGCGCGGAGCTTGTCCGGGTCCACCTGGGCGAAGTGGGTGAAGTCGAACCGGAGCCGGTCCGGCGCCACCAAAGAGCCGGCCTGCTTCACGTGATCGCCCAGGGTCTCCCGGAGGGCCTTGTGGAGGAGGTGGGTGGCGGTGTGGTTGCGGGCCGTGGCCTTTCTTCGCTCCTCGTCCACCCGGGCCGCGACCTCGTCCCCATCTCGAAGCGTTCCTTCCTCCACCACGCCACGGTGCACGATGAGCGCGGGGCCGAACCGCACCGTGTCCGTAATCCGGACCGCGGCGCCTTCCGCCCGGAGCCACCCCTGGTCGCCCACCTGGCCGCCGGCCTCGCCGTAGAAGGGGGTCTCGTCCAGCACCACCTCCAGGGCCTCGCCTGCCGAGGCCGAGCCGGCGGGTTCCCCGTCCTGGATGATTCCCTTCACCCGGGCAGGGTGCTCCAGGCCCTCGTAGCCCAGGAACCGGCAGGAGACGCCCTCGGAGGCGAGCTTCCGGAAGGCCTCGGGGATCTCCTCCTCGCCGCTCCCCTTCCAGGCCTGCTGGCTCTGGCTCCGCTGCCGGTGCATGGCCCGGTCGTAGCCCTCCAGGTCCACGGCCAGCCCTTCCTCCCGGGCCACGTCCTGCACGATGTCGAGCGAAAGACCGTAGGTGTCGTAGAGCTTGAAGGCCGCATCCCCCGGAATGGTGTCGCTCCCCTTCGCCCGCAGCTCCTCCAGGTTCTCCTGGAGCACCTTCATGCCGTGGTGTAGGGTGTCGGCGAACCGCTTCTCCTCGTTGGTGACCACGCCCTCGATGAAGCTCCTGGAGGTGACGAGGTCGGCGTAGTCCCGTCCCATGACGTCGATCACCTTCCCCACCACCCGGTTCATGAAGGCGTCCTCGAGCCCCAGAAGCTGGCCGAACCGGATGGCCCGCCGGATGATCCTCCGGAGCACGTAGCCGCGCCCCTCGTTGGAGGGCATGACCCCGTCCCCGATGAGAAAGGCGGCGGCCCGGGCGTGGTCCGAGATCACCCGGAAGGAGACGTCCTGCTTCTGCGCCTCGCCGTAGCGGACGCTGGCGAGATCCTCGATGAAGCCGATCAGATCCCGGAACAGGTCGGTGTCGAAGTTGCTCTTCACGCCCTGGACCACGGCGGCGATCCGTTCGAGCCCCATGCCCGTGTCGATGTTCTGGTTGGGGAGAGGGGTGAGCGTCCCCTGCGCATCCCGGTCGAACTGCATGAAGACCAGGTTCCAGATCTCCAGGTAGCGGTCGCAGTCGCACCCCGGCGCGCAATCGGGCCGGTCGCAGCCCAGCTCCTCGCCCTGGTCGATCAGAATCTCGGAGCAGGGACCGCAGGGGCCCGTGTCGCCCATGGCCCAGAAGTTGTCCTCCTCGCCCAGCCGCACGATCCGCTCGGGCGGCAGGCCGATTTCCTTTTCCCAGATCCCGTAGGCCTCGTCGTCGTCGTGGTAGACCGAGGCGTAGAGCTTGTCCGCGGGAAGGCCGTATCTTTCGGTCAGGAGTTCCCAGGCCCAGGCCACGGCCTTCTGCTTGAAGTAGTCGCCGAAGGAGAAGTTCCCGAGCATCTCGAAGAAGGTGTGGTGCCGGGCCGTGTAACCCACGTTCTCCAGGTCGTTGTGCTTGCCGCCGGCCCGCACGCACTTCTGGCTGGTGACGGCCCGGTTGTACCCGCGCTTCTCCTCGCCCAGGAAGACGCTCTTGAACTGCACCATGCCCGCGTTGGTGAAGAGCAGGGTGGGGTCGTCCCGCGGGATCAGCGGGGCGCTCGTCACGATCTCGTGGCCCCGCTCGTTGAAGAAGTCCAGAAACCTCTGCCGTATCGATCGAAAATCCATGCTTCCCATGTTCCGTCCTATTCCTTCCCTTCCCCTTCCGCCTCGGCGATGTCCTCCTCGATCTTCTTGAGTCCGGTCTTCTCCTTGACCAGGTCGGCGATCTTGTCCCGGATGTCCGTGTTCTCGGCCAGGAACTTTTTCACGTTCTCCCGTCCCTGCCCGAGCCGGTCGCCGTCGAAGGAGTACCACGCGCCGCTCTTCTCCACCACGTCCAGGGAGACCCCGAGGTCCAGGATGTCCCCCTCCTTGGAGATGCCATGGCCGTAGATGATGTCGAACTCGGCGATCTTGAAGGGCGGGGCGATCTTGTTCTTGACCACCTTCACCTTGGTGCGGTTGCCGATGTGCTGGTCCCCCTCCTTGATGGCCCCGATGCGCCGGATGTCCAGCCGCTGGGAGGAGTAGAACTTGAGGGCGTTGCCCCCGGTGGTGGTCTCGGGGCTCCCGAACATGACCCCGATCTTCATGCGGATCTGGTTGATGAACACCACGCAGGTGTGGGACTTGCTGATGGTGGCGGTGAGCTTCCGGAGGGCCTGGCTCATGAGGCGGGCCTGGAGCCCCACGTGCTGGTCGCCCATCTCCCCCTCGATCTCGGCACGCGGGACCAGGGCGGCCACCGAGTCGATGATGAGTGCGTCCACGGCGCCGCTCCGCACCAGGATCTCGGCGATGTCCAGGGCCTGCTCCCCGGTGTCGGGCTGGGACACCAGGAGGCTGTCCACGTCCACGCCGAGGTTCCTCGCGTAGGTGGGGTCCAGGGCGTGCTCCGCGTCGATGAAGGCCACCATGCCGCCCGCGGCCTGGGCCTCGGCCGCCACGTGGAGGGCCAGGGTGGTTTTGCCGCTCGACTCCGGTCCGTAGATCTCCACCACCCGGCCCCGCGGCACGCCGCCCACGCCCAAAGCCAGGTCCAGAGAGAGGGAGCCGGTGGAGATGGCCGGGATGTCCAGGGCCCGGTCGTCGCCCATTTTCATGATGGAGCCCCGGCCGAACTGCCGCTCGATCTGGGTGATGGCCTGCTCGACCGCCCGCTCCTTGTCCGCACGTTGATCCGCCATGGGTTTTCCTCCTCAAAGGCCGGTGTTCTGATGTTCAGGTGTTGTGGGTGCCGCGTTGCTGCGGCTCGCTTGCGCTCAGAGGCCGCTCCGGTTCAACTCTCCCCGGAGAGCGGAAACCGGTCCAGCTCGGTGTAGACCGCGCCCCCGCGCCGCAGGTCGCTCTTGAACAGGACCAGCTCGGTCAACGTGCACGCCGGGCTCTCCACCTCGGTCCACCCGTCCATGGCCGAGGCCAGCCGGTCGTCCATGAAGCCGCCTTTCCGGAACCGCCCCAGGGTGAGATGCGGCCGGAAGGGCCGACGCTCCCGCTCGATGCCGAACGGCTCGAGCACCTCCTGGAGTGCGTCCCGCAGGCCGCCCATGCGCTCCACGTCCCCCTCGAGCCCCAGCCAGATCACCCGGGGGCGCCTCGGGTTGGGAAAGAGCCCGGTCCCCCGGACCGCCAGGCGGAAGGGCCCGAAGCCCTCGCACACCCCGCGCACCGCCCCCGAGAGAGCGGGGACCTCCTCCTCGTCCACGCTCCCCAGGAAGACCAGGGTCAGGTGGACGCTCGCCGGCCGCACCCACTTCACGTCCCTGGAGGCGCCCTTCAGCCCCTCATGGACCTGCTCCACCACGGACCGGATCTCGGCCGGCAGGCTAAACGCCAGGAAGGAGCGGATACCCATACAGCATCCTTCGCAACCAGTCCAGGGCCATCATAGCGGTCTGGGCCTTGACCTGTCCGCGTCCGCCCCAGAACCGGCATTTTCCGGCCACGGTGCCGTCGTCCGAGGCGAGCCCGATGTGGACCGTGCCCACGGGTTTCTGCCGGCTCCCTCCGCCCGGTCCGGCGATGCCCGTGACCGAGAGTCCGACCCCGGCCCCGAAACGCTTCCTCACGCCTCGGGCCATCTCTTTGGCCGTTTCATCGCTCACCGCTCCGTGGGACTGGAGGGTGCTCTCGGACACGTCCAGGATCGCCGCCTTGGCCTCGTTGCTGTACGCCACAACGCCGCCCAGGAAGTAACCCGAGCTCCCTGAGACGTCCGTGATCCGGTCCCCGATTCGCCCGCCCGTGCAGGACTCGGCCGTGGCCAGAGTGAGTCCCTTCTCGCTCAGGGCCCGGCCCACCACGTCCTCCATGCGGTCGTTCCCCGAGGCGAACACGCAGGCCCCCATGAGCCGCCGGATCTCCTGCTCGGTGCGCTCCAGCACGGCCACCACGCCGGCCTCGTCCCGGCCCCGCACGGCGATGGTGATGTGGTTCTCCGGGAACTGGGGGTAGAAGCCGAGCAGGGCCCCTTCGGCCTCGCAGGAGGAGAGTCCCTTCAGGAGCTCGGCCAGCTCGGGCTCGCTCGGGCCGTAGAGCTTGAGCAGGCGCTGGCGCATCACCGGGAGGGTCTCTTCCCGCTGCAGGATCTCGGGCAGCACGAAGCGGTCCATGAGGTAGCGCATCTGGTCCGGCACGCCGGGCAGGAAGTAGAGCAGGACTTCCTCCTCGACCATGGAGAAGCCGCAGGCCGTGCCTTTGGGGTTGATCATGCGGGAGCCCTCGGGCACCCAGGCCATCTTCTCGAGGGATGCGGTCATCTCCCGGCCCCGCCGGGTCACGTAGCCCCGAATCCGCTCGAACATCTCCTCGTCCCGGCACAGGGGCCGGTCTAGGGCCTCGGCCACGATCTCGCTGGTCACGTCGTCCTCGGTGGACCCCAGCCCGCCGGTCACGATCACGAACCGGGAGTGGGCCAGGGCCTCCCTGAGCAGGGTCACGGCCCGCTCCGGGTGATCGCCCACCGTGGTGATCCGGGTGACCGTGAGGCCGCAGGCCGCCAGCCGCCCGGACGCGTACCAGGCGTTCAGGTCGAGCGTCCGTCCGTTGACGAGCTCGTTTCCGATGGTGATGATCTCGCCGTGCATGAGCTCCTACAAAACGCCCAGCAGCGCCCCCGAGCCCCGCAGGATCAGGTTGGCCAGGATGCCGGCCGCCACGTCGTCCAGGACCACGCCGGCCCCGCCGGGCAGCCGCTCCAATCGGCGGATGGGAAAGGGCTTGAGGATGTCGAGCAGCCGAAAAAGAAAGAACCCGCCCGCCAGAAAGGGCCACGTGAAGGGCAGGAGATACAGGGCGACCATGAACCCGGCCACCTCGTCCGACACCACCTCGCCCGGGTCCTCGGTTCCCAGGGCCCGCGAGGCCGCCCCCGCCCCAAGGATCGCCAGCGCCGTGAACCCGAGGACGATCAGAAGGCCCGCCGCGGGTCCGGCCGCGTGCACCAGAAAGACCGCGGGCAGCGCGGCCGCGGTCCCGGCCGTGCCGGGCACCCGGGGGACGAGCCCGGCGCCGAACCAGCAGGACAGGACGAGCGCCAGGCGGCCCCTGCCGTCAGCTTCCCGAAACGCTTTTCCGAACGGCAACCTATCAGATGGGTTCGTGGAGTTCAAGCGCCTCCGGGATGTGTGTCGGTGTCTCTCACCCCTCACCTGCTTTGCCCGTACACCCAGGCATACACCTCCTTGAGCGTCACCCCCTGCTCCCGCGCCACCCGCCGGCACGCCTCGTACTCGGGGAGCACCCGCCACACCCCGTCCAGGCCCCGGGCCCGCTTCACCGCCAGGGGTCCCCAGGGGCTCTCCAGCTCGGCGGCCTCCCGCTCCAGCACGCGGCGGGCCATGGGCTGGAACCGCACCCCCAGGCTGGTGCTCTCCCGGAGGATCACGCCGGCCAGCCGGTCCCGGTCCACGGGCCGGGCCACGGCCTGGACCAGGACGCCGGGCCGGTTCTTCTTCATCTGCACCGGCACGAGCCACACGTCCAGGGCTCCGGCCTCGAACAGCCGCTCCATGAGGTGTCCGGTCCACTCGGGCGGGCTGTCGTCCAGGTTGGCCTCCAGCAGGACCACGGAATCGGATCGGGGCTCGGTGGTCGCCTCGCCAAGGACGATGCGGAGCAGGTTGGGCCGGTCGGGCAAATCCCGGCTTCCCACGCCGTACCCCACGCCACGGAGCTCCATGGGGGGCAGGGGACCGAACCCGTTCGAGAGCACCCGGGCCAGGGCCGCCCCAGTGGGCGTCACCATCTCGCTCTCCAGGCCCGCATTCTCCACCGGCACGCCCCGAAGAAGCGCCAGGGTGGCCGGTGCGGGCACCGGGATGACCCCATGGCGGCTCCGTACGAACCCCGACCCCAGGGGCAGAGGGGAGCAGACCAGCCGCTCGATGCCCAGGGCCTCCACCCCGGTCACCGCCCCCACAATATCCACGATGGAGTCGGCCGCGCCCACCTCGTGAAAGTGGACCTCGGCCGGCGCACAGTGGTGGATCTGCGCCTCCGCCTCGGCCAGGGCCTGGAACACGGCAAGGCTGCGCTCCTTCACCCGGTCCGGAAGGCGGCTCCCCTGGATGATCCCCTGAATGTCCCGGTGGCTCCGCTCGGGCTGCGCCCCTTCGTCCACTGCCACCAGAAACCGGGTGCCGTGGATGTGGCTGCGGCCCTCCCTCCGGGCCTCCAACCGGACCCCCGAGAGCCCCAGACCCACCAAGGCCTCCTCCAGCAGGCGGACCTCGAGCCCAGCGTCCAGGAGCGCGCCCACGAGCATGTCCCCGCTGATGCCGGAGAAGCAGTCCAGGTAGGCCGTCTTCATGATGCACGTATACTGGAAGGCCTGCCGGGTGTCAACAGGACCCTCGGCAGCCCCGTGTGGACGTCCCCGCCCTGCTTCTTCTTCCAACGGCCCGATGGATCGTCCTTGCAGATCTCGAGGCTTCCGGCTTTTTGCGATGCCGTCAGGATTCACCCGATTCGGGTTCATCGGAGCTGTGTTATGATCCATCGCATGAGCGTGGAACGAAAGCCGGCCCGCCCCGAAACGGCCGCTCCTCCCGAAAGTCCGGAAAGAACGGCGACTCCTCCTCCCCGCCTTCATGGGGAAACTGCACGAACAGGTTTTGAAACCCCAGTTCCTGAACGTGGGCGTACACCCGGTCGAACTCCTCCTGCCGAAGCGGCCGCGTCAACGAGGCGGGCAGCCGGTCCGTCCGGGGGCGGTACTGGCTCATGAGGCTGACGGGCAGGTCCGGGCCGAACTCCAGGAACAGGGAGGAGAGGGCGTCCAGGGAGTTCTCCACGTGCCCGGGCAGGATGAGGTGCCGCACCAGCACGCCTTTCCCCGCCAGAGAGGCTCCCGTCTCAAACAGATCCAGGGGACCCTTCTGCCGGAGCATCTCGCCGATGGCATCCAGGGCCACCCCCGGATAGTCCGGGCAGGAGGCGTACCGGGCGGCCAGGCGCGAGTCGCTGTACTTGTAGTCGGGAAGGTAGATGTCCGCCCGCTCCTCGGCCAGCCGGATCATCTCCACGGACTGGTACCCCGACAGGTTGTAGACCATGGGCAGGTCAAAACCCTGCTTCCGAAGCCGCTCCACCACAGTGAAAACGTGCGGGAAGAAGGGATCCGGCGTCACGAAGTTCACGTTGTGGACCCGGTCCTCCTCGATCATCCGGACCACCCGTCCGACGAGTCCGCCCACGGACACGAACGCCCCGATGCCCTCGTGAGAGATCTGGTAGTTCTGGCAGAACACGCACCTGAGGGGGCAGCCCGTGAAAAAGACGGTGCCCGAGCCGTTCTTCCCGGTGATGGGCGGCTCCTCCCCGAAATGAGGCCCCACCCAGGCCACCCGCATGCGGTCCCCCTCCCCGCACACCCCGGCCCGACCGCCGGCCGACACCCGGGTGCGGTCAACCCCGCACGCCCTGGGGCAGAGCCCGCACGACTCGAATGCCGCTTTCATACGATCATGCACAAAAAACCCCAAACCAAAGCTTGACCCAATGGTTGATCAATCGTACCATACCCCCCATCCTCAGCATCACGATCCCCCCTCCATCATCGCGTCCAGAGGGCTGAGGACGCTTTGGAGGTCCTTTTCCATCACGTGGGTGTAGATCTCGGTGGTCTTCACATCCGCATGCCCCATGAGCTCCTGCACCACCCGGATGTTGACCCCGTTTTCCAGCATATGCGTTCCAAAGCAGTGGCGGAAGGTATGACATCCCACCCTCTTGGTAATACCGGCGCGCGCCACAGCCCGCTTGACCGCCTTCCGAAGCCCGGACTCCAGTACATGGTGACGGCGCTCAACACCGGTTCGCGGATCGATGCTCCGCTTCTTCGCCGGGTACAGGTACTGCCAACCAAACTCACGGCCCGCACCCGGATACTTCCTCGCAAGCGCCCCCGGAAGATGGACCTCGCCGAACCCCTCGGAGACATGCCGGTCGTGCAGGCTCCGCACCGCGTCAACCTGATTGCGAAGGTCCCCCTGAAGGCTCCTCGGAAACACCGTGACCCGGTCCTTGCCCCCCTTGCCTCCGCGTACGTAAATCTTCGCCCCGCTGAAGTCGAGGTCCTGGATCCGCAGCCGGATGCACTCTATCAACCGAAGACCGCCCCCGTAAAGCAGCCTGGCCATCAGCAGATGCTCTCCCGCATCTCCGCGAGAACCCGACGAACCTCGGCCTGGGTCTCCACCAGCTCAAGGGAAATCGTAAAGGAACTTGGGCGGTCAAGGTCAGTGGGAACTGGCGAATTACATTCAAGATTCAAAGTGGTGATGCCTTTGATGTAAATTATGAAGATTATCATTAGGAGGGAAAATGAATATGTATAATCCGCCTCATCCTGGCGAAATCATAAGAGAATTTTGTGTGGAAGCACTTAATGTCAATGTCACGGAAGCGGCAAGAGCGCTTGGCGTTACCAGAAAAACTTTATCAGCATTATTAAATGGAAGAGCGGGAATTAGTCCTGAAATGGCATTGAGATTATCAAAAGTATTTGGCAGGTCACCTGAAGGTTGGCTCAAGCTTCAACTTCAATACGATCTCTGGAAAACAAAGCAGTCCATTGATACTAGCGATTTAAAGCGTATTGAGGCAGCTTGAAGTTATTTATCGGATAACAACAAAATTCAATGGGTGCGGCTCTTTTCCGTTAACCAATATCCACTGTGAATCCGGTAACATGT
>CAYVVQ010000087.1:6677-16943 GCA_964454455.1 uncultured Desulfobacterales bacterium | reverse complement strand
AAGGTGCGGGGTTTGCCCTCAAAGGGGATGGAGAACCTGAGCATGACGCGGTTGACCTCGTAGTCGCCGAGCTCCTCTTCCGCGTCGCGGTCTTGGTGGGTGTAGTCGAGGGTGGCCGTGAGGCGCTCCAGGATGCGGTAGGAGAGGGACGCGTCCCCGTACCAGGTCGTGTCCTTGCGGGAGGTGTCGAGCTCCAGGTACTCGTTTTCGTAGTAGCCCGCGCCCAGGCTGGCGTACATGTTCTCAGCAACCTGGAAGCCGTAGGAGGCGCGGATGCGGCGGTACTCGCTCGCCCCGAGGTTCTCCACCTCGAAGTACTGCTCGCGGAAGCCCATGCTGCCGGTCACGGTGAGGGTGCCGTTCTCGAAGGCCTGGCTGAGGGAGAGGCTGGCGTTGGGACCGTCACTGGAAGCCCCTTCGTCGGGCTCCTGCCGGTACCAGCCCACGCTGGCCGAGGCGGAGAGGGTCTCGGTGAACTGGTGGGAGAGGCCGAGGCTCAGGCTGTGGACGTCGTAGTCCGTGTCCTCCTCGGCGTCGAAGTCCTTGGTGGTGTAGGCGTAGGTCAGGTTCGAGAGGGTCTCCGGGCTGAAGCGGTAGTAGTAGGTGGCGGTGGTTCCCATCTCGTCGAAGTCCGAGGTGGCGG
This sequence comes from uncultured Desulfobacterales bacterium, assembly GCA_964454455.1. Classification (GTDB taxonomy): domain Bacteria; phylum Desulfobacterota; class DSM-4660; order Desulfatiglandales; family HGW-15; genus JAIPEI01. The sequence continues at coordinate 16,300 of CAYVVQ010000087.1, read as the reverse complement.
CGGCGCCGCCGAACCTCACGTCCTCCTGCTGGTCGAACTCGGCCATGGTGTAGTGGGCCCCCAGGTCGAACCCGTGGCGGACGTTGAACCAGTACCGCACGCCCGCGAAGGGGCGGTGCTCCATGCTGTCCTGGAGGTCGCCGGCGCTGTTCTCGAGCCAGGTGTTGCCGTAGCCGAAGTAGAACTCGTCCTCCTCGCCGAAGCGGTAGGAGAGCTCCCCCTGGAAGCGGTTGCGGTAGTATCGGTTGCGGTCGCGCCGGTTGCTGTAATAGACCGGCTCGCCCGTTTCCGTGAGGGACTCGGCGTCGTCCGCAGGGCCGAACTCGAGGGGGTCTTCCGTGATGGTGAAGGACTCGTCGAGATCCAGGAGCCAGCGGTCGGAGAGGGGGATGTCCCGGGCGCCGGAGAGGTCGATGTTGCCGCGGATGTCCCCTTCGTCCTCGCGCTCCTGGTAGTGGGCGTACCCGATGGAGAAGTCCACGCTGGTGTCCACCTCCTCGGTGCGGATGCCCAGGGTGAAGTCCTGCTCGAAGAGGGTGATGAAGTCGTCCACCGGGTCCTCGTCGTCCAGGAAGATGTTGTCGTCGTACTCCTCCGAGAGGTTGGAGGTGGTGGTCCAGTAGAACTCCGCGGCGTGGGAGGGGACGAGCGGGAGCACGAGGAGGACGAGGGACAGGGCCGACGCCAGCAGGGTTCCTTTTGCCAGGGTTCCGACAGCGTGCCTTTTCATGATCCCCCTTTTGGGCGCCGACCCGAGGGCATCGGCGCGAACCGCGGTTTTGGACCTCGAGGTCCGGGAGGACAGCGAAACCGGTTCTCCACCCGAGGGTCAGGGCACGAAGATCGTGTCCTCGGGCTGGAGCAGGATGTTCTGGGACAGGTCCCGGCCGGAGACGATGGCATCGTAGTCGATGCGGAAGGTCTGCTCCTGCCCGTCGACCTTGCGGATGAGCCGGATGTTGTCCTTGTCCGCCCAGCGGCCCAGGCCGTTGGCCACGGACACGGCCTGGATGAAGGTCATGGCCTTCTTGAGGGGGTACTCGCCGGGCGAGTTCACCTTGCCCAGCATGTAGACGCGGCGGCTGTTGCTCTGGAGCAGGATCACCGTGACCTCGGGCTCGGTGACGAACTTGCCGTACTCCTCCTCGATCTGCCCCTGGAGCTCCATGAGGGTGCGGTTCTCGGCCTGGAGGTCGTTGATCATGGGCAGGGTGATCTTGCCGTCCATGCGGACCTCCACCTGCCGGGTCAGGTCGGGCTCCTTCCAGACGTTGACCTCGAGCACGTCGCTCGGCCCGATGATGTAGGACTCCTTCTCCGGGTACGCCACCGCGGTCTCCGGAAGCGAGGAGACCGGCGGCGCCTTGGCCATGGTGCACGCGCCGAGAACCAGGGCCATCCCCACAACCAGCATGCCTCTTGCGAACGTTTTCATCGTCACCTCCCCGTATCGGTGATGGGTGTGCATTCGGTCCCTGAATTTATTGAAAAGTTTGCGTTTCGTCAAGTGATGAAGACAAAAGAAATGATTTTGTGCGGTCCGGGCCCCCGGGGATTCCCGAGAGCCTGTTCTGGCCCGATCATTGCAAACTTGGTGCTTGATCCAGGTCGCCCACAAGGATAGTATGATTACATGTTTTGACGGGCCGCGTCGTCGCGGCCATGGTTCGGGCACGACTCACAGGTGAGGTGAACATGAGACAAATGAGGCTGAAGCACCGCTGGCTGTCCTTCGCGGCAACACTCATCCTGCTGACGCTTCCGGCCGCCAGCGGCTGTGCGAGCAAGGAGGAGAAGGCCGAGGACCATCTGAAGAAGGCGGATGCCTACCTGGAAGAGCAGGAGTGGAACAAGGCGGTGATCGAGCTCAAGAACGTCCTCCAGCTCGACCCCGAGAGCGACCAGGCCTACTACGAGCTGGGAAACGCCTACCTCAACCAGAAAGAGGGAAGGGAGGCGTTTCAGGCCTTCCGGGCGGCGGTCTCCCTCAACCCCGATCACCTGGGGGCCCAGCTGAAGCTGGGGCAGATCCTGCTCCTGGGAAAGCAGGTCGACCAGGCCCGGGAGAAGGCCGAGCTCGTGCTCGCCAAGGAGCCGGAGAACGTGGAGGCCCTGCAGCTCCTCTCGGGGGTGCAGCTCCAGGAGAGAAACGTGGAGGCCGCCATTGAGACCCAGGAGAAGGCGGCCGGCATCGCCCCCGGGAACGCCAATCTTCAGCTCTCCCTGGCCCGGCTGTACCTCCTCACCAAGGAGCGCGACCGGGCCAAGGCGGCCTACAGGCGGGTGATCGACCTGGAGCCCCAGGGCCGCGTGGCCTACGTGGAGCTCTCCCGCATCCTCAAGGCGGAAGGGGAGGTGGACCGGGCCGAGACGCTGCTCCAGCGGATGGTGGAGCAGTCCGATGCCAGGCACTTGGACCTGGCCGTGCTTGCCGGTTTTTACGAGAGCCGGAACCAACCCGACAAGGCGGAGACGGCCTTTCTCGAGGCGGTGGACGAGGCCCCGAAGACCGACGTGACCTCGCGCGTGCGGTTGAGCGGGTTCTACAAGCGGCGCGGGGAGTACGAAAAGGCCGTGGGCGCGATGGAGGAGGCCCTGCGTATCGATGAGGACAACGCAAACCTCCGCGTCGGCCTGGCCGAGCTCCACTACGACTTCCGCCACCTGGACAAGGCCGAGGAGGCGGTGGACGCGGTGCTGGCCGAGGACCAGGAGCACGTGCCGGCCAACTTCCTGAAGGGCAAGATCCTCGTCAGTCGCCGGGAGTTCGATGCAGCGGCGGAACGCCTGGATCACGTCCTGCGAAACCGCCCGGACAGTGCCGAGGCCAACTACTACATGGGTCTCGCCCTGGCCGCCGGCCAACAACCGGACCAGGCGGCCTCTCACCTGCTCGAGGCGGTGGAGGCCAACCCCAGGCACCTGAAGGCCCGGCTCCTCCTGGCCGAGATCTACCTCGGCCAGAGGGACCCGGAGCGGGCCCGGAAGCAGCTGGACGTGGCCCTTCGCCTGGCACCGAACATGGTGCGGCCGCACATGCTGGACGGCGCCCTGAAGATCCTGGAAAAGGACCCCCGGGCCGCGGAAGCGGCCTATGAGGAGGCCATCCGTCTGAACCCGGAGTACGCCCCGGCCCACGTGAAGCTGGGCCTGGTCTACAACTTCACCGAGAGGCCCGAGGAGGCCGTGGGGGAGTTTCACAAGGCGCTCGAGCTCAACCCCTACCAGAGCGACGCCCTGTCGTGGCTCGTGGCGAGGGACATGGCGGCCAAGGAGTTCGACCGGGCCCTGGAGACCACCGAGGCGCACCGGGAGCGGGTGGCGGAGAACGAGGCCATGCTGGCCTTCCTGGACTACCTCCAGGCGCGGTTGTATCTCGCCAAGGACGAGCCGGGGGAGGCGGAAGACCGCCTCAAGTCGGCCATCGACCGCAACCCGGCCATGGTGGGGGTCTACCCCCTCCTGGCGACCCTGTACGGAAGGCAGGGGAAGCTGGACGAGGCGCGGACCCAGTACGAGGCCCTGCTGGAGCAGAACCCCGAGGCGGTGTCCGCCTACATGGCCCTGGGATCCCTGGCCGAGCACGAGGGGAACCACGAGCGGGCCGAGGAGCTCTACCGCCAGGCCCTCGAGATCCGGGAGGACTTCGCGCCCGCCGCCAACAACCTGGCCTGGCGTATCCTGGCTTCGGGCGGGAACATCGACGAGGCCCTGAAGTTCGCCCAGATCGCCAAGAAGAACGCCCCGGAGAGCGCCGGGGTGATGGACACCCTGGGCTGGGTCTACTACCACAAGGGGCGTTATCCCAGTGCGCTCTCCGAGCTCGAGGACGCCCTGGAAAAGGCGCCCAACCACCCGGTGATCCAGTATCACGCGGGCATGGCCTACTGGCGGAACGAGCAGCCCGAGCAGGCGCGGGAGCACCTGGAGAAGGCCCTGGAGATCGATCCCGAGTTCGACGGCGCCGAGCGGGCGAGGGCGGCCCTGGAGGAGATGGGTGGAGAATGAAGGGGTTTCCATTCCGGGTTCTCTTTGTCTGTCTGCTGATCCCGCCGCTGGGATACCTCTTCAGCCTGGACCTGATCCAAGGGTCGCTGGAGCAGCAGGAGGAGCGGGAGATCCGGGATGTGCTGATCCAGGACCAGGGCGCTCTCCTGGAAGGGCGCTACTCGGTCCAGGAGGCGATTCAACGGAACCTCTCGAGGCACTTCAGCCGGGATTGGAAGCGGAAGCTCGGGGTGCGCACCCGGGTCCTCGTGAAGACGCGCGGAGAGCAGCGCATTCTCTACCCCGTGCCGGTGGACGAGGAGATGGCCGGCGGGGGGGCGTTCGAGGATGACCCCCTGGGGGATGACGACCGGCTCCGCTACGTGGAGCTCGCCGCGGAGAACTTCCGGCTGCTCAACCAGGGCTTCGACGTGGACGTGGAGGTGGAGGTCCGGCACAACGGGTGGCTCTCCAACGGTCTCCTTCTGGCGTGGGTCCTCCTCTCGGCCGCCATCCTTTACGCCTTCGTGCGCAGGCGGGACAAGGCCGCGGAGCAGGACCGCCGGGAGCGGGAAGGCCGGATAGAGGCGCTCTCCGGCCAGCTCGATCGGGCGCGCTCCGTGCTCCAGGAGGTGGAGGAGAAGGAGTCGGAGTACGAACAGCGCATCGAGGCGCTCCGGAAGGAGCGGGACGGCCTCACCCAGGACACCGAAAGCCTGCTCGAGGAGATGGACCAGCTGGAGCAGGGGGCATCCCGGCAGAAGGACCTCCGGGAGGAGACCGAGGTCGAGGTCCTGGAGCTTCGAGAGGAGCTCGAGCGGCTCCAGCGGAAGCTCCGGAAGCCCAAGAAGAGGGAGAGCGAGGAGGACCGGGTCCGAAAGCGGATGAACGCCCTCTACAAGAACCTCGAGTTCACGGACCGCGCCGTCGAGGGCCTCTCGGCCCTGCCGGCCGACGCGCAGCTCCGGGCGGAGGAGCTCATCAAGTCCCTGGACCAGGACGCCTCCAGCGTACCGGTCAGACGAAAAGTGTTTGGCAAGGGAGGAAAATCCCATATACTGGAGAGTGAGTTCGCCTACTCGGGGCGGCTCTACTTTCACCGGACCGGGGATCACCGCGCTCGGGTGATTGCCGTGGGCACCAAGAACACCCAGAGCAAGGACCTGGCGTACTTGGAGTCCTATCGCACCACCCAGAAAACGCAACAAACCCAATGAACCCAACAAACTCAACAAACTCAACAAACCCAACAAACCCAACAAACCCAACAAACCCAATGAACGACGCCCATTCCATTCTCGTGGTTGAAGACGACTCCGATGTCCGAGACATGCTGGTGCGCCACCTCACGCACCACGGCTACCAGGTGATCGTGGCGGCCGACGGCATGGAGGGACTGCAGAAGGTCGATGCCGGGGGGTACGACCTGGTGATCACGGACATTGTCATGCCCTTTGTGAGCGGGGTGGGCATCGTGACCACGGTGAAGACGAGAAGCCCGGAGATCCCGGTGATCGCCATCACCGGCTATGGAAAGGAGCCCGAGGCCCTGGCGGTCGAGAGCAAGGCGGACCTCGTGCTGGGAAAGCCCGTGAGCATGGCGGATCTGACCGCCCGCGTCCGGGAGTTCCTGGAGGGGGCACATGGTGGTTGAGGAACTGCTGACGGATGACCCCACCGAGCAGGGGGAATCGTTCGCGCTCGGCGGCATCGTGCTCAGGGTCGCCAGCGGCAAGGGGCCTGAGCGGACCCTGTACGCGCCCGGGCCCAGTGCGGTGGTGGGGCGATCCGCCACGTGCGACATCCCGGTCAAGGACTCCGCGGTCTCCAGGATCCACCTGAAGATCCGTCTGGGGGGGGACGGCTGGTACGTCCAGGACCTCTGGAGCCGCAACGGCACGCGGGTTCACGGGAAAAAGATCGAGGCCGGCGTGGACGTGGCGGTCCGCGAAGGGGAGCGCATCCAGATCGGCGGGACCGTTCTCTATATCGAGACGCCCAGCGTGCCCCGGTTTAACGGGGAGGAGGGCGACACGGCCGGGGCGGAGATCGAGGGGGGGACCGAGACCCTGGCCCTGCTCAAGGCCGCGTGCCGGGAGCGCCCCCTGACCTACCTCAAGAACATGGAGCTCCTGCACGTGATGTCCAAGGCCTTGATGGAGACCGTGGACCTCGAGGAGATCTTCCAGAAGCTCGTGACCTACCTGTTCGAGCTCTTCAAGCGCATCGACCGTGCGGCCGTGCTGCAGTGGAACCCGGAGACCGGGGGGCTCGACGAGCTCATCGTCAAGACCCGGAACGGGGCCCCGGAGACGGAGGGCCGGCCCTACAGCCGCACCATCGTGAACTCCGTGCTGGAGCGGGGGACCTCCCTCATGATGCCGGACTTCGACGAGACGGAGGACGACGACCGGTCGGACAGCCAGCGCTTCATCCGCTCGGTCCTCTGCGTTCCCCTGATCAGTCGCTCCGTGGTTCGCGGCGTGATCTACGTGGACTCGCTGGCCACGGCGAACAGCTTTCGCAAGGCCGACCTGTTCCTCCTGGACGCCTTGAGCAGCCCGGCCGCGGTGGCCATCGAGAACGCGACCCTGGTGGCCGACCTGGAGCAGAGCGTGGCCCACAAGAGCCGGGCCCTCCAGGAGGCCGAGGACCGGTTGCGGGAGAGCGAGATCCGGTTCAAGTCCATCTTTCGGAGCATGAACAGCGGCGCCATGGTGTTCAAGGCCGATGAAGGCGGCCGGGATTTCCGCATCATCGACGTCAACCACGCCGCCCGCCGCATCGAGGAAGCCGGGGACCGGGACCTGGTCGGGTCTTTTCTCAGCCGGGAGCTGCCCTTTGCCGGGGCATGCGGCCTCGAGTCGGCGCTCCGCCGGGTGTGGGAGTCCGGCCAACCCGAGTCCCTGTCCGTCTCCTTTGCCACGGGCAAGCCCTTTCCGAGCCACCGGGACTACTATGTCTACCGGCTCCCCTCCGACGAGATCGTGGCCCTCTATGACGACACCACGGGCCAGAAGCTGGCGGAAAAGGAGCAGCAGGAGCTTCAGCTCCAGCTCTTCACCGCGCAGAAGATGGAGTCCATCGGACTGATCGCCGGCGGGGTGGCCCACAACTTCCGCAACATCCTGCAGGCCGTGTCCGGAAACATCGAGTACCTGGAGCTCATCTACGGCGACAAGCCGGAGGTCCTGGAGCTGACCAGGAGCATCTACGAGTCCGTGCGAAAGGGAACGGACCTGGCCGGGGACCTGCTCCAGTTCTCCAAGCGCACCGAGGAGGGCGAGGAGTCCTTTGCCGAGACGGATCTCGCCGAGGTCATTCGGGGGGCGTACACCATCCTCTCCCGCTCGATCGACCAGAAGATCGAAATCGCGTTGGAGGTCGAGCCGGACCTGTACATCCGCGCGAACGGCTCCCTCCTGAGCCAGGTGTTCATGAATCTCTTCACCAATGCCCACGATGCCATGCCCAACGGGGGGACCCTTCGGGTCGAGGCCTGGAAGGAGGGGAAGCGGGTGATGGCCCGGGTCTCGGACACGGGCACCGGCATGAGTGCCGACACGACCGAACGGATCTTCGATCCCTTTTACACCCTCAAGGAGGTGGGCAAGGGCACCGGTCTGGGCCTCTCCACCAGCCGGGGGATCGTGGAGCAGCACCGGGGGCGGATCCGGGTGTCCTCCCGCCTGGGGGAGGGGAGCACCTTTGAGATCGCCCTGCCGGCCTCGGGCAAAGGCGAGCAGGTGGCGGAGGCCCCCCCGGTGGTGAGCCGTTCCAAGCGGGAGGAAAAGGTCCTCATCGTGGACGACGACCCGGCCGTCCTGGACAGCCTCGCCAACCTGATCCTCTACCTGGGGTATCCCGTGCGCAAGCTCACCTCGCCCAAGGAGGCCCTGGAGGCCTACGAGGCGTGGCAGCCCGACCTGGTGCTCGTGGACCGGAACATGCCGGAGATGGACGGCCCGACCTGCATCCGGAAGCTGCTCGATCAAGATCCGTCCGCGAGGATCGTGATCGTCTCCGGCTACCAGGACGCCGGGGCCGATGCCATCGACGATGAGATCCGGAAGGCCATCCGGGGGTACATCACCAAACCCTGCGAGCTGAGCCAGCTGTCGGAAATGCTCAACCAGGTGTTTGCCGCATGACAACCACCGTGCTGCTCATCGACGGGGGCCTGCGGAACCCCACTTTCTGGGTATCGCTGCTCCGAGGATCCGGCTGCGAGGTGGAAGGGCCGGTCCCCCTGGGTGACGTGACGCTTTCTGAGACCGCTTCCCCTGATCTGGCCGTTCTGGCTCCGGCCCCGGATGACACGCTCCTGCTCGAGTGCGTGCAGAGGCTCAAGATCCTCGACCCTGCCTTGCCGGTCCTGGTGGTCAGCGAAGCCCCCGAACTCTTCGCCACCGACCATTGCGGGCCGTTCGAGGGCGTGTTCTGTCTACCCCTCGAGCCCCGGGCCTCGGACGTGACCCGGGCCCTGGCCCAAGCCCTTGGACCGGTCGCCTCCTGCAACGGCGGGCCGGCCTACCCGGTCATCATCGGCCGAACCCCGGCGCTCCAGGAGATCCGGCAAAAGGTCCGCACCGTGGCGGACAAGGACATCGCCGTCCTTATCACCGGGGAGAGCGGCACGGGCAAGGAGCTCATCGCCCGGGCCATCCACTGCCACAGCAAGCGCCTCCTGGGGCCGCTCGTCAAGATCAGCTGCGGGGCCCTGCCCGACGACCTCCTCGAGAGCGAGGTGTTCGGCTACCAGCGAGGGGCGTTCACCGGGGCGTATGCCAACAAGCCCGGACGGCTGGAGATGTCCCAGGGCGGGACCCTGCTCCTGGACGAGGTGGGCGACCTGTCGTTGCCCCTTCAGGTCAAGTTTCTCCAGGTGCTCGAGGAGAAGGTCGTCTCCCGCCTGGGCGGTACCGACGAGAAGCTCATCGATGCACGCGTGGTCGCGGCCACCAACGCCGATCTGGCCGAACGCGTGCACAAAGGCGAGTTTCGAAGCGACCTCTTCTACCGCCTGAGCGTGATCCACATCCAGGCGCCCCCTTTGCGCGGGCGCCGGGAGGACGTGCCCCTTCTCACCCACTACTTCCTGCACAAGTACTGCACGGAGATGGGCCGACCGGTGCTGAGCCTGCCGGAACCGGTGGTTCAACAGCTCATGGGCTATGCCTGGCCGGGCAACGTGCGGGAGCTCGAGAACCTGGTCCGCCGCGCCGTGGTCATGCAGGGGTGGGATTTCCTGGACCAGACGCTGGGTGACTCGCTTTTGGGTGAAAAGGACGACCACCCGAAAGCCTCTCAAACGGATGGAGGCAACCGCCTCCATCCCTGGCCCGAGCAGCGGATCGCCGGCTTCATCGACCAGGAAGGGGGTTCCCTCAAGTCCCTGGTCCAGGCCTACACCGCGGAGCTCGAACGAGAGGCCGTTCGCGAGGTCCTCGAGGACCTGCGCTGGAACCGAAAGAAAGCCGCCGCCCTCCTGGGTGTGAGCTACAAGACCCTCCTCAACCGCATCGCCTCCCTGAACCTCCAGGATTCCTGACCCACCCTCCTGTTTTCTCCTACTGATCCATCTTCCAACCTATGGCATCCAATTACACGCCTTGAGGAGCCGAACAACACGCCTC
>CAYVVQ010000087.1:0-6577 GCA_964454455.1 uncultured Desulfobacterales bacterium | reverse complement strand
AGCTGAGAGGAGAGACGGTGCAGGAGACGACATCGCCGTTGGATCAGGGGGGAAGACGATCAGGGCAGGAGCGGAGACAGTTTGTTTATTCGGGACACATCCCGGAGAGGCGTACCGGGACCGAGCGAAGAAGCTGGACAGACCGCAGGAGCGGTACCGATAGAAGAAACGAAAGCCCCGGCAACGTGATCGACATGGCTGTGTGGAAGGAGCGAAGGGCAGCAAGGGATAGAAGACGCCTGCCCCCGCCTTATCTGATTAACTGGTAAATGCCAAGACATCGCGTACGCAAAAACCGGAAGAACCATATTTTCGAGATCACCTCCGTGTAATGACTTACCATATTGAGGAAACTATAATCCAAGTAAGATGGTATGAGCGTATACGCCCTTGGGTTTTCGCAAAGCAGCCATGGTAAAATGAAGATGGTCGGTGCATAACGCGTTGGAATGAATAATGAAAATTGCGAATGTGTTTCTTGTTAATCGAGATGCTATGGCATGGACTTTGCTCAACTAGTCTGTAGACTACCACAGTATCTAGATCCGATGAGGTTGGTCTAGGAAGAGGAAGAGGGAAGAACTGAAAATATGTTCGGCATTTGATTCAATGCTTTTTGAAGCTACGTATTTTGTTGATTAAATCAGAAGGTATTTCTTTCATGAGAAATGAGTAGTTAAGATATGAAAGGAGGTGGAGAAGGCTTAATTTCAAATGTATTGTATTCAATTATCTATAGAGAAATGAAAGGAGACAATGATGTTTAAGAGATCATTTTTAGTTGGAGTAGCAATTTTGGTTGCCTACGCATTGAGCCCAGCATCAGTTCAAGCCGTACCAATTGTCAATGGATACAATGGGCTTTTTTTTGAAAATGCTGAGGTCTTTATTAACAATGTGGGGGATGATCCCTACCATGTAGATGTTGGCGACCAGTTCTGGGGAGTCATGAATTTGCAGAACATTAAAGGCCCCACAGATCCATCCGGCCAGTTCGGGCCTGAAATTTGGGGCAGTGGAGAGCCGCCCGCTGAGATCACCGCCTATTTCGCTTCCGAAGTCATTTTTACCGACGAGGGCGATCCTCTTAGTCCCTTTGACGACTTCATCCAGTTCGGAGCAACAATAGATCCTAACGGGATCCTTCCGGTGGGTTCTGTCTTGCGGGTCTTCGAGGACAGCGCCAACAACTACAATAACACGACACAGGCGACCGGGCTTGCGACCGCCACCGATGGCACCCCATCATGGCTGCTGGGATTGGATGCGAGCACTGATGGAGACAGTGCGGGGGGGTATTGGTGGGCTAATTCGCCGGTAACCATTCCTACCGGGCCTGTAGGAACAGGCGTTGGTAGCACAGCTGCTGGATTCAATTTCATTAATCCGGACGGTACCTTTTTTAACGCCATCGATGATCCGAATGAGTTCGTTTTTGACCTTCTTGTGGAAGCCTTCTTCAATGCAGAGATTTTTCTCGCTGCTGATGTCCAAAACACTGAGTTGTTCCATTTGGGCAGCAACGATCCTGCGGTAATCAATGTGGTGCCTGAACCCACGACGATGTTGCTGCTGGGTTTTGGTCTGATCGGCCTTGCAGGAATTGGGAGAAGTCGTTTCTTCAAGAAAGACTAAGAAATTTTAATCGTTAACTCGTATTTGAAAATGGGCGGCCTTGCCTTCTTGGGAGGCCGCCCTTTTATGGTGTGCCAGGCAGGCATGACGTGAATCTAACTGAAGTTTGACAGTTGTTCCCGACAAGGCTCTTGGCTCCACGCTTCAGTTGATCCCTGAGGGACTCCACGATGGCTTCACGATCCCGAGTATCCTTCCGGGCCTGGGCCGGGTTGAAGCACACCACGTAGCGGTTGCTCCCCACCCGCACCTCCTTGACCTTGACTTCCTTCACCTTGCGCATCCGCGCCCCAAGGATGTACGGGACCTGTTTCGCTTCGAGCTCAGCCATCGTCGCAGCGCTGATCATCCCCCGGTCCGCAACGAAGCAAGCGCTGCCAACCGAGAAGCGCTTGCGGACTCGTCCGACGACCGGCAGGAGGGTCTTGACATCGGCTGTGTAGCCGGGCCACATCTCGCAATTTATTCATTGCCCCAGCGCTGAGTCGCCAGAATCTGATTTTTGATAACGTAGATAGGCGAGCAGAACGGTTTCAAGGTATGCAATCACTGCCAGGAATGGGAGCCCTGCTGCTCTCAAGAATGCGGCAGTTTTTTGATCCTGAAAACTCTGTTCCTCGGCCAAGTAGTTGAAGAACACGGGCAGTGCCTTCATGGCCCGTCGGGCCTTAGATGGGACAAAGAGCGCGATACCAGGTACAGCCGCCTTGAAAAGCCCCACAGGAATGGTTTTTGTCTTCGGAAGCGCCACTCCTTGTGCCTGAAATACCTCTCGGACCTTATCCATGAGGTCCATCAAATCAATAGCGCCTTGCGGCCCTGAGCAAAGGTGTAGAACCTTTCCAATTGTGCTCTTTTCCGTGCTAGACCAAGCCAGGGCGGAAGCCACGTAGTCGGAAGGGATGATGTCCAGCTTTGTTCCCCGCACATTGGGGAGCACCCCCAGCGTGCGTCTGCCGGAGAGAAATTCACAAAGGTGGTAGAAGATCTGGAAGTGAATGATCTTCCCGGACTGTGAATCCCCCACCACCATGCTGGGACGATGGACCGTCGCCGGGAGCCCTTTTTTCACCTCCTCTTCGATGATCCCCTCAGCCTCGGCCTTGGCCCGCTCGTAGGTGTTGTGGAACTCCCGCTCTTCGTGGATCCATCGCTCCGGGACCTCCCCCTTCATGCGTCCCCCCACACCGATGGTGCTGACGATCTCCACCTTGAACAGGTTCCCCTGCTCTTGGCAGCGGTGCGCCAGCTCCACAATGTGCTTGACCGAATCCACGGCGGATTTGCGGGCCTCTTCCAAGGGGAGGTTCATGCGAACGTTCCCGGCGGAGTGGATGATGTGGGTGCACTCCTTTGCCAGGGCTTCGTACTCTGCTCCGTTGAGCCCGAACCGGGGCAGGCTGACATCCCCTTGAAGTCCGGTGACGCGGGATCGGGTGCCTTGATCCTCGGGTGGGATCTCCCAGAAATCCATCAGCGTTTCCAAGCGTTCCTGCAGGTGGTGTGCATCCCTGGCACGGATCAGCAGGCGCACCTGGGTTTGCTCATCCTTCAGCAGACGGGGGACAAGGGCTGCCCCGACCGCTCCGGTCGCACCGGTGATGAAGTAGGTCTTCATGGGCTCTGCACCAAGGCCTTTCCCGGGGCTGGGGTTTTCTCCAGTAGGTTGTAGAGTTCGTCAATGGCCTGCTGGTATTTCTGCTGAACGTTCTTTCTTCGGATTTTCAGGTTGCCGGTGAGCTCCCCCCCTTCGATGGTGAAGGGCTCCAGGGTCAGCAGGAGGCCGGCGGGCTGTTGGTAGGGGGGAAGCTGTTGAACCTGCTCCTGGACGTCCTGCCGGATGGTCTCGTGGAGGGCTTCAGGCACGGTCCCTGCCACCTCCACGGCCAGGCCGGCCTCCTCGGCCCGCCTGGCCAGGGCCTTGGGGGAGAGGGAGAGGAGGGCCACGAGGAACTTGCGCTGGGCCCCCAGGATCACCGCGTGCTCCACGTAGTCGAGCTTGCGGATGCGGTCCTCGATGCCCACCGGGGCGATCTTGCGGCCGGTGGAGGTCTTGAAGATCTCGGATTTTCTTCCCTTGAGGGAAAGGTAGCCCTCCTCGTCCAGCACGGCCAGGTCGCCGGTCTGGAGGTAGCCGTCCTCACGGAGGGGGCTTGTTGGGTCGGCCTCCCGTCCGAGGTATCCGGAGAAGACCCCGGTCCCTTTCACCAGGACTTCCCCGTCCTCCTGAAGCTGGATGTCGTTGCCGGTCACGGGCTTTCCCACGGTGCCGAACCGGAAGTCTTCGGGGCGGTTCATGGCCATGGGCACGATGTTCTCGCTGATCCCGTAGGCCTCCAGGATGAGAAGGCCCATCCCGTGAAACCGCTCGAGGAGCCAGAGGGGCATGGGCGCGGAGCCGCTGATCATGAACTGCAGGTTGGAGCCCATGGCCCCGCGGAACCTCTTGAGCACCATGGGGTCGAGGAGGCGGTGGAGGGATGCGGTTAGTACGCCGGGGCGGGTGTGATGGCGAAGCGCGGCTGCGCGTCGTTCCCCGATGCGAAGGGCCGTCTTGGCCAGGGCACGACGTGGGATTGGGCTCTTTTGGATCTGGGCCATCATGCCCTCGTGGAGCTTTTCAAAGAAGCGGGGGACGCCGAGGAACACATGGGGGTTGATGGCCGGGAGGTGCTTCATGATCTCCCGGGGGTCCTCGACGTAAAAGGTGGAGGCCCCGATGGCGATGGCGCAGATGTTGATCATGCGCTGGAACAGGTTGGAGAGCGGCAGCCAGCAGGGCAGGCGGCTCTCCTCGTCGATGTCCGGAAAGGCCTCCAGGATGGACCGGCAGGCATGGGTGACCTGTTCGTGTCGGTAGAGGATGCCCTTGGGTTTTCCCGTGGTGCCGGAGGTGAAGATGATGGTGGCCGGGTCCGAGGGGGCCGGTCGGTCCGCCGGGTCGAGGGGGGCCTGAAGGCCCTGGTCTCTCAGGGCGCTCAGGGACAGGGGCGCCCCTTCGGGTTCGGGTGGGGGATCGATGGAGACCACGGTCTGAAGGCGCTGGCGGAGGGTCGGGGTGAGCTTGTCCAGGAGGCTTGGCTCCTGCACCACCAAGGTGGTGATGCCGGTCTGCTCGATGATGTGGTGGATGTTCTCGTCGAGGTCGTGGCCGTCCATGCCCACGATCACGCCGCCGGCCCTGAGGGCGGCGTAGTGGATGACGTCCCAGGTGGGGGAGGTGCGGGCCATCAGGCCCACCGGGGTGCCGGTGGTGACGCCATGGCGGCGGAGGCCCGCGGCCAGCGGGAGGACGGCCTCCAGGAGGGCCTTCCAGGAGGTGCCTTGCCAGTTTCCGGAGGCATCGAGGGCGTAGACGGCCGTTCGCTCGGGAGACTGCTTCACCCGGGCTTCGAAGAGGGCTGGTACGGTGTCGGCGTGCACCATGGGCTTGGACCGGTCTCCGCTGGGTTAGGAGGGGATCACGGGATCGTAGGCCCCCTTGGGGAGGGTGACCCGCAGCTCGGACTCGTTGAGCTCCAGCCAGCGGAGGCTCCGGCTCACTTCGCGTGCCATGAAGAGCTTGTGGAGGATCATGAAATTCACCAGGGGGCCGATGATCTTCCAGTAGGTGAGGCTGGCCTTGCCCTCACGGATGAGCGCGGAGAACTCCGGGTGATAGGGGTTGTACCCGAAGTTGCGAAGGTCGGAGTACATGAGGAGCCAGTTGATGGGGTAGTTGCTGAAGATGGGGCTCGCATGCTTGCTGTTTTTCACCAGGCCCAGGCGCACCACCTCGCGCATGGCCTCCTCCTGGCTGTAGGGCCAGGCGTGAAAGGGCGCCAGGTAGCGGGGGAATGGGGTGCCCTGGGGGTAGTTTTGGGGGTTGAAGAAGAGGGAAAGCTCCTCTTTGGTGAAAAGACCGCAGTCTCTGAGCTGGGGCGGGGTCCAGTCGGTCTCGGTGATCAGCTTGCGCGAGAACTCGTAGAGCATGCGCTCGGGCTCGGGCTGCCCGGGGGAGTAGCCGGCCAGGATCAGGGGGATGTTTTTCTGCAGGGCCACCTTGATGGCGTCCCCTTCGAAGAGCGGGGCGTAGACGTAGGAGACGGTGTAGACCGCACCGCGCTCCTCCTGGTTCTGGAGGCAGTAGCGAAAGAGCTTGGTGTAGAAGGAGAGGCTCGGGCGGTAGGAGAGGTGGTCGATGTCCAGCTCTTTGAGGGTGCGGTTGATGTTGTCCCAGGCCAGGGGGGGGATGTTGAGGTCCGTGGTGAAGGCGAGGACCTTGAGGTTCTGTTCCACCTTGAGCTTGTAGAGGAGGTAGACGCTGTCCTTGCCGCCGCTGACGGGAACGAGGCAGTCGTATTCCCCCTGGCCGCGGCAGGCCTGGAGGGCCGCTTGGAGATCTTCCTCGCGCTGCTTTCGGAGGGACTCCTCGACCGATACGTCCGTCTTCTCGTGGTCCCGGCAGTAGCGGCAGATGCCTTGTTCGTCCAGATCCGCGCCGGGGACCGCTTCAGGAAGGTTGCAGGCCTTGCAGTGTCTCATGGCGTCGGTTCCATGGGGCTGTGGAGTCGGTAGCAATGCGTAATTTTCCTCTTGTCAGCCCGATTCGTCAATCATTTTCTGGTGTCGTGGTAAGCAACGTGTCTTGTTCTTGCCCGGCAGGCCGCCGTGGAGTATGCTGATCGGGCCGGTCTGGAAAACGGCCGTGGGGCGGTCTCTTCGTGCTCTCCGAGGTCGAGCAAAGGATGCTGAGATGAGGGTTCCAATGAAATGGGCTCCGGGTGTGCTGCTCTTGGTGGGGGTGCTCCTTTTCGGGTGCGCTGATGACGCGGAGAAAAAGGCCCGGTATTGGAAAGAGGCTCAAGCCTACCTGGAGAAGGGCGAGCTGGACAAGGCAGTGATCGAGCTCAAGAACGTGGTCAAGATCGACGCCTGGGACGACAAGGCGTACTTTCAACTG
>CAYVVQ010000086.1:0-17471 GCA_964454455.1 uncultured Desulfobacterales bacterium | reverse complement strand
CTGATTTACCTGTAAATCCCCTTGATCTTCTCCCGGTCGGGCAAGCCGTTCTCCATGCAGGGGAAGTCCAGGACGAACTCCACGTACTGGGGCTTCTTGTACCGGGCGATCCGCTCGCCCACGAAGTCGATCAGGGCCCGGGCCTCCAGCTGCTCGCCCTCCTCCAGGAGGCAGACGGCCTTGATGCCCTCCTTCCACTTGGGGTCCGGGACCCCGAAGACCACCACCTTGGCCACGCAGGGGTGCTGGAGGATGGCGGCCTCCACCTCGGCGGGGTAGACGTTCTCGCCCCCCGGCTTGATGAGCTCCTTCTCGGCCTTGCGCCCCTCGTACCACATGAACCCGTTCTCGTCGAACCGGCCCAGGTCCCCGGTGTGGTGCCAGCCGCTGCGGAAGGTCCGCTCGTTGTCCTCGGGGAGGTTCCAGTAGCCCTTGAAGACCATGGGGCCCTTGACGGCGATCTCCCCGATCTCGCCCACGCCCACGGGACGGTCCTTGTCGTCCAGGAGGCTCACCCGGGCCGCGGGCAGCATGCGCCCCGCCGATCCGGGGCAGTCGTCGTAGCGGCCGAAGGTGGCCACGCAGGAGGTCTCGGTCTGGCCGTACATGACGAAGAAGGTCCCGCCCACGGCCTCCTGGTACCGCTCGATGGCGGCCGGGGCCTCCAGGCCCACCACGGCCCGGAGCGAGGAGATGTCCCGGCCCGTCTTCTCCGCCTCGTCCAGGATGGAGGAGAGGATGGGCGAGAAGTCGAACATGAAGGAGACCCGCTTCTCCTCGATGAGCTCCACGGCGCGACCCGCGTCGAACTTGCTCATGTTCACGTTCATGGCCCCTGCGTGAAAGCTCGAGGTGGCCATGAACAGCCCCCCCACGTGAAAGAGCGGCAGCAGGTTGAGGTGCACGTCACCTGGGCCCAGCCCGCAGTGGTAGTCGAAGTGCATGTCGGCCCAGATCACGTTCCCGTGGCTCAAGAGGGCGCCGCGCGGGCGGCCGGCCACGGCGGCCGTGTGGATGATCACGAACCCGTCGTCCGTGGCCACGGCCTCGGGCTCGAACCCGTCCCCGTCGCCGAAGAGGGCGCCGAAATCCTCGTAGTCCCCTTCCCGGTCCTTGAGGTTGAAGAACCGCTTCACCGAGGGAAGCCCCGCGCGCACCCCCTCGATCAGGGGCTGGAACTCCCGGTCCACGAAGACCGCCCCGGGGGCGCCGTCCTCCAGGTTGAAGCGGGCCTCCTCGGCCGAAAGCCTCCAGTTGACCGGCAGGACCACGAGGCCCAGACCGGCGGCGGCGCCGTAGAGCAGGAAGTACTCCAGGCTGTTCTTGCCCAGGATCCCGATCCGGTCGCCCTTTTGCAAGCCCAGTCCGCGAAGGCCGGCGGCCAGGCGGTCGACCTCCCGCTTCAGCCCGGCGAAGCTCAGCGTCCTTCCGTCATCCACCTCGTACCAGGCGGGGAGATCGCCGAAGCTGGCGGCGTTCCTGTCGATCATGTCGTACACGGTGAAGTCGTGCAGGCCCATACGTTCACTCCCCGTTCGCCGAAGCGCTCAACCGGCACCGGGCAGGGAAGGCCCTGCCCGGTGCCGTGTCCGCGGGGGGAGCCCCGAAGGGCCCCCCGTTGTCGGTTTCCGATGAAGCCCGCCTCACGCCGTCACGGAAACTCCGCCATGATCGGAACCACCTTGGTGACGCCGTCCGCGCGGAACGTGGCGGCCCCCTCGTGGAGCATCACGGGCACCGACGCGTCGGGCACCCCGGTCCACCAGCGCTCCAGGGCGTCCCAGGGGGACCAGCCCTTGGCCTTGAGCTTGAAGCCGCCCGTGACCATGAGGCTCAGGAGGGCGGAGCGGGCCGTGATCATGGTGGTGCAGCGCACCTGGTCCGTGGACTCGGCCGGAATCAGCAGGGTGTCCTGGTTGTTCACGGTGACCACGTCGAACTCCTCGTCAAAGGCCACGGTGAACCGCATCCCGTCCAGCCTCACCATGTAGGGGTTCGGGTTGTGCACGTTGAAGAGGAAGCTCATGGGGAGAGGCGCACCGTGGTTCCCGGCCTTCCCCTTGGTGGGCTCGATCGATCCGGCGTAGTAGTAATACCCGTCGTACTGGGGCACCTCGAACATCTCCAGCGTGATGACCGGAGCCTGGAAGTTGGATTCACTCGGGGGCATGGTGACACACCCGGTGAGCGCAAACGTCATTGCGGTGACGAGGACCGCAAGCATTGCCAATCTGTTCTTCATGAAAACCCTCCTTCGCATCGTGTGCCCGCGTAGCCGGAGACCCTCGGGGTCCCCGAACTTCCGGCGCCCCCAAGGGGAGGCCGGTCGCAGCGCGGCCACGGTGAGTGGTTCGATCAGGCAAGCCATCGCTTCCGTCGCTTGTAGTGCTTGACCTCCCGGAAGCTCTTTTGCCCCCCCTTGTCGGTCAGCCCCAGATAGAAATCCTTGATGTCCTCGTTGCTCATGAGGGTCTCCGAGGTGTCGTCCATGACGATGCGGCCGGTCTCCATCACGTAGGCGTAAGGCGCCACGTTCAGGGCCAGCTTGGCGTTCTGCTCGACGAGGAGGATGGAGATCTTCTGCTCCTGGTGGAGCTGCTGGATGATGTTGAAGATCTCGTGGATCAGCTTGGGGGCGAGCCCCATGGAGGGCTCGTCCAGGAGCACCAGCTTCGGCTCCGTCATGAGCGCCCTTCCCACCACCGTCATCTGCTGCTCCCCCCCGCTTACGAAGCCCGCGGTCTCGTTCCGCTTCTCCCGCAGCCGGGGAAAGTAGTAATAGACGAGTTCCAGGCGCTCCTTCACCGAGCCGGTCTTCCGCAGGTGGGCCCCCACCTTCAGGTTCTCCTCCACGGTCAGATGCTCGAAGACCCTGCGGCCCTCGATGACCTGGACGATCCCCTTCTTGGCGATGGTGGCCGCCCCCATGTGGTGGATCCGCTCCCCCTCGTACTCGATGGCGCCGTCCGACACCTCGCCGTCCTCGACGTTGAGAAGGCCGGAGATGGACTTGAGCGTCGTGCTCTTGCCGGCGCCGTTCGCGCCGAGCAGGGCCACGATCCCGCCCCGCGGCACCTCGATGGAGACGCCTTTCAGGACGAGGATGACCTCATGGTACTTGACCTCGATGTTGTTGATCTTGAGGATTGCCTCTGCAGCTTCCAAATGCCTTTCCTCCAAGGGCAAGGGGTTCCAATGCCGCTCACAACGCCCCGCAGGGGCGGGGTTGTATCACCAGCCGAGCCACGCATCGGCCCACTTGTCCGGCCAGCGCTCCTTCAGGTCTACCCGCGCCACCTCCTGGAACTTCTCGCCGGTCCACTCCTGGATCAGGCAGCCCGTGGTGGGGCGGTGGTCGTCGGCCGTGAAGGTGACGGGCGAGGCGCCCAGGCCGATGTCGTAGTTCCGCAGGGTCTCGAACCCCTCTAGCATGACGCCGTCCCCGGTCATGGCGCCGGCCTTGTCCGCCCGGATCAGGGCCTCCCAGGTGATCAGGGCGTCGCCCCAGGCCTGGATGGTCCGGATCAGGCGCTTCTCCTGAGGGATGCCGGGGTTGTACTTCTTGGCCGTGGCCACCACGATGTCCATGTTCTTGTAGTCCTGGCCGTAGAAGGCGCAGGGGGTGGCGCCCATCACGCCCTCGGCCGCCTCGCCGGCGAGCCGGGGCAGGTTCTCGTCGAAGCCCCAGTTGTTCACGATCCAGTCGGCGTCGAGGCCCAGGGAGTAGGCGTCGCGGATGGTGGCCGAGACGCTCATGGTGGTGTTGCCGTGCCAGCAGACGTCCGGCGCGAACTTCTTGAGGCCCATGATCTGGCTCTTGGTGTCCAGGGCGAAGAGGCTCACGTCCTGGTCCTCGCCGATCTCGAACCCCAGCATCTCGGCGTGGTCCTTGATGGCCTTGATGGGGGCGGAGCAGTAGGGCGAGGCGAACATGTAGGCGCAGGCGAAGCGCGGCTTGCGCTTTCCGTAGTCCGGGTGCTTGGGCCACTTCTTGTCGAACCAGGCGGTCAGAGCGGCCCTGGCGTTGGTCGAGTAGTCCGACGAGAAGAAGAGGTTGTAGCGGCTCTTCGCGGGGTCGGTCAGGTGCGCCGAGTAGGACGCGGAGACGTAGGGGATCTGGTCCTTGTTCACGGTGGGAGAGAGGGCCTCGGTGTCGCCGGTGCCCCATCCCATGATCACGAGGGATTTGAGTCGCTTGAGAAGCTTGTACTTGGTGATGGCCTCGGGAATCCGGTACCCGTAGTCGAACCAGGTGTACTTGACCCTCTTGCCGTTGATGCCGCCCTCATCGTTGATGTACTTGAAGGCCTCCTCCATGCCGATGGCGTAGTCCTTGCCGACGTCGGAGGTGGCCCCGGTGGTGTCCATGATGCCGCCGATCTTGACATCCGCGGCGACCGCAGCGGTGGACAGCCCGAACAGCAACGCCACGGCCAGCATCGGCACCAGAACCCTCAATGCGTTCTTCCCTTTCATCTGTCTCCCCCTTTTCGTGTGTTTTGGAACCGGTTCACATTCCCTTCACGTCACGAAAACACGCCGAGACGACCCCCATCACCCCCTTTCCTCCTTCCATCATCACATGAATCATTTCCGGCCGGACCCCGGAGGGCCGACATTTCCCCTAGTAGGAGAACGGCCAGAGGTTGAAGTAGTTCTTGATCTGCCACCAGCGGTAGGCCAGCCCGTTGGGCTCGTAGATGAGGAACGCGCAGATGGCCAGACCGAAGGCCATGTCCTTGATGAAGGCGAAGTCCATCAGGAGCTTCGGGTAGTAAACGGAGAGCGGGATCACGGCCATCTGGAGAAGCTCCATGACCACCACCATGAAGATGGAGCCGAAGATGGCGCCGTGGATGGAGCCCACGCCGCCGATCAGGATCACGCCCACCAGCCAGAGGCTCCAGAACCAGGGAAAGTGCTCCGGGCTCAGGGCGGCCGTGTTGCTCACCCAGAAGGCCCCGGTCACGCCGGCCATGGCGCCGGCCACGAAGAAGGCGAGGAGCTTGCACCAGACGATGTTGATGCCCAGGGCCTCGGCTGCGATGTCGTTGTCCCGGATGGCCACCCAGGACCGTCCGGCCCGGGAGCGGAGCAGGTTGGCCAGGACGATCACCATGAGGGTGATGAGGACGGCCATGGTGTAGTAGACCTCGATCTCCGTGTCGATGACCCACGGGCCGATCTTGATGGTCCCGGGCGGGAGCGAGAACGCCTGGCCTCGGCCGCCGATCTGGCTGACGTACTGGGTGAGGATGAAGTCCACGGTGATGAACTGGGCGGCCATGGTGGTGAGGATCAGGTAGAACCCCTTCACCTTGGCCGAGGGCAGCCCGAAGAGCACGCTCCAGATCCCGGCCGTCACCGCGGCCGCCAGGATGCTGACGGGGTAGGCCAGGCCCCAGTCGATCATGAACTGCGGCCAGGGGACCTGGAGTACCATGAGGGTGCTCGTGTAGGCCCCCACCGCGATGAAGGCCGCGTGCCCCAGGGTGATGAGGCCGGCGTAGCCGATGAGGAGCTGGACGCCCAGGGCACCCATGGCCGTGTAGCCCACCATGGTCCCCACGCTGATCCAGTAGTCGTCCAGGAACTGGGGGATCCCGACAAAGACGACCAGCAGGAGCAGGATCATCTTGGCCTTGATGAAGGTGGTCTGCCACCAGCCCTGGTCCTCTTGGTATGTCTGATGGTAATCACCGCAGGGAAGCCAGACATGGGACATAGCGTAACCTCTCTCGGGTGTCGGGTTTCGGAGTTCGGCCGTCTCGACCGGCGGCGTGTGAAACGCCGCCCCACGGCTATTTCCTCTGCTTACAGCTCACGGCCCACAGCGATGGGCCCGGCCGGCGCAGCCGGCCGTCACACCCGCTCGATGCGCTCCCAGCCCCACAGGCCGTAGGGCTTGAAGAGCAGGAAGACCGCCATGAAGGCGAAGGGGACGATCTCCTTCACCCCGCCCGGGAAGAACTGGTCCAGGTAGCTGCCCGAGAGGTTCTGTAGCACCCCGATGATGATGCCCCCCACGATGGCCCCCGGCACGGAGTTGAGCCCGCCGAGCACCACGGCGGGCAGGACCAGCAGGCCCAGGTGCCCCACCGAGATGTTCACGCCGTTGATGTTGCCGAGGAGGGCCCCGCCGACCCCGGCGCTCATGAAGGCGATGGCCCAGGCCGCCGCGTACACGAACCGGGCGCTCACCCCCAGGGAGAGGGCCGCGGTCTCGTCGTCCGCGGTGGCCTGCATGGAGAGACCCCAGCGGGTGTACTTGAAGAACGCCACGAAGACGACCAGGAGCACGATGGCCAGGATGAAGGACCAGAGGTAGACCGGGGAGATCTTGACGAACCCGAGCGTGATGGGCTGCATGGGGAAGACCGGCGGGGTGAACACCTTGGTGTCCGTCGACCAGATGAACTCCACCAGCCCCTTGAAGAAGAAGGAGAGGCCCACCGTGACCATGATCACCGCCAGGATGGGCTCGCCGATGAGCTTGTCCAGGAAGATCCGCTCGGTCAGGATGCCGAGGACGATGCCCACCAGCAGGGTGCCCACGACCGCGAGGACGAAGGGCATGCCCATCTGGTAGAAGGTGAGGGACACGTAGGCCCCGATGAGGGTCAGCTCCCCCATGGCCAGGTTGAGCACGCCGGAGCATTTGTAGATCAAAACCCATCCCAGCGCCACCAGCGCGTAGATGCCTCCCACCAGGATCCCGGTGATCAGGGTCATGAGAAACAGTTCCATCCGTCTCCTCCCACCTTGCGTTTGGGTTTCGAAACCGGAGTACCGTACGCTAGACGTCGATCCTGCGGACCTGGAGGTCCGTCTTGATCCGCTGCTCCCGCCCGTCCTCGTACGTGATGGTCGTGTCCATGTGGACCGTGTCGGTGTCCGCGTAGAGCGCCTGGACGATGCCCTTGTAGCGCTCCCCCACGAAGGCCCGGCGGAGCTTGCTGGTCCGGGTCAGCTCCTCGTCGTCCGCGTCGAACACCTTGTAGAGGTTCACGAACTTGCGGATCTTCGCCGGGTCCGGCAGATCCTTGTTGGCCTCCTCGATCTGGGCCTGGACCAGGTCGTAGACCGGGTCCTTCTGGGAAAGCTCGTGATAGCTCGTGTAGTTGAGCTTCTTCTCGTCCGCCCACTTTCCCACCACCGAGTAGTCGATGCACATGACCGCCGCGATGTAGTCCCGCTCGTGCCCGATCACCCAGGCCTCGGAGATGTAGGGGCTGAACTTGAGCCGGGTCTCCAGGTACTGGGGCGAGAAGGGCCTCCCGTCGCTGAGGGTCATCACGTCCTTGGAGCGGTCGAACACCACGAGGTGGCCGTCCTCGTCGATGAAGCCCCTGTCGCCTGAGTGGAGCCACCCGTTCACGAGGGTTTCCTCCGTCGCCTCCTCGTTCTTGTAGTACCCCAGGAAGACCGACGGGCTCTTGGAGAGGATCTCCCCGTCCTCGGTGATGTCCACCTCGGTCTCCGGGATGGGCGTCCCCACGGTGTCGAACTTGACGTCGCCGTCCCGGTGAACCACGGAGATCCCGGCGATCTCGGTCTGGCCGTAGATCTGCTTGAGGTTGACGCCCAGGGCGTGGAAGAACCGGAAGTGGTCGGGTCCCATGGCGGCGCCGCCCGTGTAGGCGTGGCGGATGCGGCTCATGCCCAGGTGGTCCTTGAGCTTCTTCTGCATGAGCGCGTAGCCGATCCCGTTGAGGAGGCTGAGGTAAAAGGGGACCGGCTGCTTCTCGAACCTCAGGTTGGCCACCCTGTACCCGATCCAGGTCCCGAACTCGTAGATCTTCCGCTTGATCCAGGTGGCGTCGATGTACTTGACCTGGACCTGACGGGTCAGCCCCTCGTAGAGGCGGGGCGGCGCGAACATCACGTGGGGGCCGATCTCCCGGATGTTCTCCTGGGCGGTCTCCGGCTCCTCGGGGAAGTTCAGGGTGTAACCGATCTGGAGGCCGCAGGAGATGGACATCATCTGCTCGCCGATCCAGGCGAAGGGCAGGTAGCTGACGAAGTCGTCCGTGTCGTAGCAGGGGTCCACGCTCATCAGGTTCCGGCCCATGGTGAGCATGTTCCAGTGGCTCAGGAGCGCCCCCTTGGGAAGAGAGGTGGTGCCGGAGGTGTAGAAGAGGAGGCAGATGTCGTCCCCGTGCCCCTGCTCGATGGTCTTCTCGAACAGACCCGGCTCCCGCTCGTCCTTCTCCTTCCCGATCCGCTGCACCTCCTTCATGCCGATCAGGATATCCTGGTGGTAGTTGCGCATGCCCTTGGGGTCGTCCCAGACCACCTTGGCGAGCTTGGGGCAGTCGTCCCTGATGGAGAGGGCCTTGTCCACCTCCTCCTGTCCCTCGCCCACGAAGAACTTGGTGTCGGAGTGGTCGATGATGTACTTGACCTCGTCCATCATGCAGTCCTGGAAGAGCCAGACGGCGACGCCCCCCGCGCAGAGGGCCGCCATCTCGGCCCAGAGCCCCTCCGGCCGGTTGTCCCCGATCATGGAGACCTTGTCCCCCGGCTCGAGCCCCAGTTCCATCAGGCCCAGGCTGAGGTACTTGACGTTCTCGTAGTAGTCCTTCCAGGTGTAGGGGCGCCAGATGCCGAACTCCTTCTCCCGCATGGCCACCTTGCTGTCGCCGTACTTGCGGCACTGGCTGAGGAAGAGCTTCGGGATGGTGAGGTCCTTGCTGATTTCCATGTTCACTCCGCTCATACGGCCCTCCCTACCTCCTTGTGGCATAAAGATCCTCTTCGCCCAGGTACGCCTTGATCACCTCGGGGTTGCTCTGCACATCCTCGGGGCTTCCGTCCATGATGCGGTTCCCGAAGTTCAGCACGAACACCTGGTGAGAGATGTCCATGACCACGCCCATGTCGTGCTCCACCAGGATGCAGGTCACCTTCCAGCGCTCCTCCTCGTTGATGTCCAGGATGAAGCGGGCCATGTCCTCGACCTCCTCCAGGTTGAGGCCGGCCAGGGGCTCGTCCAGGAGCAGGAGCTCCGGCTCCAGGGCCAGAGCGCGGCCCAGCTCCACGCGCTTCTGGAGCCCGTAGGGGAGCATGTGCACCGTCTTGTCCCGGATGCTCTCGATCTCGAGCAGGTCGATGATCTCCTCCTCGATGAACTCGCGGCTTGCGATCTCCTCCCGCTTGGTCTTGCCGAGGTAGAACGACCCGCTGAAGATGCCGGACTTGAGGTGGATGTGGCGGCCGAGTCGGATGTTGTCCAGGACGCTCATGCCGCCGAACAGCTCGATCTTCTGGAAGGTGCGCGAGATGCCGAGCTGGGCGCGCATGTGGGGCTTCAGGGGGTTGATGGTCTCCCCCTTGTAGCGGATGGATCCCTTCTGGGGGGCGTAGAGGCCGTTGATGCAGTTCATCATCACGGTCTTCCCGGCGCCGTTCGGTCCGATGATGGAATGGATCTCCCCCTTCCTGACCTGAAGATCCACGCCGGCCAGGGCCGCGACCTTGCCGAAGTACATGTGCACGTTCTCCAGCTCCAACAGCGTGTCCTGTCCCTCGAGCGCCTGGGCTTGGCTCATTCCCGATCGCCTCCATTCCTCAATGGCAGGGTTTGTGAAAATTTTCCTTATTGGCCCATATGAAGCAGAGATTCAAGAAACGACTATACTCTTTACTTTTTCGGCGCCGAATTGTCAACCGGTTCCTCTGAAAATCCTCAGCCGCCACTCGAAAACCATGGCACCTATCGCAACATGGGCTCCGCGGTCGGCACGAGATGGGCGCGACACTGGTCCAGGAAGTAGTCGTCCGTCATGCCGGCGATGAAGTCCCGGACGATCTCCGCGGGCGGGGTCTCGTCCCGGTAGCACGGGGCCATGCCGTCCAGGAAACCGCGAAAGATCGCCGAGTCCTCCGCGCCGGCATCGAGGTCCTTCATGTACCTCTCGAACAGGAGCTCGAACATGAGCCGGATCTTCGGCGTCTGCCGTTTGACCCGCCCGCTCATGTAGATCCGCTCGTGGTTGAAGGCCTTCAGCCGGCCGAGGGCCTCCCCCACCTCCGGGCTGAAGCGGACGTAGGGGAGATCCAGGCTGTTCGCCACGAGATCCTCCACAAGGGTGTAGACGATGGTGCCGTTCGTGTCGCCGAGGATCTCCCGGCACCGGTCCGGGATGTCCCGCCTCGAGATGAGACCCAGACGGATGGCGTCCTCGATGTCCCTCCCGATGTAGCTGATGGTGTCCGCCATGCGGACCACGCAGCCCTCCAGGGTCATGGGCCAGATCTCGAAGTCGGGGTCCGCGGACTTGCGTTCCATCTCCCGGGCCATACGCTCGAACCCCTTGTCCCGGTCCGGCTTCAGGGCCTCGCTGTGGAGCTCCCCGTCGTGGCAGAGGATGCCGTCGAGGACCTGGAGGGTCAGGTTCCACCCCTTCCCCTTGCGCTCGATCCGCTCCAGGAAGCGCACGCTCTGGATGTTGTGCACGAAGGCGCCCAGCCCGTAGCGCCGGGAGAGATCGGAGAGGAACCGCTCCCCGTCGTGCCCGAAGGGCGTGTGACCGATGTCGTGGCCCAGGGCGACGGCCTCGATGAGGTCCTCGTTGAGCCGAAGCAGGCGGCCGATGGTGCGGCCGATCTTGGATACCAGCTGGACGTGCAGGACGCGGTGGGTGATGTGGTCGTTCTTGATCAGGTAGAACACCTGGGTCTTGTCGATGTAGCGGGAGTAGGCCAGGGAGTGCAGGATGCGGTCCGCGTCCAGGGCGAACTCCTGGCGGTGGCCGAGGCGGATGGTCTCCTCCGGGAGGCGCCGGACCGCCGTCCCGCTGGGGCAGGCCCCCGGCGAGAGACGCGCGCCCTCCTCCTCGTCGAGTCGGTCCCGAAGGGATTTGAGGATTTCGCTCTTTCTCGGTCCTGGTGGCGTCGTCAAGAGCTCCAAACCTGATGGCGTCGTAAAAAGCCCTGAACCTTGAGATCTGCCCTGGAAATATCAATAGGTTATAACGTTTCCAGCGGCGGGTGAGCGGGTTTTTGCGAACCCGTCAAACCTGGATATCCGCCCTGGTCATTTCGAAACGACAGGGCGTGTCAGCGGCGGCTGAGCCGGTCTTCGCGAAGCCGTCAACCCTTGCCGTCCCCTTCCCCCGATGTCCTGCAGGCCTTCTTCAGCTCGTCCCAGGCCCGTTTTCCCCGTTCGGAAAACAGACGGTTGGCCCGCTCGGCCACCCGCTCGGACTCCAGCCGGATCCGCTCGTCCTCCGGAGGCGCCTTCCCCTCCTTGCGGCACTTCCATTTCAGGAGGGACCCCGCCAGTCGGGTCTCGGTCTGAAGGGCCAGCTTCTTGAGGTCCTTCCTGATCTCGTCGCCCATGCGGGTCTCCTCCGGATCCGTGATCCCCGCGGGCCGTCCCCGCCCCGGGGCGATCCCCCCGTGATGATCAGGCTAAGACGGGCTGACGCCCGCAATGACGAAGGCCTCCCGCTGATGTCCGCTCTGGAAAGCCCCGGCCCCCGCAGACTCGCTGCGGAGAGTTTCTTGTGTTATCTGGCGGGATCTCATGCGTACGTCACTATAGGAAAATGCGGGCCTCAGGTCAAGGCGGTGTCGGTGTCGGCGTCGGTGACCGTGTCGGTGTCGGTGACAGGGACGGGGAAACCGGGCCGGGAACCGGGTCCTCGCCGTCCCGGAGTCGACCCCGACACGGTCTTTTTTCCCTTGATCTCTCCTTTTCGGGGTGGTAGTGAAAACAGTTTGAACTTTTATCGGCGATCGTCCGAAGGCCCCCGGGCCGGCAGCGGCGGGCGCCACCCCAATCCGCACGTTCAGAGCACCCGGTGCATCGACCCCGCCTCTGGACGGAGGAACAACCGGGACGGGGCCTGGCGGGCCCCCCGAAAACAACCAGGAGGAACCCATGGCACCATTGATCGGCATGAAGCAGATGCTGGAAGCCGGCGTCCACTTCGGACACCAGACCCGGCGCTGGAACCCCAAAATGAAGCCCTACATCTTCGGGGCGCGCAACGGCATTCATATCATAGACCTCCAGAAGACGGTCAAGCTTTTTGACAAGGCTTACCAGTTCATCGTCAAGACCGTCGCGGACGGCTACCCGGTCCTGTTCGTCGGGACCAAGAAGCAGGCCCACGACTCCGTCACCGAGGAGAGCGAGCGCTGCGGCATGTTCTACGTGGTCAACCGCTGGCTGGGCGGGACCCTGACCAACTTCCAGACCATCCGCAAGAGCATCAACCGCCTGAAAGAGCTCGAGACCATGAAGCGGGAAGGCACCCTGACCCGCTACACCAAGAAGGAAGCCCTTCAGATGGAAAAGGAGATGGTGAAGCTGGAGAAGAACCTGGGAGGCATCAAGAACATGGACGACATCCCGGGCGCCGTCTTCGTCGTCGACCCGAAAAAGGAGCACATCGCCGTCCGCGAGGCCCGAAAGCTGGGCATCCCCGTCGTGGCCATCGCGGACACCAACTGCGATCCCGACGAGATCGACTACATCATTCCGGGAAACGACGACGCGATCCGCGCCATCCGGCTGGTCTGCTCGAGGATCGCGGACGCCTGCATCGAGGGCCACGGCATCGCCGAGGAGCGGCTGAAGGCCGAGGCCGAAGCCCAGGCGGCCCGGGAGAAGGAGGGCGAGGAGGAAGCCGAGGAGCCCCAGGCCGAGGAGACGCCCCAGGAGGCGGCCGAAGAAGGCGGACCCGAGATCATCCACGTCCGGAAGGAACAGGCACCCGAAACCGAGGAAAAAACCACGGAGGAGTAGGCTTTGGATATCACCGCTGAACAGGTCAAGGAACTGCGAGAGAAGACCGGGGTCGGCATCATGGACTGCAAGAAGGCCCTGGCGGAGTGCGAAGGGGACCTGGAGAAGGCCGTGGACCATCTCCGGAAGAAGGGGATCGCCACGGCGAAGAAGCGCGGCGGCCGCACGGTCTCCGAGGGCCAGGTGGCCTCTTACATCCACGCCGGCGGGAAGATCGGCGTGCTGATCGAGATCAACTGCGAGACGGACTTCACCGGCAAGTCGGACGACTTCTCCGAGTTCGCCCGGAACATCGCCATGCACGTCGCCGCCGCCAACCCCATCGCCGTGGACCGGGAGAGCGTGCCCGAGGACGTCCTCGCCCGGGAGCGGGACATCTACGCCACCCAGGCCAAGGAGTCCGGCAAGCCCGAGAAGATCATCGAGAAGATCGTGGACGGGAAGATGAACAAGTTCTACTCCGAGGCCTGCCTGCTGGAGCAGCCTTACGTCAAGAACCCGGACATCACCATCCAGGATCTGTTCAACGAGATGATCGCCAAGACCGGCGAGAACATCGTCATGAGGCGGTTCGCCCGCTTCCAGCTCGGAGAGGAGTCCTGAGCGATCCCATGGAATCCCGGCCGCGTTTCAAACGGGTACTGCTCAAGCTGAGCGGCGAGGCCCTCATGGGCGAAGACTCGTTCGGCATCGACCCGGACATCCTCAAGAGCGTGGCCGAGGAGATCCTCCAGGTGCACGACCTGGGCGTGGAGCTGGCCCTGGTGGTGGGCGGCGGCAACATCTTCCGGGGGCTCAAGTCGTCGGAGTACGGCATCAAGCGGGTTCCGGCCGACCACATGGGGATGCTGGCCACCCTGATCAACGTCATCGCCCTCGGGGAGGCCATGAGCGGCCTGGGCTCGGAGGTCCGGATCATGTCGGCCATCGACATCAACAAGATCGCCGAGCCGTACATCCGGGGCCGGGCCGTCAACCACCTCCGGAAAGGGCGCATCGTCCTGTTCGGGGCCGGAACGGGCAACCCCTACTTCAGCACGGATACCGCAGCGGCCCTCCGGGCCATGGAGATCGAGGCCGACGCCCTGTGCAAGGCCACCAAGGTGGACGGCGTCTTCGACGCGGACCCCGTCCTCCAGCCGGACGCCCGGCGCTTCGACCGCCTCTCCTACAGGGAAGTCCTGGAGAAGAAGCTCCGGGTCATGGACATGACGGCGGTGAGCCTGGCCATGGGCCAGGACCTGCCCATCATCGTGTTTAACCTGAGGAAGAAGGGCAGCATCCGGCGCGTCATGTTCGAAAACGACATGGGGACACTCATCTCGGGAGAGTCATCATGAAAGAGGAAGTCCTGGACGAAGCGCGGGAGAAGATGTCGAACAGCATGGACGCGTTGAAGCGGGAGTTCAACCGGATCCGCACGGGGCGGGCCTCCACGGCCCTGCTGGACGGGATCAAGGTGGACGCCTACGAGACCCGGATGCCCCTGGACCAGGTCGCCTCCGTCTCCGTCCCGGAGAGCCGGCTGATCACCATCAAGCCCTGGGACCAGTCCATCATCGGGAACATCGAGAAGTCGATCCTCAAGTCCGAGCTCGGCCTCACCCCGATGAACGACGGGAAGATCATCCGCATCGCCATCCCGCCCCTGACCGAGGAGCGGCGGAAGGAGCTCGCCAAGCTCGCCCGCAAGATGGCCGAGGAGAGCAAGATCGCCGTCCGCAACCACCGCCGGGAAGCGAACGAGATGCTCAAGGAGCTCAAGAACGAGAAGGAGATCTCCGAGGACGAGATGTTCAAGGCCCAGGAGGACGTGCAGAAGCTGACGGACGAGTTCATCCGGAAGGTCGACGACATCACCGCGGAGAAGGAAAAGGAAATCATCGAGTTCTGACCCCCCGCTCCTCCACGCACACCCCGGGACGCGCGGGCGCCCCGCGCGTGTTCGTCTCTGGATCAGGCATGCCGAAGAACGATCGGAAAGCGCTTCCCAGGCACGTGGCCGTCATCATGGACGGCAACGGCCGGTGGGCGAAACGCCGGGCCCTGAACCGCGTCCGGGGTCACGAGCAGGGCTCCGAGTCCGTCCGCGTGGTCGTGCGGACCGCCCGGGAGCTCGGCATCGAGTTCCTGACCCTCTACGCCTTCAGCGAGGAGAACTGGCGCCGGCCCGGGACCGAGGTCCAGGCCCTCATGAAGCTGCTGAAGCGGTTTCTGAAGTCCGAGCTGAAGGAGATGCTCGACAACGGCATCCGGCTCCGGACCATCGGCCGCACCCACCGCCTCCCGGACGACGTGCGATCCACCCTCCTGGAAGTCATCGAGGAAACGGCCCACAACCGGGACATGACGCTCACCCTGGCCCTCAGCTACGGGGGGCGGCAGGAGCTGACGGACGCCGCTATCCGGCTGGCCGAACGGGTCGAGGCGGGCGATCTCGCCCCCGGCGACATCACGGAGGACGTCGTCGCCGGGGTCCTCTACACCTCGGCCATGCCCGATCCGGACCTCCTCATCCGCACGAGCGGGGAGCTGCGCATCAGCAACTTCCTCCTGTGGCAGATGGCCTACGCGGAGATCTACGTGACCCCCACGCTCTGGCCGGACTTCCGAAGGGAGGAGTTCATCGCCGCCATCGAGGACTACCAGGGGCGGGAGCGGCGGTTCGGGGCCACCGGGGACCAGCTGAAGCAGGGGGGGCGCAACAACTAGGGGACGTTTTTGCATAATTCGATAACTCTTGGATGCGACGTGGGGATGCGGCGAAAAGGGCCGAGTTATCGAATTATGCAAAAACGTCCCCTAAAATGTGCTAATTTTTGAGGGATCCATGCACCTGAAACGATGGCTCACCGGCGTGATCGCCCTGCCCGTCCTGATCTACCTCGTGGGGTTCGGCCCGAGGTGGCTCCTCTACGCGTTCCTCGCGGCGGCGGCCGTCGGCGGTTTCCTGGAGTTCGTGCGCATGAGCGCTCCCGGGATGCCGGGGGCCATGAGGGCCCTCTGCGCCGTCCCCGCCGTGCTCCTCTTCTGGACGGCCTCGCGGGGCTCCTTCTTCCTGATGCCCGCCGTCTTCAGCCTCTCCGTCGCCATCCCCCTCGTCTATCACCTCCTGTCCCCCTCGGGGGACCGCGGCGACGCCGTCGAGCACGCCACCCGCCCCGTCTTCGGATTCGTTTACGTCTGCCTTCCCCTGGCCATGTTGGTCTTCATCGACCGCTACCCGGCGGGAAACGTCTGGATCTTCTTTCTCCTCGCGGTGGTCTTCGCCTCGGACACGGGGGCCTTTTACTTCGGCCGGTTCTTCGGCAAGCACAGGCTGCACCCCTCGGTGAGCCCGGGAAAGACGTGGGAGGGCGCCGTGGGGGGGCTGCTCTGCGCGCTGATCCCGGTCTACCCGTTCCAGGCCTTCTTCCACGCCGGCAAGGTCGCCGTCTTCTTCCTCGCCCTGGCCCTCGCCGTGGTGGGACAGGTCGGGGACCTGTCCGAATCGCTCCTGAAGAGGGCTTTCGGGGTCAAGGACTCCGGGGGTATCCTGCCGGGGCATGGGGGCATCCTGGACCGCATCGACGGCCTGATCTTCGCCATCCCCGTGCTGTATGGTTACCTGGCCTGGACCACCGGGTAAGGAGGCACAACCGACGCATGAGCCTGCACGCATTCGACAGGGAACGGGTTCTGGTCACGGGGGGCGCCGGCTTTCTGGGCTCCCACCTTTGCGGGAGACTCCTGGAGAACGGCTGCTACGTCATCTGCCTGGACAACTACTTCACGGGGCGAAAGCAGAACGTCTTTCACCTCATGGACGACAAGCGGTTCGAGCTCCTCCGGCACGACCTGGTCAACCCGATCTTCCTGGAGGTGGACCGCATCTACAACCTGGCCTGCCCCGCGAGCCCCATCCACTACCAGGTCAACCCGGTCAAGACCACCAAGACCAGCGTCATGGGGGCCATCCACATGCTGGGCCTGGCCAAGCGGGTCAAGGCGCGGATCCTCCAGGCCTCCACCAGCGAGATCTACGGGGACCCGCAGGTCCACCCGCAGCCGGAGGCTTACTGGGGCAACGTGAACACGGTCGGTCCCCGCGCCTGCTACGACGAGGGGAAGCGGTGCGCCGAGACCCTCTTCTTCGACTACTATCGCCAGAACAACGTGGACATCCGGGTGGTGCGCATCTTCAACACCTACGGCCCCCGCATGCACCCGGCGGACGGCCGGGTGGTCAGCAGCTTCATCCTCCAGGCCCTCACGAACGAGCCCATCACCATCTACGGCGACGGGACCCAGACCCGCTCCTTCTGCTACGTCGACGACATGATCGAGGGGCTGGTTCGGATGATGAACGGGCCGGACGACCTGATCGGCCCCCTGAACCTGGGCAACCCCCGGGAGCACGAGATCGGCGCGCTCGCCGAGACCGTCATCCGTCTCACCGGCTCGCGCTCCCGCATCGAGCATTATCCCCTCCCGGAGGACGACCCCAGGCGACGGAGGCCCGACATCCGCATGGCCAGGGAGAGGCTGGGCTGGGAGCCCGCGGTGGACCTCGAGGAGGGGCTCGTGCGAACCATCGACTATTTCCGGGACCTGGCAGGGGGATAGGGGACGTTTTTGCATCATTCGATAACTCTTGACGCTGAAGGCTAAAACATCCTTTGCAAGAGCGAATTATGATGGCGTCGCAAAAAGCCCGAAGCCTTGAGATCTGCCC
>CAYVVQ010000085.1:14333-17608 GCA_964454455.1 uncultured Desulfobacterales bacterium | reverse complement strand
GGCTTTTGCGGATCCGTCAGTAAATACAGTAAATGGCACCCGCTGGCATTGCCGGTTTTGACGGGTTCGCAAAAACCCGCTCACCCGCCGCTGGAAACGCCATAACCTATTGATATTTCCAGGGCAGATCTCAAGGTTCAAGGCTTTTTACGACGCCATCAGTTTTCGGTCCTTCAATTCCGGGGCCCGGTCCCCTTATGATTGCGCGGTCCGGGCTGCGCTGAGGGACTCCACCACCTTGTCGCCCACGGCGCGGGTCCCCATGCCCATGCGGCCGGCGTCCAGGCCCTCCAGGTCCTCGGCCACCACCTTTTTCACGGCCTGGAGGAGCAGGCCGGCGGCCTCGGCCTCGCCCAGGTGGTCCAGCATCATCTGGGCGGCGCAGACGGCGGCCAGGGGGTTGATCTTGTCCTTGCCGGCGTACTTGGGGGCCGACCCGCCGATGGGCTCGAACATGGAGACCGATCCGGGGTTCACATTGCCCCCGGCGGCGATTCCCAGCCCCCCTTGGATCACGGCTCCGATGTCCGTGATGATGTCGCCGAACATGTTGTTCGTGACCACCACGTCGTAGATCTCCGGGTTCTTGACCATCCACATGCAGCAGGCGTCCACGTGCTGGTAGTCGGTCTCCACGTCCGGGTATTCCCGGGCGACGGCCAGGAACCTTCGCTCCCACAGGTCCGACTCGAAAGTCAGGACGTTCGTCTTGGCCACCAGGGTGAGCTTCTTTCGCCGGTCCCGCTTCCGGCAGGCCTCGAAGGCGTAGCGGATGCACCGGTCCACGCCCTTGAAGGTGTTCACCGACTCCTGCACGGCCACCTCGTCCGGCGTGCCCTTTCGCAGAAACCCGCCGCTTCCCGCATAGAAGCCTTCCGTGTTCTCCCGGACCACCACGAAGTCGATCTCCTCGGGCCCCTTGCCCTTGATGGGCGTGGGAACGCCCGGAAAGAGCGCCACGGGGCGGAGGTTGATGTAGAGATCCAGCTCGAAGCGCAGCTTGAGCAGGACCTCCCGCTCCAGGATGCCCGGTTTGACGTCCGGGTGTCCGATGGCGCCGAGGTAGATGGCGTCCATCTCCCGCAGGTCCTTGACCATGCCGCCGGGCAGGAGGGTGCCGTCGGCCATGTAGGCCTCGCCGCCCACGTTGAAGGTCGTGAAGTCGAATGCGAGATCGCACATAGGGGCCAGGGCGCGGAGGGCCTTGATGCCCTCGGCCACCACCTCGGGGCCGGTGCCGTCACCGGGGATCACCCCGATGCGATAGGTCGTCGTCATGAATGTCTCCTGTTTCGTCCCCCTGCCGGCCGCCGGAGACGGCTGCAGGGTCGTGATGGTTCGGGCCTGGACGGCGGGATGTGGAACCCCGCCCCACGAAAATCGATACCGAGCCGGGGTGTCTGGCTACGTCCCTCGGCGTTGACGCAGGTAGGGAACCAGCCCGCCGGCCGCAACGAGCTCCTGCATGAAGAACGGGATGGGCTCGGCCTGGAAAAGCTCGCCGGTCTCGAGACGCCGGATCTCCCCGGTGGCCGGGTCCACGGCCGCGCGGTCTCCCTCCTGGAGGGCCCGGGCCGCCGCCGCGCACTCGAACAGGGGGAGCCCGATGTTGAAGGCGTTCCGGTAGAAGATCCGGGCGAAGCTCTCGGCCACGACCGCCCGGACGCCCGCCTCGCGGATGGCCAGGGGCGCGTGCTCCCGGGAGGAGCCGCACCCGAAGTTCTTGCCCGCCACCAGGATGTCCCCGGTTTGGGCGCCCTCGGCAAACTCGGGGCGGAGGTCGGCAAAGCAGTGGGCGGCCAGCTCCTGGGCGTCCGAGACGTTCAGGTAGCGGGCCGGGATGATCAGGTCCGTGTCCACGTGGTCTTCGAACCGCCAGACCCTTCCTTCAATCGACATGTGCGTGCCCTCTTTTCTCGAAGAACCGCCTGGTTCCCGTCCTCTACGTTCGTGTCTTTGGTGATGGCGGATCGGCTCAGAGCTCGTCCGGCGACGCGATTCGCCCCAGCACGGCCGAGGCCGCAGCCACGGCGGGCCCGGCCAGAAAGACCTCACTCTCGGGGTGGCCCATGCGACCCACGAAGTTCCGGTTGCTCGTGGCGAGCGCCCGCTCCGCGGCGGCCAGGATGCCCAGGTGTCCCCCCAGGCAGGGGCCGCAGCTGGGCGGGCCCACGGTCGCGCCGGCTGCGAGAAAGGTCTCGATGAGGCCTTCCCGGAGTGCCTCCTGAAAGACCGCCCGGGATCCCGGGAGCACGATGACGCGGGTGCCCGGGGCGGCGGAGCGTCCCTTCAGGAGGGAGGCGGCCAGGCGGAGGTCGCCCAGGCGGCCGTTGGTGCAGGAGCCGATGAAGACCTGGTCCAGAGTCATGTCCTTGACGTCGGAGACTGGACGGACGTTGTCGGGCGAGTGGGGGCACGCCACCTGGGGCTCCAGGTCCGACACGTCCAGGCGGAGTTCCTTGTCCAGCTCGGCCTCGGGGTCGCTCGTGTAGTAAACCGGCCCCCTGAGGGTCCTCCCGGCCGCGTAGGCCCGGGTGGTCTCGTCCGGGGGCACGATCCCGTTCTTGGCACCGCCCTCGACAGCCATGTTGGCCATGGTGAACCGGTCATCCATGGGGAGCCGCTCCACGACGGGACCGGTGAACTCGAGGCTCTTGTAGGCGGCCCCCTCCACGCCGATCATGCCCAGGGTGTGGAGGATGAGGTCCTTGCCGCCCACCCAGGATCGAAGCTCGCCCTCGAAGACCACCCGAATGGTCGGCGGCACCTTGAGCCAGGTCTCGCCCGTGGCCAGGATCGCGCCCAGGTCGGTGCTCCCCACGCCGGCGGAGAAGGCGCCCAAGGCGCCGTAGGTGCAGGTGTGGCTGTCCGCGCCCAAGACCAGGTCGCCGGGCCCCACGATCCCCATCTCGGGCAGGATCACGTGCTCCACCCCGCCGCTCCCGGGCTCGTAGTAGTGACGGACGCCCTGCTCCCGGGCGAAGTCGCGCACGATCTTGGTCTGCTCGGCCGAGGCGATGTCCTTGTTGGGCACGAAGTGGTCGGCCACCAGGGCGACCCGATCGGGGTCGAAGAGGCGATCGACGCCGATCTCGCGGAAGACGCGGATGGCGAGCGGGGCGGTGATGTCGTTGGCCAGGGCCACGTCCACGTGCACCTGGATCAGCTCGCCGGGGTGAACGGCCTCGCGGCCCGCATGGGCCGCGAGGATCTTCTCGGTGATGGTCATGGGTGTGGTCATGGGGTGAACCCGGTGTAAGTGTAGGTGTAAGTGT
>CAYVVQ010000085.1:0-14233 GCA_964454455.1 uncultured Desulfobacterales bacterium | reverse complement strand
GGTGTAAGTGTAGGTGTAAGTGTGAGTGTGAGTGTGAGTGTAGTAAGTCATCACAGTCCCCGCTCATCCGGGGAGAGGGAGGGGTTCTTTTTCAGGTACTCGAGCCGGTTCAAGCCGTTCACGTAGGCCTTGGCGCTGGCCGTGATGATGTCCGGATCGGCCCCCTTGCCCAGGGCCACGAACCCGTTCTCCTTGAGCCGCACGGTCACCTCGCCCTGGGCGTCGGTGCCGCCGCTGGCCGAGCTGATGGAGAAACGCATCAGCTTGGAGCGGGTCCCGGTCATCTTGGCGATGGTGTTGTAGGCCGCATCGATGGGCCCGTTGCCGAACCCGGCACTCTGCATCTCCACCCCGTCCATGGCGAGCTTGACCATGGCCGTGGGCACGAGCTGGGTGCCGCTCACCACGTTGAGGTACTCCAGGCGGTAGAAGTCCGGCGCGCGCAGGATCTCCTCGGCGTAGAGCACCTCGATGTCCTCGTCCAGGATCTCCTTGCGCTTGTCGGCCAGGTCCTTGAACTTCCGGAACAGGTGGTTGAACTGCTCCTCCTCCAGCTCGTAGCCCAGGGCGGCGAGCTTGTCCCGGAAAGCGTGGCGTCCGGAGTGCTTGCCCAGGACCAGGCGGTTCTGGGAGATGCCCACGGTCCCGGGCTCCATGATTTCGTAGGTCAGGCGGTTCTTGAGCACGCCGTCCTGGTGGATGCCCGCCTCGTGGGCAAAGGCGTTGGCCCCCACCACGGCCTTGTTGGGCTGGATCACGATGCCCGTGACGGTGGAGACCAGGCGGCTGGTGGGGTAGATCTCGCGGGTCTCGATCCCGGTGGAGAGGTTCAGGCTGGCCCGGTGGTTGTGCAGGGTCATCACCACCTCCTCCAGGGAGGTGTTGCCGGCCCGCTCGCCGATGCCGTTCACGGTGACCTCCACCTGGCGGGCGCCGGACGCGAGCCCGGCCAGGGTGTTGGCCGTGGCAAGGCCCTGGTCGTTGTGGCAGTGGACGCTCAGGACCGCCTCGTGGAGGTTGGGCGTGTGCTCCTGGAGGTAGCGGATCAGCTCGGCGAACTCGTGGGGCAGGATGTAACCCACCGTGTCCGGTACGTTCACCGTGGTGGCGCCCGCCTCCACGGCCGCCTCGAACACCCGGCAGAGGAAGTCGCGGTCGCTCCGGGAAGCGTCCTCGGCCGAGAACTCCACGTCGTCCGTGTAGGTCCGGGCGTAGCGGACGGCCTCCACCACGGCCTCCACCACCTGGTCGCGGGTCATCTGGAGCTTGTGCTCCATGTGGATGTCCGAGGTGGCGAGGAAGGTGTGGATCCGGGGGCGGGCCGCATCGCGGACGGCCTCCCAGGCCCGGTCGATGTCCTGCCGGGAGGTCCGGGCCAGGGCGGCCACGCTGAGCCCGCGGACCTTCTCCGCGATGGTGCGGACCGCCTCCAGGTCGCCCGACGAGGCGGCCGGGAAGCCGGCCTCGATCACGTCCACGCCCAGCCGCTCCAGCTGGGTGGCGATGCGGACCTTCTCCGCCGTGTTCATGCTGGCTCCGGGCGACTGCTCGCCGTCCCGGAGGGTGGTGTCGAAGATGATGATGCGGTTGCTCTCGGTCATGGGGAATGCCTTTCCTTTTGCGGCGCCCCTCGAGGGTTGCGCCGGGTTCTCGTGGAGGTCAAACGGGTGTCGAACCGGAAACGGGGCCTTCCCCAAGGACCCTCCGCAGACTCCCCGTTGCGGGGGGATCTGCGGTGAACCGCTCCTTTGTCACTGTGTGAGGTGTCTTCATTCGGGTTGCTTTCCGTACGGGCGCGGGCCCGGCTCAGCCGGCCTGCGCGTTCCGAGTCTCCTTCTTGTTCTTGCCGTTTCTCACCTTGAGCAGCTTGTACTCCACGCTGTCGGCCAGGGCCTGCCAGCTGGCCTCGATCACGTTCTCCGAGACCCCGATGGTGGACCAGATCTCCCGGGGGTCGCGGGTCTCGATGTTGACCCGGACCCGGGCGGCCGTGGCCTCCCGGCCGTCGATCACCCGGACCTTGAAGTCCACCAGGCCCATCTCCCGGATCTCCGGGTAGAACTTGTAGAGGGCCTTCCGGAGGGCGTTGTCCAGCGCGTTCACCGGGCCGTCCCCCTCGGCCGCGGTGATCTCCTCCTCGCCCTCCACCGAGATCTTGATGGTGGCGTGGGACGATGTGGGAGCGTCCCCGTCCTTCTCCAGGGTCACGCGGAAGGACTCCAGGGTGAAAGGGGCCTCGAACTGGCCGGTCACCTTCTTCATGAGGAGTTCGAGGGAGCCTTCGGCCGCGTCGAACTGGTAGCCTTGGTCCTCCATCTCCTTGATCCGCTCCACGATCTTGCGGCTGTCGTACCCGTTTCCGCCGAGGGAGATACCCAGCTCCTTCGACTTGTAGGCGATGTTGCTCTTTCCCGAGAGGTCGGACACCAGCACCCGCCGGCGGTTCCCCACCCGCTCGGGATCCGCGTGCTCGTAGGCGGCGGGGTTCTTCATGATGGCGCTCACGTGGATGCCGCCCTTGTGCGCGAAGGCGCTCCGGCCCACGAAGGGACGCTGGTTGGAGGGAGGCACGTTGGCCACCTCGCTCACGAAGCGCGAGACCTCGGTGAGCTGCTCGAGCTTCTCCGGGGAGACGCAGTCGTACCCCATCTTGACCTGGAGCACGCCCAGCATGGAGACCAGGTCCGCGTTCCCGCACCGCTCCCCGTACCCGTTGATGGTACCCTGGACCATGGC
Source organism: uncultured Desulfobacterales bacterium (assembly GCA_964454455.1). Taxonomy (GTDB): domain Bacteria; phylum Desulfobacterota; class DSM-4660; order Desulfatiglandales; family HGW-15; genus JAIPEI01. The sequence goes on along the minus strand of CAYVVQ010000085.1, from coordinate 11,497 downwards.
GGCGCCCGCCCGGACCGCGGCCAGGGAGTTGGCCAGGGCCATGCCGCAGTCGTTGTGCACGTGGATGCCGAAGGGGACGGGGATGCGCGCGGCCGCCCGCGCCACCGCGTCCTCCAGGTCGTGGGGCATCATGCCGCCGTTGGTGTCGCAGAGCACGATCCAGTCCGCGCCGCCCTCCACGGCCGCCTCCACGGTCTTCATGGCGTAGTCCGGGTTGCGCCGGCAGCCGTCGAAGAAGTGCTCCGCATCGTAAACCACCTCCCGGTCCCGGGACTTGAGGTAGGAAACCGTCTCCCGGATCATGCGGAGGTTCTCGTCCAGGGTGGTCCCCAGGATCTCCGTGGCGTGGAGGTCCCAGCTTTTGCCCACCACCGTGACCACGCCGGTCTCGGTCTTCAGGAGGGCGGCCACGTTGGGATCAGTCTCCGCCTTGCCGCCGGGCTTTCGGGTGCTTCCGAAGGCCGCGAGCCTCGCCCGGCGGAGCGGGTCCTTGCGGGCCATCTGGAAGAAGCGGGCGTCCTTGGGGTTGGAGCCCGGCCATCCCCCTTCGATGTAAGGGATACCGAACTCGTCCAGCTTCCGGGCAATGCTCATCTTGTCCTCAGCCGACAGGGTGACCTGCTCGCCCTGGGTGCCGTCTCGAAGTGTGGTGTCGTACAGGGTAACCGACTGCATGGTGCGTCCTCGCTTTCGACCAAAAAAAATCCGTTATCAGGGTTGGCCTGATAACGGATTTTTTGGTTTGTCGCCTACTATTCCATCATCAGACCCGGGGGTTTCAGACCGATCCCAAGAAGGAGCAGCAGAGCGCACACGGGTGCCCCTGCTGCGGTGGTAATGATGATGGACCGGATGTCGGTGAAACGCATGGGATGCCTCGAGCTCGAACCGTTTCCATTCGGACGTTAAGCCTTGATTATACCCTCGGGGCGGAAGTTGTCAACTCCCTTTTTTCGAGGGGCCGCTGCCTGTGCAGGAAGGCTTTGAGCAGCAGGGCGGGTAGGTTTTAGCGTGCCCGGCGGCGGGAGAGCGGGTTCTTGCGAACCCGTCACTCTTCGGGGTGGAGGGAGATCCCGAGCTCCCGGAGCTGCCGCTCGTCCACCCGGGACGGGGCGCCGGTGAGCGGGCAGGTGGCCCGCTGGGTCTTGGGAAAGGCGATCACCTCGCGAATGCTCTCCGCGCCGGTCATGACGGCCACCAGGCGGTCGAACCCGAGCGCCATGCCGGCGTGGGGCGGCGCCCCGTACCTGAGGGCCTCGAGGAAGAAGCCGAACTTGGCCTCCGCCTCCTCGGTACTGATGCCCAGGATGCGGAACAGCTGGTCCTGGAGCTCGCGCGTGTGAATGCGGACGCTCCCGCCTCCGATCTCGCTCCCGTTCAGCACCAGGTCGTAGGCCCGGGCCCGCACGGACCCGGGCTCCTCCGCGAGCCGGGGCAGGTCCTCCTCCACGGGTGAGGTGAAGGGGTGGTGGACGGCGGCGAGACGGCCCTCCTCCTCGTCGTACTCGAGGAGGGGGAACTCGGTCACCCAGACGAAGGCGGGCTCGTCTTCCGGGACCAGGCCGAGCCTCCGGGCCAGGTGCAGCCGGAGCATGCCGAGGGCGTGGAGGGCGGTCTCGTCCCGGTCCGAAACCAGGAGCAGGAGGTCGCCGGGTCCCGCGCCCGCGGCCCGGTTCATCTCCCCCTGGATCCCCTCGGGGAAGAACTTCTTGATGGGGGACTGCCAGCCGCCCTCCGCCACCTTGGCCCAGGCTAGGCCCTTGGCGCCCCACTCGGCCGCGGAGGCGCCCAGCCCGTCCAGGTCTTTCCTCGAGAACCCCTCCGCGCCGCCGGGCACCGTGACCGCCTTGACCACGCCCCCGCCGTCAATGACCTGACGGAACACCCGAGAGTCGGACCCGGACGCGGGCCCGGTCAGGTCTCGGATCTCCAGCCCGAACCGGGTGTCCGGCCGGTCCGTGCCGAACCGGTCCATGGCCTCCCGGTAGGTGAGGCGGGGAAAGGGGAGGGTCAGCTCCTTGTCCAGCACCGTGCGGTAGAGGGACTGCATCATGCCCTCGTGAAGGGCCATGACGGTCTCCTCGTCCGCAAAGGACATCTCCAGGTCCACCTGGGTGAACTCCGGCTGGCGATCGGCCCGGAGGTCCTCGTCCCGGAAGCAGCGGACGATCTGGTAGTACCGGTCGAACCCGGACACCATGAGGAGCTGCTTGAAGAGCTGGGGGGACTGGGGCAGGGCGTAGAACAGCCCCTGGTTCACCCGGCTCGGGACCAGGTAGTCCCGGGCGCCCTCGGGGGTGCTCTTTGTGAGGATCGGGGTCTCCACCTCGATGAACCCCTCGTGGTTCAGGTAGTCCCGCACGCAGGCCGCGATCCGGTGGCGGGTGCGGAAGTTCCGGAACACCCGGGGACGGCGGAGCTCCAGGTAGCGGTGCTTGAGGCGGAGGGTCTCGGAGGCGTCCACCGCGCCCGCCACCTGGAAGGGCGGGATCTCGGTGCGGTTCAGGATCTTGAGCGCCTTCGCCCGGACCTCCACCGCGCCCGTGGCCATGTCCGGGTTCTCCTGCCCCTCGAGCCGTGGGACGGTCTCGCCGCGGACGGCCACCACCCACTCGCCCCGGAGCACGTGGGCCCGCTCGTGGACCCCTGCGTCCACTTGGGGGTCGAACACCACCTGGGTGATGCCCTCCCGGTCCCGGAGGTCGATGAAGATCAGGTTCCCCAGATCCCGCCGCACGTGGACCCAGCCCATGAGCACGACCTCGCGGCCCGCGTCCCCGGCGCGGAGCGCCCCGCAGTCGTGGGTCCTCTTCCAGTCTCCCAGCGTGTCGATCTGCAAGCGTGCTCCTTCCTTCAAAATAGGGGACGTTTTTGCATAATTCGATAACTCGAGCCGCGGTACCCTTGGACAGCGGTCGAATCGCCACGTGCGTAACCGGGATCGACAGTTCGACAAAGGGGAGTTATCGAATTATGCAAAAACGTCCCCTATTCGCTCCACCAGGCCGTCCAGGGGGATCTCCTCCTGGGCCTTCGTCTCCATGTCCCGGAGAAGCCCCTTGCCCGAGGCGAGTTCGTTCTCGCCCACGATGAGGACCTTGGGGGCGCCCAGGCGGTCCGCCCGCTTCATCTGGGACTTGAGGCTCCGGGCGGCGTAGTCCGTCTCCACCCGAACGCCGCCCTTCCGGAGGGCGGTCACCCAAGCGAAGGCCTTCCGGGCCGCCTCGTCGCCCAGGGCGGCCACGAACAGGGAGGGCGCCGGCTGCTCGGGCTCCCGGACCTCGTTCATGAGCGCGATCAACCGCTCCACGCCGATGGCGAACCCGATGGCCGGGTGGTCCGGGCCGCCGAGCTGCTTGACCAGACCGTCGTAGCGCCCCCCGCCGGCCACGGCGTTCTGGGCGCCCAGGCGCTCGCTCTGGATCTCGAAGGCGGTCCGGGTGTAGTAGTCGAGGCCGCGCACGAGCCGGGGGTTGACGGTGTAGACCACGTCGGCGTCTCCCAGGAGCCCCTGGAGCGCGTCGAAGTGGTCCCTGCAGTCCCCGCAGAGGTGATCCAGCACCGAGGGCGCCCCGGCCACCAGCCCCTGGCAGGCCGCCACCTTGCAGTCGAACACCCGGAGCGGGTTGGTCTCGGCGCGGCGGGTGCAATCCTCGCACAGCCCCCGGGCACGGCTCTCCAGGTAGCCCCGGAGCGCCTCCCGGAACGCGGGGCGGCAGTCGGGGCAGCCCAGGGAGTTGAGCTGGAGCGAGAGGCCCGAGAGGGAGAGGGAGTCGAACAGGTGGAGGAGCATCACGATCAGGTCGGCGTCAGAACGGGGGCCCGGGTCGCCGAAGATCTCCGCGTCGATCTGGTGAAACTGCCGGAACCGGCCCTTCTGGGGGTTCTCGTGACGAAACATGGGGCCCGTGACGAAGAGCTTCTGAACCGGGTTCTCCTGGTAGAGCCGGTTCTGGGTGTAGGCGCGCACCACCGAGGCCGTGGCCTCGGGGCGGAGGGTCATGCCGCGGCCCTTGCTGTCGCGGATGGTGTACATCTCCTTGGAAACGATGTCCGTGTCCTCGCCGATGGACCGGCTGAAGAGCTCCGTCCACTCCATGGCCGGGGGCTTGATCTCCCGAAAGCCGAAGGCGTCGAAGATCAGGCGGGCGCGGGCGTCCAGTCGCTGCCAGGGGTCGATCTCGGCGGGCAGGATGTCCTTGAATCCCTTGATCGCGGTGAATTCCAACGGGTTGCGCTCTCCTTTTCGATCGGAATCCCGGTCTTCTACCAGAGCCCCCCCTCCCCGTCAAGACGCTACTCCACCTCGATCCGGGTCGCCTTGCGCTCCTCCTTGCCCGGCTCCTTCTCCATGCGCTCGATTCCCTCGTCCACCAGGGACCGGATCGCCTTGAGGAACTCGATCCGCGACTGCTTCAGGTGACCGCGAAAATCCGATCCCCGTTCCCCGCACTTCTCCAGCCGGCTGAAAAAGCGTCCCACCGGACAGATGAACGTCTCCTGCTCATGGGTTTTCTCGTCCATGATCCTCCTCCTCGAAATGGATGTTCAGCTCGCGGCCGTCGACCCGGGCCCGGATCCCGGTGGACGCGGCCACGGGCCGCGGCAGCATCACGTGCCGCTGGATCCCGCCCACGCGAACGATGAGCTCGTCCGCGACCCGGTTGAGCTCCACGCTCTCCCGGGTCGCGAAAGGCAGCGTGATCACCAGGCGGTAGCCCCCGTTCTCCTTGACCAGGCGATAGGGCTCCCGGTCGAAGAAGCGATCCAGGGGGTCCCGCTCCCCGTAGATGCGGCGTCCCAGGTCCCGGAGGGCCTCGTAGCCCAGGGCCTCGGAGCCCAGCAGGTGGACCGGGAAGACGGGGATGGGGCTGAAGACGGAGCGGGCGGCCTCCAGATGGCGCTCGTGGCTCCGCTTCCACCCGTCGAAGTACCCGTCCGTCACGCCGTCGGGGAGAACCCGGTTCACGATGATCCCATCGATGTTCATGCGGTAGAGGCAGAAGTACATGAAGGCGCGCTGGGTCTCCTTGAGCACCACCTTCTCCGGGTTGGTCACCAGGCGGACGCTGGTGGTCTCCGGGTCCGTCAGGATCCGGTCGACCCCCTCGAGGCGCTCGAACAGCCGCTCCAGCTCGTCGAAGTAGTCCTCGCCGGGGAGGGGCACGTCGTAGAGCTTTTTGGCCACGGGGCGCGCGTACCGGGCGATGGTGCGCTCCAGCCGGAAGATCTTCTTCATGTACCACTCGAGCGTGGTCGGGATGCTGATGAAGCGCAGGGACTCCCCGGTGGGTGCGCAGTCCAGGATGATCACGTCGAACATCTCCCGCTGCACATAGCGGTTGATGTAGAGGAGCAGGCTCACCTCCTCCATCCCCGGCAGGACGGCCAGCTCCTCGGCCAGGATCTCCTCCAGCCCGGTGGTGTTGAGCAGGGTGGAGATGTATTTGTGGATGTCCCCCCAGTTCCTGCGGATCTCCTCCTGGATGTCCATCTCCTGGATCCAGAGGTTGTCCGCCACCCGAACGGGGCGCCCCCGGTTCCGGTCCAGCAGGTCGCGGTCCAGGTCGAAGACGTCGGACAGGCTGTGGGCCGTGTCCAGGGAGAGGATCACGGTGCGGTTCCCCGCCTCCGCGGTCCGAATCCCCGTGGCCGACGCCACGCTCGTCTTCCCCACCCCTCCCTTGCCTGCGTAGAAAAGGACCCTCACGCCGCCTCCTCGCTCTCTCGCATCTTCGGTCTGGGGTGCGATTGTATCACAACCATGGGAGGCGGCAAGGGCGGGCTTTGGCTCTCGGGCGGGGGCACCTTGTGCTTGACGAACCCTCTCCGCTCCGGGCAATATCGGTCCGTGTCGCTCAGCGTCCCATCGCCCGCCCCGTTCCCATGGAGGCCGTCCTTGTCCGGCATTCAGGAAATCCTGCTCATCGTCCTGATCATCGTGGTGATCTGGTTCCTCCCGAGGCTCGGCCGCCGGGGAGAGAGCGGGGAACGGGAGGGACGGACGGCTCCCCTTCTAGGCGGGCGCGCCCGCCTGGCCGTTCTTGCGAGCGGGGTCTGGGCGGTCGGAGCCGCACTGATCTGGACCCCCTGGCGGGGAGACCTCCTCCCCTTCGCCCTCATCGGGCTGGGGCCCGTGGCCCTGGGCTGGGGCGCGGCCTGGGTCGTCCTGGGGTTTCGAAAGCACCGGTGAGGTGCGGAAGATTTTGGTTGCGGAACAGGGCCCAATGTGCAATGAAAAGCCTTGCCTTGATGAACCGCCGCCTCGCGGTTCTCCTCCAGCGAACGAGGAGGACGGACGACGCGGGGCGAAAGGAGGTCGGAGCTTGTCTGCAAGGTACCTTGCCCTTCTGATGGCGATCCTCCTCGGTTCCCTTCCGGCCTGTTCCACCGAGCAGGACGCGTCCGCAGGGGACACCGAGGAGTACGAAAACTACATGCTCATCCGGAACGACGTCTATCCCAATCGGAAGATGGGCCCGGTCAAGTTCACCCACGACGTCCACTGGGAGGACTACGGCCTCTTCTGCGAGGACTGCCACCACGACTACGTCGACGGCGAGAACGTCTGGACCGAGGACGACGAGGCCAAGCCTTGCATCTCCTGCCACAAGCCCGGAAAACCGCAGGGCGGCGTGTACAAGCTGTCCACGGCCTACCACAAAAGCTGCCGCACCTGCCACAGGGAGATGAACGAAGGCGGTGACGAGGAGTGGGCTCCGTTCCGGTGCTACAGCTGCCACGAACGTAAGGCCACGGAATAGGGCGCTGGGGGCCTGCATTTCACGGGCCGATAGAGAAAACGATGCGAGCGGGGCGTTTTGAAACGTCCCGCTTTTTTTGTCACGACCCCGCAGCCCCTTCGATGGCCGCCAGGAGCGCCTGCGAACCGGTCACCGGGGCCCGGCAGGCCCGGTCCCGGCAGACGTAGGCCGCAGCCTTCCCCTCCACCATCTCGTGGTGGCGCACGAACGGGGCCAGGGTGTCGATGTCCGGGGTGCCCCGGTCCGCGGGCCGGAGCAGGGTCACCGTGTCCGGAAGGAAGCGGGAACCGAGCACCTGGACCATGGCCCGGGTGTCGTCGCCGTCCCGGTCCCCCACGATGACCACCTCCTGCGTGGGGCCCGTGGCGAAGTCCAGAGCGGACAGAAGGAAGGTGAAGGCCGAGGGGAGCCGATCCACGGTCCCGGCGAGGGCCTGAAAAACGCCGGACGCGCTCTCTTCGAGATCGGACCGCCCCGTGAGCCTGGCCAGCCTCAGGAGGATCAGAGCGGCCACGCTGTTCCCCGCGGGGACCGCCGCGTCCTGGAACTCCTTCTTGCGGACGATCAGGTCCTCGGCGCCCTTCGCGGCGAAGAAGAATCCCCCCCGCTCCGCGTCCTCGAAGCGGGATCGCATGACGTCTGCCAGCTCCAGGGCCCAGCGGAGGTGCTTCTCCTCGAAGGTCGCCTCGTAGAGCTCCAGCAGCCCCCAGGCCAGGAAAGCGTAGTCGTCCAGAAGTCCTTCGACGGCGGCCTGGCCGTCCCGGTAGCGGTGAAGGAGCCGCCCCCCGGCCCCGGAGAGCCGCGCCTCGACGACCGCGGCCGCGCGGGCGGCCGCCTCCGCGTAGGCCGGGTTCTCGAACGCCCGGGCGCCCCGCGCCAGAGCGGCGATCATGAGCCCGTTCCAGTCCGTGAGCACCTTGTCGTCCCGGAGGGGACGCACGCGGCGCTCCCGAATCCCGAAGAGGGTCTCGCGCGCCGCCTCCAGGCGCGCCTTCTCGTCCGGATTCAGAGGTCGGGCCTGTGGGCCCTGCGACCGGTGGAGGATGTTCTCCCCGGTCTTTCTTCCGGTTGCCTCATCCCGGAAGTTGCCCTCCTCGGACACGTTGAACGCCCGGATCACCAGGTCGGCGTCGCTCTCCGGAAGCGTGTCCCGGATCTCACGCTCGGTCCAGACGTAAAACTTGCCCTCGACCCCCTCGCTGTCGGCGTCCTCGGCCGCGCAGAGCCCCCCCTCCGGGGTGACCATGTCCCGCAGGAGGTAGGCGAACACCGCCTCCGCGGTCCTTCGGTAGAGGCCCTTTCCCGTGGCCTGCCAGGCCTCGACATAGGTCATGGCGAGCATGGCCTGGTCGTAGAGCATCTTCTCGAAGTGGGGCACGAGCCAGGTCTCGTCCGTGGCGTAGCGGTGAAAGCCGAATCCCACGTGGTCGAACAGGCCGCCCCGCCGCATGGCGGCCAGGGTGGACTCCACCATCTCCAGGGCACGGGGGTTGCCGGTCCGCTTCCAGTACCGCAGAAGAAAGAGCAGGTTGTGGGGCGAGGGGAACTTGGGCGCCTTGCCGAAGCCGCCGTGACGGGCGTCGAACGAGCCGGAGAGCTCCTCGAAGGCGCGGTCGAGGGCCTCCATTCCCAAATCGCCCTCCGCCTCGGGAACGGCCGCGGTCTCGAGGGCCGCGAGGATCTTGCCTGCGGAGTCCATCACCTCGTCCCTGCGATTCTCCCAGACGTCCTGGAGTCTCGGGACGAGCTCCACCATGCCCGCCCGGCCGAACCGGGCCTTCGGCGGGATGTAGGTGGCGGCGAAAAAGGGCATCTTCTCCGGGGTCATCACGATGGTGAGGGGCCACCCCCCGCTTCCGGTGAGCATCTGGCAGGCGGTCATGTAGATGTGATCCAGGTCGGGGCGTTCCTCCCGGTCCACCTTGACCGACACGAACGCCCGGTTCATCAGCTCCGCCACCTCCGGGTTCTCGAAGGACTCCTTCTCCATGACGTGGCACCAGTGGCAGGTGGCGTAGCCGATGGAGAGGAACACGGGTCGGTCCAGCCGGCGGGCCGTCTCGAAGGCCTCTTCTCCCCACGGGAACCAGTCCACCGGGTTGTGCGCGTGCTGGAGCAGGTAGGGGCTCTTCTCGCCGGCCAGCCGGTTGGTCCTGGGCCCGGCCGCCTTTCCGTGGTTGTCCATGATAGGTTCCTTTCTCCCCGGAAGCATCGGGGGTGTCGGGTTTCAGGCGTCCCGTGTGGGCCTTTTTCTCTTCTTAACGTAACCACGCAGGCCCCATCGGCAACAGGCGGGCATCATTGCGCTTGAAGCAAGCGTTCGATTCCACTATGATCCTTGCCGGAAACCGCGCCCGATCACCCCTTTCGAACCGGGACCCCATGAGCAAGCTCACCATCGAACGGCTGCTGAAAGAAAAGGAAAACCTGGAACGGATCCTGGACAGCCTCACCGAGGGCATCATTGCCCACGATCCTCAGCGGAGGATCCTCTACTTCAACCGGGCCGCCGAGGAGGTCACCGGGTTCTCCCGGGAGGAGGTCCTGGGCCGGGACTGCCACGAGACCTTCGGCCACCCCTTCTGCGGGGGGCGATGCGCCTTCCTGGAGGGCCCTCCCCAACACCTCGACCACGCCGACTACCCGCTGAACATCCTCACCCGGAAGGGCGAGCCGCGCCGGCTGGAGATGCGGGTGAACGGGATCGAGGGCGAGGACGGGACGCTCGCCGGGGTCATCGCCTCCTTCCGGGACGTCACCGACCTGATCGGCCTGAAGATCGAGCACGGGGACCTGGAGGGATTCGCCGGGATCATCGGCCGGGACCCGAAGATGCTCCAGGTCTACGCCCGGATCCGGGAGACGGCCACCACGGACTACCCCGTCTGCATCACCGGGGAGACGGGCACGGGAAAGGAGCTGGTGGCCGCGGCCGTCCACGGCGAGAGCCGGCGGGGGGGCGGCCCCTTCGTCCCGGTCAACTCGGCGGCCCTGCCCGAGGGCATGCTGGAGAGCGAGCTCTTCGGGCACGTGAAGGGCGCCTTCACGGGCGCCCTGCGGGACAAGCGGGGGCGGTTCGACCTGGCCGACGGGGGAAGCCTCTTTCTGGACGAGGTCTCGGAGCTGCCCCTGGTGCTACAGGCCAAGCTCCTGCGGGTCCTCCAGGAAGGCACCTTCGAGCCGGTGGGAAGCGAGAGGACTCGTCGGGTGGACGCCCGCCTGATCACGGCCACGAACCGGGACCTCAAGGCGGACGTAAAGGCCGGCCGGTTTCGGAAGGACCTCTACTACCGGGTGAACGTGGTGCCCCTGCACCTGCCCCCGTTGAGGGAGAGGGGGGACGACGTCCCGCTCCTCGCCGCCCACTTCCTCGCCATGGAGGCCGAGGGGGAAAAGGAGGCCCCGTCGCTGAGCGCGGAGGCCGTAACCCTCATGACACGCTACGCCTGGCCCGGCAACGTCCGGGAGCTCCAGAGCGCGATCCGTTTCGCCGTGGTCCGGAGCCGGGGCGGCACCATCCGGGCGGAGCACCTGCCGGGAGAGCTCCGGGAGTGCATGGCGGAGCGGCCTTCCCGCGGCCCGTCCAGGAAGCTGAACTCCGACGCGGTGCGCGCCGCGCTGGAGAGGAGCGGGGGGAACAAGGCCCGGGCGGCCCGGTTGCTCGGCGTGGGGCGAGCCACCCTCTACCGGTTTCTGCGAGACTTTCCGGGGTGATCCACCCGTCCCGGCCGCCGCGACGCATCCCGGACCCAGGCTGCGGCCCGCTCTCTCACTCCACGTCGGGCATGTCTTCGCTGGACCGATCGATGTCCACGATCTTGATGCCGGCCACGTAGTCCTTGGTCTCGTAGCGGGTGATACGGGTGAGCTTTTGGGTGAACTGACCCATCTGGCGGGTGAGCTCGATGATCTTGCGGAGCTTGACGGCCAGGGGATCCGTATCCCGGACGTTCATGAGGAGGCTCTCGGAGTACCCCGAGATGCTCTGCATGGGCTGGTTCATCTCGTGGCAGACCGCTCCGGCCATCTGGAGCGAGACTTGGAGCCGCTCCCGCTCCAGCCGCTCCGCCTCCGCCTGCCTCTCCTTGGTGACCGGCGTCAGGCACCCGCTGGAAAGGCAGATGCCGTCCTCCTCGTGGGTCTCGATGCGCGCCATGTCCTTGAGCCAGCCGATCTGGCCCTGACCCAGGTCCACCTTGTAGATGGCGTCCCCCACCCCCCGCCGCCGGACGCTCTCCCGCAGCTCGCGCGCCGCGCCGTCCAGGGCCTCGCGGTCGCGGACCTCCTCCTGGATGGAGGCGTTCGGGGCGCTGTAGTGGAGGATGTGGTGGTCCAGAATGCGCTCCCGGAACACGCCGGCCACCTCGCTGCGCCCGCAGCCCATGAGCCGGGCGAACCGCCGGCTCACGAACTCGTACCAGAGCCTTCCCTCATCCTCCTCGTGCCAGGCGGAGAGGTAGACCACCGCCGGGTTCCCGGTCCGCTCGAAGGCCCGATAGGCGTCGATGTACCCGGCCACGTGCTTCTTGAGGGCCACGGAGTAGTCCCCGGTGAGGATGCGTCCCTGGTAGTCGCCGGGGATCACCCGGTTGAAGGTCTCCTGGCCGTCCATGTCTTCACCTCCCATGCGCCTTGTCCAGCCCACTCATTTTCTACCGGATCGCCGACCTCAAGGCAAGGAAGACCGGGTTCCGAAAGAGAGTTCGAAAAAAAAGTCAAAATTCAAGACCTGA
>CAYVVQ010000084.1:10573-17917 GCA_964454455.1 uncultured Desulfobacterales bacterium | reverse complement strand
TACCGAGAGAAGGCCTACGCCCATCTCGAGACCCTGGTCAAGAAGCACAAGCAGAACATCGACCGGTTTCTTCAGGAGAAATCCGGGGACATCCGCTTCCTGGCCCGGACCTTGGGCTTCGAGGAGATGAGCCGGGAGGCCTTTCTCCAGGATCGCCTCGAGGCCCTCCAGAAGGTGTTCGACAACGCCTTTGTGGACCTGGGCGTGATCAACGACCGGGGCGTCCAGGTCGCCTATGCCGGACCCTTCAAGCTGGGCCGGGCGCTCTACCTCGACGCCGACTGGTTCCAGGAGGCCATGCGGCGCGAGGTGGTGATCAGCGACGTGTTCCTGGGGCTGCGCGGCCTTCCCCACTTCATCGTGGCCGTGCGGGAGAACCAGAACGGAAAATCCTGGATCCTCCGGTCCACCATCGACTTCGTGGCCTTCAACGACCTCGTGGAGAACATCCGCATCGGCAAGACCGGCTTCGCCTTCATCCTGAACCGGAACGGAGAGTTCCAGACCAAGCCTCCCCTGGAGGTCTCCCTGGGGGAGATCCCCTATGCCGAGTTCATGGAGCGGCAGCAGACCGCCAAGGACCCGGACCAGGTGTACATCGCCGAGCGCAAGGACGAGCAGGGAAACGAGTCCCTCTACGTGGGGGCGTTCCTCAAAGGTGGGAACTGGCTGCTCATGTACCGCCAGAAGACCTCGGACGCCTTTGCCGACTTCCAACGCACCGTACGCGTGACGCTGGCGATGCTGGCGCTGGGTATCCTCGGGGTGGTCAGCACGTCGTTTATCGTATCCCGGCGCATGGCCGTGCGCTTCGCCCAGGTGGACCGCGAGAAGCAGATGATGAACGAGCAGATCGTGGAGACCGGGAAGCTCGCGTCCGTGGGGGAGCTTGCCGCCGGGATCGCTCACGAGATCAACAACCCGGTGGCCATCATGGTGGAGGAGGCCGGCTGGATCGAGGACCTGCTCGAAGAGGAGGAGTTCCGTGAAGGGGAGAACCTCGAGGAGCTCCATCGCTCCCTCGAGCAGATCCGCACCCAGGGCCTGCGCTGCAAGGAGATCACCCACAAGCTCCTGAGCTTCGCCCGCAAGACGGAGAGCCGGGTCAAGGACGTTCAGCTGAACCGGATCCTCGAGGAGCTGGTGTCCCTCTCCGAGCAGCGCGCCAAGTACAGCAAGATCACCGTGGAGACTTCCCTCCAACCGGACCTCCCGCCCGTCCGGGCGTCCGAGACCGAGATGCAGCAGGTCTTCCTGAACCTCATCAACAACGCCATCGACGCCATGGAAAAGGAAGGCGGCACCCTGTTCATCCGGAGCCGGCGCCGGAACAGCTCGGTGGTGGTGGACGTGGTGGACACCGGGCCCGGGATCCCCCAGGCCAACCTCGCTCGCATCTTCGATCCCTTCTACACCACCAAGACCGTGGGCAAGGGCACCGGCCTGGGGCTCTCCATCTGCTACGGGATCGTCAAGAAGATGGGCGGGGAGATCCAGGTGGAGAGCCGCGTGGGCTCCGGCACGGAGTTCCACATCACCCTGCCTCTTCCCGAGTCCGTGCCGGACCAAGAGGAAGGGCCGCCCGAGGGCGGGTTTGAGCCGGTTGGGCAAGGCACCTGAGCCCTGGGAGGAAGAGGGACCATGAATGAGGAAGATCGGGCCATGGAGCTTCTCCTGGTGGACGACGAGGCCGGGTTCGTGGAGGTCATGAAGAAGCGGCTGAGCCGCCGGAACATCCGGGTTACCGCCGCCCTGAACGGCACCGAGGGCATCCAGGTGCTCCGCAGAAACGACTTCGACGTGGCCGTGCTGGACCTCAAGATGGAGGACATGGACGGCATCGAGGTGCTGAAGATCTTCCGGAAGATGGCCCCCGACATGCCGGTGATCATGCTGACGGGTCACGGCTCCGAGATGGCCGCCGAGGAAGGCATCACCCTGGGGGCCAGCGGCTACCTGACCAAGCCCTGCAGCCTGGACGACCTGCTGGAGACCATACGGGAGGCCGCCGATGCGGCGGTCCCTGAAAAGGAAAACCATGAGTGACCTGACCGCGCTTCTGGTGGACGACGAGGAAGAGTTCCTGAACACCCTGATCAAGCGGCTCCGCAAGAGGGACGTCGAGGCCTTCGGAGCCCGAAGCGGCGAGGAGGCCCTCGCCTTGCTGGACGAGCGTCCCGCGGACGTCGTCGTGCTCGACGTGAAGATGCCCGGCATGGACGGCATCCAGGTCTTGAGGGAGATCAAGAGGCGCAACCCCCTCCTGGAGGTGATCATGCTCACCGGCCACGCCAGCATGGAGGCGGCCATCGAGGGCATGGAGCTGGGGGCCTTCGACTACCTCATGAAGCCGATCAACATCGACGACCTCCTGTACAAGATCCAGGACGCCCACAAGAAGAAGTCCTTGCAGGAGGAGAAGATCCGCAGAATGGAAAGCTCGATCTGAAATAGGAAATAGGGGACGTTTTTGCATAATTCGATAACTCATATACCAAAGCCATAAGAATGCATGTTTTGTGTGCACTGAGTTATCGAATTATGCAAAAACGTCCCTACTCAACGTCCCCTGGACTCAATTTTTGTGAATACGTCAATGATGAAAAGGAAAAGGAGGTTCAAAACGACATGAAATTCTTCAGACAGTGGGGTCAGTTCATGATGATGGGCGCACGCGCCCACGCCCGGTGGGAAATGGACGTCTCCAACAGGATCCTGGGGGACCGGAGGCGTCTGCTGATCCTGGGTCTGCTGATGGTCCCCGTCCTGCTGGGCGGGATCGCCTTCGCCGACCCGATCGGCGACGCCCTCCCCGACGTCCTGGGCGGGAAGAAGGCCTACAGCCCGGCCTACTACTCACTGGGCATCTTCGTGGTATCCATCCTGATCGGCCTTGTGGCCGGGCTCATCACTGGGTGCATCGGCGCGGGCGGCGGCTTCATCATCGCCCCCGCCCTCATGAGCGCCGGCATCAAGGGCATCCTGGCGGTGGGCACCGACCTGTTTCACATCTTCGCCAAGGCCATCATGGGGAGTGTGATCCACCGCAAGCTGGGCAACGTGTCCGTTCCGCTTGCCGTGGTGTTCCTCATCGGGGCCATCATCGGCGCCACGGCCGGCGGTCTCATCAACCGCGTGCTCTACGAGATCAACCCGGTGCTGAGCGACGCCTTCATCACCACCATCTACTCCCTGATGCTCGGGTTCCTGGGCATTTACGCCATGCTGGACTTCCTCAAGGCGCGGAAGCCCGGGGGCAAGGACGAGGCCCCCCACGGCGGCAAGGTGGTCACGGGCAAGATCGAAGGCGCGGACCTCGGAAACCTCCCCAGGAAGATCCAGGGCGTCAAGGTGCCCCCCATGGTCAAGTTCGACCATGACCTGACCCCGGGCGGACGGAGCATCTCCTGGCTGTTCCTGGTCCTGAGCGGAGCCCTCGTGGGGCTGGCGGCCGGCATCATGGGGGTGGGCGGCGGGTTCCTGACCTTCCCCATCTTCGTCTACATGCTGGGCGTCTCCTCCATGACCACCGTGGGGACGGACATCTTCCAGATCATCTTCACGGCCGGGTACGCCTCCATCAGCCAGTACGCGATCTTCGGGTTCATCTTCTACACCCTGGCCATGGGCATGCTCCTGGGCTCGCTCCTGGGGATCCAGGTGGGCGCCATGGTGACCAAGGTGGTCCCGGGCATCACCATCCGCGGTTTTTATGCCATGGCGGTGCTGGCGGGCTTCGTGAACCGGATCTTCGCCCTGCCCGGAAAGCTCGGGGAGATCGAGGTGCTTCCCATTTCCCCACGGCTCGGCTCCGTGCTGGACAGCATCGGCGTCTGGGCCTTCTTCATCGTCATCGGGGCGTTCGGCGTCTGGGTCCTGGGTACGTTTTTCCGAAACATTTCCGTACTCAAGGGGGAGGAGGTGATATCATGATAGCGGACAAGAGAGAGTTCTCGAGAGGGGCGATTCTGATGGCGATCTTCATCGTCGTCCTGATCCTCATGTTCATGCCCCTGTTCAACGGAAAAAACGCCCTGGAGTACTCGGACGACCTGTACAACTCCATCTCCAAGCAGTCCGCCTACTACATCCCGGACAGCAAGGAGAAGGTGGTCGCCATGGAATCCCAGCGGGTGACCATGAACCTGGAGGTGAACGAGGATCGGGCTGTGGAAACGGCCAGGCTGTTCCGGACCGCGGGCGCCGTTGTTACGACGGCCGGCGCAACCCTCACCGTGGAAGGCGACCTGAAATCCATCCTGCTCAACTGCCTGGAGGACGCCGAGGCCATGTTCCGGAACAACGGGCAGGCCCTGGAGAATAAGTACGGCTACGACGCCCGTCCGGCCCTCTACAACTGGTGGGCGGCCTGCAAGGCCATGGACAAGAACCTGGCCAAGCAGAAGCTGTTCAAGGCGGCCAAGCTGGTGGACACGGTCAACAAGAAGGCGGTGGAGCCGGCCTACAACTATTACGGCATCGAGCCGCAGAAGCTCACGGAGCGGCTCGGCATCGTGATCTTCTCCCTGGTCTTCTACGTGGTCTACACCCTCTGGTACGGGTTCGGGATCATGTTCCTGCTGGAAGGGTGGGGGATGCGCCTGGAGCATTAACCCCGATAGAGCTGGGGCGGGGGCAAGACCCCGCACTCCCCCATCAAAAACCGGACTGCGGATCCGAAACCATCTTGCCGGGCGGAGCGCTGGTTGCTCCGCCCGGCGGGAGGAAGGACGTTTTCGGTACGAACGTATGGGGCGGTTCACCGACGCCATTCGATGCTTTCTCGGAAAAGAGCGCCCTCCATGCGAGGAGGACGCCGAGGCGCTCCGCCGGGACTTCCGGGAGCGCTACCACCATTTCAAGCTCCTCCTCAACGCCAACAACCGGGCCCTGGAGATCATGGCCGAGCTGGAAGAGGCCCTGAAGGGAACCCGTCCCTTCGGCATGGCCTTTGTCCGCTCCCGCCTGACCGCGGCCTCGGCCAGCGTCTGGCAGATCGTCCGACACCTGAACCTGCTCGCTCCCGAGCGCCCGGAGTACGAGGTCCTCTTCGACCGCTTCCGGGAGATCCAGAAGGAGATCAACCCCTACGTGCGGGGCCACCATTTGCCGGCGGACGGCCCCCTGGTCCTCCCCCTGGACCGGGTGGACCGGGAGGCCGCGGATGTGGCCGGGGGCAAGATGGCCAACCTGGGAGAGCTGGCCAACCGGCTTCACCTGGACACCCCCCCGGGATTCGTGGTCACAATCCACGGGTTTCAGCGCTTCCTGAGTCACAACGACCTCCAGGCCGAGATCGACCGCCGCATCCAGTCGGCGGAGAAGGAGACTCGCGAAGGGCTTCATGCGCTGAGCGCCGACCTCCAGCAGCTGATCATCCGCTCTCCCCTCCCGGGCGACCTGGAGGAGGCCCTGGCCGGGGCGTACGAGGGGCTCGAGGCGGCCGCAGGCGCCGGCGTCACCGTGGCCATGCGAAGCAGCGCCCTGGGGGAGGACGCGGCCGGAACGAGCTTCGCCGGGCAGTACCGCTCCGAGCTCAACGTGAGCCGGGACAACCTTTCCCAGGCGTACCGGGAGGTCGTGGCCAGCAAGTACAGCCTGCCCGCCATGAGCTACCGGCTCAGCCGCGGGCTCCGGGACGAGGACATCGCCATGTGCGTGGGCGTCCTGGCCATGGTGGAGGCCTCCGTCGGCGGGGTCACCTACTCCAGCAACCCGGTGGACGTCCACGACGACCGGGTCACGATCAACGCGACCTGGGGTCTTCCCAAGAGCGTGGTGGACGGGAGCGAAGCCTCCGATCTCTTCGTGCTGGAGCGGGGGGACCCGCCGCGGATCGTCCGCCGGGAGATCCAGGAGAAGGTTTACAAGGTCCTGGCCCACCCCTCGGAAGGCCTCCGGCGGGAGGCGGTTCCCGAGGAGGAGGCGTGGGGACCGGCCCTCACCGACGAGCAGGCCGTGGAGCTGGCCCGTCTCGCCCTCCGGGTCGAGGAGCATTACGGAACGCCCCAGGACGTGGAGTGGGCGATCCGGCCCGACGGCACCGTGCTCCTCCTCCAGTGCCGGGCCCTCCAGCAGGCGGAGGAGACCGCGGAGGGCGTTCGGGGGGAGGTCCAGGCGGAGGACCCCACCGTGCTCCTCTCCGGCGGGAACGCGGCCAGCCCGGGCGCGGCCGCCGGGCCCGTGTGCGTCGTCCGCAAGGAGGCGGAGCTTCTGCGATTCCCCCGGGACGGCGTGCTCGTGGCCTCCCAGGCCCTGCCCAGGTGGGCCTCGGTCCTGGACCGGGCCGCGGCCGTGGTGGCCGAGCAGGGGAGCGTGGCCGGCCACCTGGCCAACGTGGCCCGGGAGTTCGGCGTGCCGGCCCTCTTCGGGGTGAAGGGGGCGCTGGACCATGTCGAGGACGGCGCCCCGGTGACGGTGGACGCGGACGCCCGGCGGGTGCACCAGGGGCGCGTGGAGCGGCTGCTGGAACGGCGGCAAAGGCCCCGGAACCTCATGAAGGGAAGCCCGGTCTACGAGGCCCTGGAAGGGGCCGCCCGCCTCGTCACCCCCCTCCACCTGCTGGACCCCGACGCCCCCTCCTTCCGGGCGGCTCACTGCCGAACCTTCCACGACATCACCCGGTTCTGCCACGAGAAGTCCGTGACCGAGATGTTCCGTTTCGGCAGGGACCACCACTTCCCCGAGCGGTCCAGCAAGCAGCTGGTCTGCGACGTCCCCATGCAGTGGTGGGTCCTGAACCTGGACGACGGGTTCGCCGAGGAGGTGGAAGGGCGCTACGTGCAGATCGAGAACATCGTCTCCATCCCCATGCGGGCCGTGTGGGAGGGCATCTCGGCCAAGCCCTGGGCCGGGCCGCCCCCGGTGGACAGCCGCGGGTTCGCCTCCGTGATGTTCCAGGCCACCACGAACCCGGCCCTGGTCCCGGGGCTCCGCACCCGCTACGCCAACCGGAACTACTTCATGATCTCCAGGAACTACTGCAGCCTGAGCTCGCGCATGGGGTTCCACTTCTCCATTCTGGAGTCCCTGGTGAGCGAGCGGGCCTCCGAGAACTACATCAGCTTCCAGTTCAAGGGGGGCGCGGCGGACCTGCAGCGGAAGCAGAAGCGGGTCGCCTTCATTCGGGGCATCCTGGAGGCCCACGACTTCCGGGTGGACGTGAAGGAAGACACCCTGCTCGCCCGCATCGAGGACCGGGGGATGGACTACATGAAGAACCGGCTCAACATCCTCGGGTACCTGATCATTCACACCCGCCAGCTGGACATGATCATGGCCAACGAGGAGACCGTGCAGTACTACCGGAACGAGATGGAGCAGGACATCCGGGAGCTGTTTCCG
>CAYVVQ010000084.1:0-10473 GCA_964454455.1 uncultured Desulfobacterales bacterium | reverse complement strand
TCAGGCCCTTGTCAACGGCCGGTAGGTGATCCGGTGGGGCACCTCCGCCTCCGCGCCCAGCCGCTTTTTCCGGTCCGCCTCGTAGTCCGAGTAGTTTCCCTCGAACCAGACCGCCCGGCTCTCCCCCTCGAAGGCCAGGATGTGGGTGGCGACCCGGTCCAGGAACCAGCGGTCGTGGCTGATCACCGCCGCGCACCCGGCGAACTGCTCCAGGGCGTCCTCCAGGGCCCGCATGGTGTTCACGTCCAGGTCGTTGGTGGGCTCGTCCAGGAGAAGGACGTTGGCGCCCTCCTGGAGCATGCAGGCCAAATGCACGCGGTTCCGCTCCCCGCCGGAGAGGGTCCCCACCTTCTTCTGCTGCTCCGTGCCCGTGAAGTTGAACCGGGCCACGTAAGCCCGTGAGCGGACCCGGGCGCCGCCCAGGTCGATCCAGTCCTCGCCGCCGGAGACCGCCTCCCAGACCGTCTCCTCCGGGGAGAGGCTCTCCCGCGTCTGTTCCACGTAGGCCAGGCGAACGGTCTCGCCCACGCGGATCTCGCCTGCGTCCGGCTCTTCCTGTCCGGTGATCAGCCGGAACAGGGTGGTCTTTCCCGCGCCGTTGGGCCCGATCACGCCCACGATCCCGCCGGGGGGAAGGAAGAAGGAGAGGTCCTCGAAGAGCAGCCGATCGCCGTACCCCTTGGCCAACCGGTCCGCCTCCACCACCTTGTCGCCGAGCCTGGGGCCCGGCGGGATGTAGATCTGCATCTCCCGGACCTTGGCCTCCCCCTCCTGGGAGAGCAGGCTTTCGTAGGCGCTGATGCGCGCCTTGGACTTGGCCTGCCGGGCCCGGGGGGACATGCGGATCCAGTCCAGCTCCCGCTCGAGCGTCTTCTGCCGGTGCCCCTCGGCCTTCTCCTCCCTCCGGAGGCGCTCCTGCTTCTGCTCGAGCCAGGAGGAGTAGTTCCCCTTCCAGGGGATGCCCCGGCCCCGGTCCAGCTCCAGGATCCATCCGGCCACGTTGTCCAGAAAGTAGCGGTCGTGGGTCACCGCGATGACCGTGCCCTCGTACTGCTGGAGGTGGCGCTCCAGCCAGGCCACGGTCTCCGCGTCCAGATGGTTGGTGGGCTCGTCCAGGAGCAGGATGTCCGGCTTCCGGAGGAGCAGGCGGCAGAGGGCGACCCGGCGCCTCTCGCCGCCCGAGAGGACCTCCACCGGCGTCTCCCCTTCGGGGCAGCGGAGCGCGTCCATGGCCATCCGGAGCCTGGCGTCCAGGTCCCACGCGTCCAGGGCGTCCAGCCGCTCCTGGACCTCCGACTGCCGCGCGATCAGCGCGTCCATCTCCTCGTCCGGCATGGGCTCGGAGAACTTCTCGTTGATCCGGTTGAACGCCTCCATCAGGTCGACGGCCTCCTGCACGCCCTCCTCCACGATCTCCCGGACCGTCTTCTCGTCGTCCAGCTCGGGCTCCTGCTCCAGGAATCCCACCTCGTAGCCCGGCGACAGGATCAGCTCGCCGTTGAACTCCCGGTCCCGGCCGGCCAGGATGCGCAGGAGCGTGCTCTTTCCCGAGCCGTTCAGCCCCACCACGCCGATCTTGGCGCCGTAGAAGTAGGAGAGGGAGATATCCTGTAAGACGGGCTCCTTGTCGTGGTACTTGCTCACCCGGATCATGGAGCAGATGACCTTGTTGGGCTGGTCCGACATGGTTACGGCCTCCTGGGCTTCGGGTAGAGGGGATCGGTCCGGCGTCGTCTCGCTGCGGGTTGCACCCCAGGCTAGCAACAAAGAGGGCCGTGCGCAAGACGTTGAGGATTCCTGCGGATTCGGGTATAAACTACCACCATTGCATAACCTGTGGCCTCGGAGGTAACCCCATGAAGGTGTACGAGTTCATGACCACCCGGCTCGAGTCCGTGGACTCGGGGAAAAGCGTGTACGACGCCGTGGAGAAGATGGTGGACCGCCGCATCCGATCCCTCCTGGTCCGCTTCCCCGGCGACGACCTGCAGGACGGCGTCATCACCGCGCGGGACATCGTCTACAAGGTCCTGGCCCGGGGCAAGGACCCCCAGGCGGTCACGGTCTCGGAGATCGCCTCCCGTCCCATCTCCTGCGTGAGCAAGGACCTGCCCCTGCGGGAGGCCGCCGAGCTCATGGAAGAGGACGGCGTGGCGCGTCTCTTCGCCTGCGACGGGAACCGGATCATCGGGGTCCTCTCCATGATGGACGCCATGGCCGCCATGCTCATCCTTCGGGCGCGAGGGGAACATGTTTCTTAAGAAGCTGATCGGGCACGAGGACCGGGAAAAAGAGGTGGTCCGGGACATGGACGACCACATCCGGCTCCTCCAGGACGGGTGCCGCGCCTTCCACGAGGCGCTCGAGCAGAACGATCACGAGCGCATGCGCCGGGTCAAGGAGCTGGAGCGGGAGGCCGACACCATCCGGAGGGACATCGTCTCGCACATCTACGAGGGCGCCTTTCTCCCCTACCTCCGGCCCGAGCTCTCCAAGTTCGTGGAGCTGGTGGACCAGGTGTTCGACCTCCTGGAGTACGCGGCCGCCTGCTACCTGGAGATCCGGTTCCCCGACTCTCTCCGGAGCGAGGCCGCCCGGGTCGCCTTCCTGAACCAGGAGATGTGCGGCATGCTCCGCATCACCCTCCAGGCGATGACCGCGGGCGAGGACCTCCGGGAGAAACGGCTCGCCATCCGGATCTACGAGAAGCGGATCGACGACCTCAAGTTCGGCCTGATGCACGACGCGCGGTCCATCCCCATCGAGGACTTCTGGGAGGGCAAGACACTCTCCGACTTTCTCTCCCGGCTCTGCTCGGTGAGCGACCTGATCGAGGACGCCGGCGACCACCTGGGCGTCATCAGCTCCATCATCAAGTAGACCACCATGTGGAAGATCCTCAGCGGCGCATTTCTGGGATGGAGCCTCGGGGCCAACGACTCGGCCAACATCTTCGGCACGGGCGTGGCCACCGGCACCGTCCGCTACCGGACCGCCATCTGGCTCACCGCGGCCTTCCTCATGGCGGGCGCCCTGCTGGAGGGCCCCAAGTGCATGGAGGTCCTGAACGAGCTCTCCAGTCTCCTGTCCCTTCACGCCTTCTTCTGCGCCCTCGCCGCGGCCCTCACCATGACCGCCATGACCGCCCTGGCCGTGCCCGCCTCCTCCTCCCACGCGGTCGTCGGCGCCATCGTCGGCGTGGGCCTCGTCTCCGGGTCCGCCGACCTCTCGCCCCTGGTCAAGATCGTGATTTGCTGGGTGCTCACCCCGATCTGCGGGCTCGTGCTCGGCTACATCCTCCTCCGGCTCCTCACCCTCCTGTTCAACCGCACGCAGATGAGCCTGACCCGGCGCAACCGGATCTACTTCCTGGGCATCCTGATCGCCGGCTGCTACGGCGCCTACACCCTGGGCTCGAACAACGTGGCCAACGTCACGGGCGTCTACGTGGGATCCGGGCTCCTGACCCCGCGGTCCGCCAGCCTGATCGGCGGGCTGGCCATCGCCCTGGGCGTGCTCACCTTCAGCCGCCGGGTCATGATGACCGTGGGCCGGGGCATCGCCCCCCTGGACCCCTTCACCGCCTTCGTCACGGTCCTGGCCGGCGCCCTGACCCTCCACATCTTCACCCAGGTGGGCATCCCGGTCTCCTCGTCCCAGGCCGTCGTGGGCGCGGTGGTGGGCGTAGGCCTGGTGGGCGACGTCCGCACGGTGAGCCCCCGCATCCTCGTCAAGATCGGCCTGGGCTGGATCGTCACGCCGGTCTCCGCCGGTCTCCTGGCCTGGCTCTTTGTGGCCTTCTTATAGGCCGTCCCGGTTTTCGTGGGGCGGATTACCACCCCACCGCCATTGGAATGCCAACGCCTTTGCCTCCACGGCACCGTTCATTGACACGAACCCGGCTTTCCCCTATGGTTTGTCGATCCGTTGATTTTCGAGCGCTCCGGCGCCCCAGCGAGCGAACGATATGCCTTCTTCCAACCCGCCCTCCCTCATCCTCGGCCTGGACGTGGGCGGCACCCAGACGGACGCGGTCCTGGTCTCCCCGGAGGGGGTGGCCTCGGCCGTCAAGGTGCCCACGCGGGACGACCTCCCGGCCACGCTCCGGGAGGCCGTGGACCAGGCCCTGACCGGCATCCAGTCGGACTCCATCGCCCGCATGGCCTTCTCCACCACCATGGCCGCCAACGCCATCGTCCAGGACCGGCTGGACCCGGCCGGCCTGATCGTCTCGGCCGGCCCCGGCATGGACCCGCAGGGCTTTGCCGTGGGCCCCTCCTACCACGTGGTGGAGGGCTGCCTGGACCACCGCGGGTTCGAGGCCAAGCCCCTGGACAAGGAGGCCGTGCTCCAGGCCGCCAATGCCGTTCATGAGCAGGGCATCCGGGCCCTGGGCCTGGCGGGCAAGTTCTCGGTCCGCAACCCCAAGCACGAGCAACGCATGGCCGACTGGGTGAAGGAGCTCTTCCCCCGCCCGGCCCTGGGTCACCGGGTCTCGGGCCACCTGAACTTTCCCCGCCGCATCGCCACCACCTACCTGAACGCGGCCCTCTACGAGGCCCACGAGCGGTTCGTCCAGGCCCTCCTCCGGATCCTCGCCGACCGCAAGCTCCAGGCTCCCCGCTACCTCCTCAAGCCGGACGGCGGCACCGTGGGCCTGGAGGAGAGCCTGGGGTTCCCGGCCCGGACCGCCCAGTCCGGCCCCGCAGCCAGCATCATGGGCGCCCTGGCCCTGGACCCCTGCCCGGGCACCACCCTGGTCCTGGACGTGGGCGGCACCACCACGGACATCGGCCTCATCTACCAGGGCGCGCCCCTGCTCGAGCCCTACGGCATCCACCTGGGCCCCTACAAGACCCTGATCCGCTCCCTCCAGACCCGATCCGTGGGGATCGGCGGGGACTCCGAGGTCCGGGCCGAGCCCGGCCGGTCCCTCCGCATCGGGCCCCTGCGCCGGGGATCGCCCGCGGCCCTGGGCGGCCCCGCGCCCACCCCCACGGATGCCATGGTCGTCCTGGGGCTCCTGGATGTGGGGGACAAAGAGGCGGCACACCGCTCCCTCGAGCCCCTGGCCCGGGCCCTGGACCTGGACGTCCCCATGGCGGCCCGGGCCGTCCTCGAGCGCACGGCCGAGCTCATCCACGAGTCGGTCCGCGCCTTTCTCCACTTCATCAACGCCCGGCCGGTCTACACCGTCCGGGAGGTGCTCGAGGACGTGACCATCGAGCCCGACCACCTGGTCCTGGTGGGCGGCCCGGCCGCCCAGCTGGCCGCCCCCCTGGAAACCGCCTTCGGGCTCCCCGTGAGCGTGCCCCCCCACGCCGACGTGGCCAACGCCGTCGGCGCGGCCGCCTCCCGGGTCACCTGCGAGGTCACCCTCCACGCGGACACCGCCCGGGGCACCGTGGTGGTGCCCGAGGCGGGCATCGACCAGTTCATCGACGGGGAGTTCGACCTGGACCAGGGCATGATGCTCGCCCGGCAGTCCCTGGAGAAGGCGGTCTACGGCGCCGGCGGCGTGAGGGGCGAGCTGGAGATCACCGTGACCGAGGAGCAGTGCTTCAACATGATCCAGGGGTTCTCCCGGACCGGCAGGAACATCCGCCTCAACCTCTGCGTGACGCCCGGCCTCACCTCGGACTGGCCCCGGAGGTCCTGACCATGACGCCCTCCACCAAGCGAACCGGCCTCGTCTTCTTCCCGGCCTTCGACTGGGCCATCAGCCCCACCCACCCGGAGCGGGAGGAGCGGCTCCTCTACACCCGGGACCAGGTGCTCGAGGAGGGGCTCCTGGACCTCGACCAGATCGTGGAGTACCGGGTGCGGCCCGCCGCCTTCGAGGACATCCAGCGGGTCCACTTCTGCGTGCCCGACGAGGCCTCGGTCACCACCGAGAGCCACCTCATCTCCGCCGGCGGCTGCCTGGTGGCCGCTGACGCGGTCCTGAAGGGCGAGGTGGACAACGCCTTCGCCCTGGTCCGCCCCCCGGGCCACCACGCCATGCGGGTGGTCCACGGGAACCGCGGCTTCTGCAACGTCAACATCGAGGCGGTCATGATCGAGCACATCCGCCGCACCTACGGCGTGAAGAGGATCGCCGTCGTGGACACGGACTGCCACCACGGGGACGGCACCCAGGAGATCTACTGGCACGACCCGGACACCCTCTTCATCTCCCTCCACCAGGACGGCCGCACCATCTTCCCGGGCACCGGCTTCCCCGACGAGATGGGCGGCCCCAACGCCCTGGGCGCCACCGTGAACATCCCTTTGCCCCCTCAGACCGGCGAGGAGGGGTTCGCCCTGGTCCTGGAGGAGCTCGTCATGCCCCTCCTGGAGCGGTTCCAGCCCGAGCTGGTGATCAACTCGGCCGGCCAGGACAACCACTACAGCGACCCCATCACGGACATGAACTTCTCGGCCCGGGGCTACGCCGCCCTCAACGCCCGGCTCGAGCCCGACATCTGCGTGCTCGAGGGCGGCTACGCCGTGGAGAGCGCCCTCCCCTACGTGAACGTGGGCATCATCATGGCCATGGCCGGGCTGGACTTCCGAAACGTCAAGGAGCCCGACTACGACCGGGAGTACAGCCCCCAGAGTCCGGCCGTGACCCGGAACGTGGACCGGCTCGTGGCCCGCTTGCGGCAGGTGTTCCTGAACGGGAAGTACGAGGTCCCCAGGCACGAACCCGGGGAAGTGCTGGAGAGGAAGCGGGAGGTGTTCTACGACACGGACGGCATCTTCGAGCGCCAGCGGGAGCTCATCCGGGTCTGCCGCGACTGCGCCGGCGCCCTGGGCATCGAGTCCGCCGCCAGCACGGGCAACCACGTCTTCGCCGTCAGGATCCCGCCCGGCTGCTGCCCCGCCTGCCGGCAGACCGCGGAGGCCTGGTTCGACCAGGCCGTCCAGGGCAATTTCAGTCAGGTCTTTCTCCAGGACCGGGACCGGGACCGGTTCGAGCGGATCACGCCCTGAGCCGCGGGAGGCCCGACCCGGCTTGGGCCCCGGTCCGCCCGCGCTTCCTCACGTCTCGTCCATGGACCGAAGAGGCCGGGCCTCGATCCGGTTCATCGATCACCCGAGCCACCAGTAGGCCTGGACATCGAGGTTCGTCAGCCCCACCTCTTGGGCTCTTTTTACGGCTTCGGCATACTCCGATCTCGTGGTTCTTCTGGACAGCTCCTGAAAATCATAGGCTTTGTGGGCCGGATGATACTGGGCCATGATGTTGACGTACGTGTCCTTCGGCAGGTTCCCTGCGATCCACTCCATGATGCTCTCCGAACCGGCCGTGTTGTTCGGCATCACCAGATGCCGGATCATCAGCCCCCTCTGCATGATGCCGCTTTTCGCCGGCCTTGCCACCCCCACCTGCCGGTTCATCTCGAGGATGGCTTGCCGGGTCACCTCGGGATAGCTTTCTGCGCCGGCGGAGTACTTGCCCGACATGTCGCCGTCCCAGTACTTGAAATCGGGCAGGTAGATGTCCACGACTCCATCGAGCACCTCGAGTACCTCGAGACGCTCCCAGCCGGATGTGTTGTACACGACCGGCAGCCGCAGCCCTTTTCCCGCGGCCGTATCGAGCGCCTCGACGATGGCCGCGGAGTAGTGGGTGGGGGTCACCACGTTGATGTTGTGACAGCCCGTCTTCTGCAGCCGGAGCATCATGTCGGCCAGCCCGTCCGGGCTCGTTTCCCGGCCCCGGCCGAGGTGGCTGATCTCCCAGTTCTGACAGAAGACGCACCGCAGGTTGCAGTGGGTCAGGAAGATGGTCCCGGAACCGCCTTTCCCGACCAGGGGGCGTTCCTCCCCGAAATGCGGATGGAACACTGAAACCACCGGCGTCGCGCCGGGAGCACGGCAGAATCCCGCCTCTCCTTCGAGACGATCGACGCCGCACTCTCTCGGGCACAGACGGCACTCCCGCATCATGGCCCGAAGCGCTTCCGCACGCTTCTTGAGCTCACCTGTCCGGTGAAGCCTCGAGTAGGCCGGCTCGAAACCGGATGCGCTCTCAGCGGATGTCTCCGCTGCCATGGCGGTTCCGCCGGCAGACGCCCCTCTCCCGGCAAAGCCCAGGAAGATCGAAGGCAGCCCGGCTTTCAGAAGCAGCCCTGCCGTGCCCTTGAGAAACCCTCTTCGCGTGAGGGTCTTTCCCGAAGCATCCTTCATACCGTCTCTCCTTCCGGATCCCCGGCCGGACCGGCGGCGACGACCGCAAAGCTCGTCAGCTTGAGCAGCCCGACCGTGATGCCGGTACCGATGAGGCCCAGCACCGGCAGCAGCACGACAGCGCCTGCCATGCCTCCCAACCACCCGCCCAGGAGGTCGGAGGCATAGAGCAGCCCTGCCGTCTTGCTCGCACTCGTGCGGCCCTTCAGGTGGATCCGGTTCGCCAGAGGGAACTGAGCACCCACGAGAAGCCCGCAGAGGATCGAAACCACGAGGAACAGGGTCTTGGATAGAACGACCGCGCCCGTCGTGCCCGGATGCCCGTGGATCGCGACAAACAGGAGAGGCCAACCCAAGGCCCAGCAGACGAGCGCCAGCTCCATTCGCCGAAACCACCCGAGGCAGTCCTCTGTGCGTCTCGGAAACCTGGTCGTCAGCATGGCCCCACCGGCCGCCCCGGCCATGAAGAAGGCCACCAGGAGCCCGATCCAGGAGAAGACGTACCCGTACATCGCCTGGAACGCAAAGATCAGCATGAGATCGAAGATCATGCCGGAAAAACCGGTGGTGACGATGGCCCAGGGGATGCCCACCCCGGCAAATTGTACATGCCTCCTTCGCAAAAGGAAATAGAGCAGCAGAAGGGCCAGAAGGAAGACCGCAACGCTCCTCAGGCTCACCCGCTCGAGCTCGGCGAACAGACCCCGAAGCTGAGGGGCCAGCAGGGCGTTCCAGTGGGCGATGCTGTAGAACGTGCCCAACGGCTTGAAATCGGCATTGATCTCTTGGCTGGCCCCTTCGATGAAATCGGCGAACCATGTCTGCCACCCGGGATGCAGCTTCTGCTCGATGCGCCAGGGCAAAAGGACCTCCGCCCGGATGCCCCGCCGGTCCAGGCGATGGATGATCCCGGTCCTGTCGATCGTCAGGATGTCCCGGGAATCCGACGACAGGAACAGGTTCCTGCTGTCCCCGGGGATCACCCGGATGTGCGTGAAGACCCGTTCCAGCGTGTGGAAGATGCAGCTGTTCAGGTCCTTCAACGCGTCACTGGCGTACGTCAGTGAGCCGGGCAGCCCCACCACCAGGATGCCCCCCGGGTTCAGCCTGTCTCTCGCCAGGGAAAAGAACGCCTCCGTAAAAAACCGGTTCGCCTGCAGATTGGACGGCTCCTGGATCCCCACCAGGATCACATCGTATCGGTTCCGCGTGGTCTTGAGCAGCAAGCGGCCATCCATCTGCCGGATCCGGACCCTGCTGTCGTTCAGCTCGGACTCGGTGAGCGGCGTCGGGTACCTTCGCAGCAGATCCAGGATCAGCGGGTCGAGCTCCGCGTACTCGACGGTTTCCACCGACGGATGCTTCAGCGCCTCATGGATGACGCCGCCCGCCCCTCGGCTCAGGACCAGAACCCCCTCCGGCTCCGGATGGGCCAGGAGCGGAAGATGAACGAACTCTTCAATGAAGGGGATATCCGGGATCGGGGTCATGAGGCTCGGAACGCCGTCCAGAAAGTAGATGTACTGCCCCTCGTTCTCCACGAGGCAGATGTTGCCGTACCGTGAGTTCTGGTAGTGAACGACGTTCTGATGTCTCCACTGCGCCTCGACCGAAGTCTCGTGGAGCCTCTCCCCCTGGCCGGAGAGAACCAGGGAGCCGAAAGCCAGGACCCCTACGCCCAGGACGGCCAGCACCGTCCTCGGAAGCCGTCCGGCCTCCCCATGAGGAGCCAGCAGGAAAAGACACACCGAGAAGTTCAACGCACCGAGCACCAGGGATGCCGTCAGGGCGTTGAGGTGGGGAACGAGAAGGTACGTGCACACCACCCCGCCCACGATCGTCCCCACGGTCTCGTAGGCATAGACCCTCCCGGCCGAGGCGTCCTCCCGGCCGGAGCACAGCGCCTCCATCCGGCAGCTGAAGGTAAACAGGGCGCCGTGAAGCATGCTCACCGGCATCAGGATGAGAAAGGACCCGTAGAGCATGGGAAAGAACCCGATGCTCTCCCCGATGGAAACGCCGAGCATGCTCTTCAGGAGGCGCGTCAGAACGATCGCCGCGGGCAGGGACACGGAAAAGAGAATCGTGATCACCGAGAACGCTTCCACCCGGCTGCCGGGTTTCTCGGCCAGCCTGCCGGGAAAGAAGCACCCCAACGCCTCCAGGATCAGCCAGTTGGCCAGGATGACGCCGATGGAGAGCTCGTTGCCGGAGAACACAATCAAAAGCTCTCGCAAGAGGAGGATCTCGGCGACCAGGCCGCTGAACCCCATCACCAGGAAGGCGATGCGAATCCGT
>CAYVVQ010000083.1:0-18363 GCA_964454455.1 uncultured Desulfobacterales bacterium | reverse complement strand
TGTGGGCGAAGAAGGTGATGGAAAAGGAACGGGTCTACCCCGGAGCTCTTCTCCAGGCCTCCAACGGCGCCGTGGTCCAGGCCGTGGGCAAGAACAAGAATGCCGTGGGCTACATCGGGATCGGCTACATGGACGAAAGCGTGAAGGCCACCACGGTCAACAACATCGAGGGGACCCCCGAGACCACGCTCAACGGGACCTACCCGGTCAGCCGGCCGCTCTTCATGTTCACGCCGGGATGGCCCAAGGAAGAAGTGGCCAACTTCATCAACTTCGTCAAGCACCCGGACAAGGGCCAGAAGTACGTGGCCGAATCCGGGTACGTCCCCCTGTACTAGGGAGGCTTTTCCATCGATTTCAGGACAGCCGGAGGGCCGTTTCACGGAAGGATTCCGGAAGCGGTCCTCACCCTCACCGGGTCCGCACCCCTCCGGGGGTCGGACCCGGGCCTGTGCGAAGACGAGGCAACGAGTCACAGATGAACGGATCGGAAAAAACGGGAGGTCGCCGCAGGAGAAACGAGCGGGCCATCCGCTTCATGTTTCTCGTCGTGGCCCTGGCCTCCATCGTGACCCTGGCCATGATCGCCCTGTTCCTCTTCATGGAGGGAGTCCCCATCTTCGAGGTGGTGTCCGTGAAGGAGTTCCTGTTCGGCAGAGCCTGGTATCCAACGGACGACCCGGCGGACTTCGGCATCTACCCGCTGATCATCGCCTCCATCTCGGTCACCGGGGTCTCCTCCGTCATGGCCATCCCCCTCGGGGTGCTCACGGCCCTTTACCTGGCCGAGGGCACGACCTCCAGTGTCCGGCGGTGGGTCAAGCCCATGGTGGAACTCCTGGCGGCCCTCCCTTCCGTGGTGATCGGCTTCTTCGGCATGGTGGTGATGGCCCCGTTTCTCCAGGAGACCTTCAACCTGCCCACGGGCCTGAACCTGTTCAACGCCTCGCTGATGCTGGCGTTCATGTCCATCCCGACCATCTGCAGCATCTCGGAGGACGCCATCTACAGCGTTCCCACCGAGCTCAAGGAGGCGTCGCTGGCCCTCGGCGCGACACACTGGGAAACCATCGCCCGGGTCATCCTTCCGGCGTCCCTCTCGGGCATCACCACGGCTGTGATCCTGGGCATGTCCCGGGCCATCGGCGAGACCATGGTGGTGCTCATGGTCGCCGGCGGGGCGGCCATGGTGCCGGGCTCCCTGTTCGATCCCGTCCGCCCCATGCCGGCCAGCATTGCGGCCGAGATGGCCGAGGCCCCGTTCCGGGGAAACCACTATCACGCCCTGTTCGCCACCGCCATCGTCCTCTTCCTCTTTACGCTGCTCTTCAACCTGGTGGCTGAGCAGATCTCCCATCGTTACAAACAGGTGGGTGCGTCAACCCTGTAGGCACGCACACGGGCCTGGAGGCCGAGAGCAGAGAGAGCAGAGAATGAGCGATTCGGAAGAAAAATCCTCAGAAACATCCGCCGGCACCGGCAAACCCGCGAAGAAAGCCGCCCATGAGGCGATGCGGGCCGGCGATCGAAACCTCGGGAGGCGGCGCCGCGTCCAGGGCTTCTGGTTCTGGCTCTTTCGAGGTGCGGCCGCCGTCAACGGCCTGGCCCTGCTGGTGGTGGTCTACTTCCTCGTGGCCAACGGCTGGAGGGCCATCAACTGGACCTTTCTGAGCCAGCCCCCCATGGACTCCATGACCAAAGGCGGGATCCTGCCCTGCATCGTGGGGACCGCCAGCCTCGGGATCGGCGCCATTCTCATCGCGCTGCCCATCGGGGTGGCCTCGGCCGTCTACCTGCACGAGTATGCGAAGCCGGGGCGCGCCGTCCGCATCATCCAGCTGGGCATCAGCAACCTCGCCGGGGTGCCCTCCGTGGTCTTCGGCCTGTTCGGCCTGGCCTTCTTCGTGGTCTACCTGAAGATGGGCGTGAGCATCCTGGCCGGGGCGCTCACCCTGGCCGCCATGAGCCTTCCGGTGGTCATCGGATCGGCCGAGGAAGCTCTCAGGAGTGTTCCGGACACCTACCGGGAGGCCTCCCTGGGGCTCGGGGCGACCAAGTGGCAGACCACCTACCGGGTGGTGCTGCCGGCCGCCATGCCGGGGATCCTCACCGGCGCCATCCTGGGCCTGAGCCGGGCCGCCGGCGAGACCGCGCCCATCATGTTCACCGCCGCGGTCTATTACACGCCGTCCCTTCCATCCTCCATCTTCGACGAGATCATGGCGCTGCCCTATCACATCTACGTGCTGGCCACGGCCGGCACGGAGATCGAAGCGACACGGCATCTGCAGTACGGCACGGCGCTCGTGCTCATTGTGCTGGTGCTGGGGCTGAACCTGCTGGCCATCGTCTATCGCGCGCGGCTGCAGAAGAAGCACTGAGAGCGAACCAAGGAGGCCTTGCGTCCGACATGGAACCGTCCAATCCGCCGAAAGTGGAGATCCGGGAGCTCCAGTTCTACTACGGGGACTTCCAGGCGCTGAAGGACATCACCCTTCCCTTCCACGCCAATCAGGTCACCGCCCTGATCGGCCCTTCCGGGTGCGGCAAGAGCACGTTGCTCCGGTGCATCAACCGGATGAACGACCTGATTCCCAACACGCGCGTCCGCGGCGAGCTCCTTTACGGCGGCCGAAACATCTACGACCCGACCGTGGACGTGGTCACCTTGAGGCGGCACATCGGGATGGTGTTCCAGAAACCCAACCCCTTTCCCAAGACCATCTTCGAGAACATCGCCTACGGTCTTCGGGTGAACGGGGTCAAGAGCCGGAACGCCATCGCCGAACAGGTGGAGAAGAGCCTTCATCGCGCGGCACTCTGGGAGGAGGTCAAGGACCGCCTCCACGAGTCGGCCCTCGGGCTGTCCGGGGGGCAGCAGCAGAGGCTCTGCATCGCGCGGGCCCTGGCCGTGGAGCCCGACGTGCTCCTCATGGACGAACCGGCGTCCGCACTGGACCCCATCGCCACCCAGAAGATCGAGGAGCTCATTCACGAGCTCAAGGACGCCTACACCATCATCATCGTGACCCACAACATGCAGCAGGCCGCCCGCGTATCCGACATCACGGCCTTCTTCTACCTGGGGCAACTCATCGAGATCGACGCCACGGACACCCTCTTCACGCGGCCCAGGCTGAAGCAGACGTCCGATTACATCACCGGGCGCTTCGGATAGGCCCCCGGCACGGAAGGAGCGACCCATGCCCCTGCACCTGCAAAAAGAGCTGGTACGGCTCAAGAAACAGATTCTCGGCCTCGGCGCCATGGTGGAAGAGCGCGTGCGCATGGCCACCCGCGCCATGGAGCGGCGGGACGCGGTGACCGCGGAACGGGTTCTCTCCACGGATTACGAGATCGACGAACAGGAGGTGGAGGTGGAAGAGGATTGTCTCAAGATCCTGGCCCTACACCAACCCGTGGCCGTGGACTTGCGCTTCATCACCGCGGTGATCAAGATCAACAACGACCTGGAGCGCATCGGAGACGAGGCCGTCAACATCGCCCGCTGCGTCGCCATCACCTCGCGGATGGAACCGGTGGACGCGCTGCCGGAGTTCGGCCCCATGTCGGAGAAGACGCAGGCCATGCTCAAGAGCAGCCTCGACGCCCTGGTCAATCTGGACCTGGACGTGGCCTTCCGCGTGCTGACCCTGGACGACGAGGTGGATCGAATCCACAGCCGGATTTACGATCAGGTCAAGGAGCTGATTCGCGCGACACCCGACCGCGTGGGGTACCTGATCAACCTGATGCTGATCTCGAGATACCTGGAGCGGATCGCGGACCACGCCACGAACATCGCCGAGGAGGTCATCTACATGATCGAGGGGGAGATCGTCCGGCACGGGAAGTGGGATCAGCCGGACGCAGAGTGATCCGGCCGGGCGCGTTCACCCCGTCGTTCCGGTCGTCCATGCCGGCGTTGGAGATGTGCTCGTACACCGCTTCGGCGTCGAGGGACCAGGATTTCGACAGCAGGTAACGGAACCCGAGGCCCGCCCTGGGAGCGAGCGGCCCTCCGTGTAGCGGGAGCCCGGATCGGGCCGGGTTTCCGCCGCCGAGGCGCCGCTCGAGAACAGGACCACCGCGAGAAACACCATCCCACACCAGATCCGGCATTCGCCCAAGAGTCCGTTCCTCCTCAGAAGACAGACGGGGCCCTTGACGGCCCGCGCCGGTCAAGGGAACCCGTTCTCCCGCCGCCGGAGGAAGAGCTCGGCCACGGCGACGCACTCCAGGCCGAAGGGGAGGTAGCCCGCATACCCCAGGATCGGCATCTCAAAGAGTTGGAACCGGTGCACGTATGGGATGCTGTAGACCCACCTGGCGTGGCTGTACACGTTCCACATCTCCCAGAAGAACCCGCAGATCAGGGCGGCCAGGGCCGCCGTGACGACGCCGTCCCACGCACCGCGCGTCACGGGGGAGAAGACGTGTCGCTCGGAGAAGAGCGTTTCGAGCGAGATCAGGATCAGCAGGGGCGAGATCCAGAGCAGGGGGAACAGGGCGCCGGGAAGGACCCCGATGCAGGCCAGTCCCGCCCCGGCCAGGGCGAGCACGCCCCACGCCAGGCCGCGGGGGTGGCGAACCCGGACCGGCAGGAACCCCCGGAACTTCGCCTCGGGCCAGGAGAAGCTCCGGATCCACGCCCTCGTGGCCAGCACGGCGGGCAGGACGGTGGAAAAGGGAAGCGTGGCGTACCAGAAGTAGGACCAGGCGTCGAACGGCTCCCCCACGTAGTGCCAGTTCTGGACGAAGCGGTTCAGGTACTCGAAGAACCACCAGAACAGGGCGCTGATCGGGAACAGGGACAGGTAGGCGCGGGTGTGGTGCGTGAGGGGCGAGCGCCCCGTGCGACGGAAAACCAGGCCGTTCACGGCCAGGATGTAGCCCAGCCAGAGCGGGGCGAAGGTGTGGCTCTGGAGCGCGCCGAGCCATGGGAAGCGGTTCCAGGCCAGGATCCAGGTCCCGCAGCAGACCGCGACCCCCGCCCAGCCCCACCAGGGAAACGGCCGGTCACGGCCTTCCGGCCGTTCGGGCGGGGCCGGTTTTGCGGTGATCCCCCGGTAGACGAAGGGCGCGATCGCCGCCGCCGTCAGGGCGGCCAGCCCCCAGAAGACCGGCCAGGAAAAGGGGGGGCGGGTCACATACCGGGTGCGGGGAGGGAACTCCAGGTAGGGGTCCACCGGCATGCCGGCCGCGATGATCCCCAACAGGGGGAGCCCCAGCAGCATGACCAGGATGACGAGAAGCTTGGGAATGACGTTCACGGATCCCTCTACCCCCGAGCCGGCGCGGCATGTCGGCGGGAAACCCCTTCCCTCCCGATGCGGCCTGTGGTAATGGAACGCCATGAAGGCTTTGCCGCCCGCGTGCGACGCGCCGGCGGAACGCGAAACGAGGAGGCGACCATGGCAACCGTCCAACCCAAGGGGGAGACCCTTCGCCGGGCGGTGAGGTGGATCTCGGAGCAGCTCGAAGAGGGCCCCGGTCGGAAGAGGTCGGGGCTCATCCAGGAGGCGTGCGCCCGATTCAATCTGACCCCCAAAGACGAGGAATACCTGAGATCATTTTACAAACCCGATGACGTGTGAGGTCCGAACGGACCACCGCGCGGAACCCCCGCTTTCCGTGCGGCCCATCCGATGTCGCGCCCCTACCCGTTCAGGCCCAGGTCCTCGTCCTTCCGCCTTCCACTCAACGCGGTGCGGAGGGCGCCCGCCAGGGGAAAGACCAGGCGAAG
This sequence comes from uncultured Desulfobacterales bacterium, assembly GCA_964454455.1. Lineage (GTDB taxonomy): Bacteria > Desulfobacterota > DSM-4660 > Desulfatiglandales > HGW-15 > JAIPEI01. The sequence goes on along the minus strand of CAYVVQ010000083.1, from coordinate 12,617 downwards.
CGCAATCCCGATGGTCAGCCCGCCGACCACCAGGGGCACCCAAAACCCCGGCCGGTGCATGTTGCAGATGCCCACCCAGGCGGAGACCGCCCCCAGGAACGCCACGAAGACGGCCCCGGTCCAGACGGCCCCGAGCGCCAGGACCAGGAGCGGGTTTCGGAGAGAAAACGGCGCTTGATCGATCACGCGTGATCCTTTTCGATACGCCGGCTGAAGAAGTCCACCTGCTTCCGAACGTCGCGGTCCGCCTTGACTTTGCTCGCAATGGCCTCCGTTGCGTAGAGCACGGTGGAGTGATTCCGGTGGATCGGTTTACCGATCTCCTCGAGGGTCGCGTCCGTATGCTTGCGGCAGAGGTAGGAGAAGAGGTTGCGGGGATAGGCGTGAGCCTTTTTCCTGGATCTCGAGGCGAGGGTCTCCGGCTCCAGCTTGAAGTACCGGCAGATCATGCCCAGAATCTCCTCCAGGCTCCGGCCGGCGACCTCGCTGACGTGGCACTTGATCACCTCCATGACAACGCTCTTGGAGATCTTCTCCTTCAAGAGCTCTGTCTTGGCCTTGAGGCAGCTCAGGGCGCTCTCGATCTGGCGGACGTCCCGGGACAGGTGCTTGGCCAGGAGGTGGACCGCCTCCTCCGAAAGGTTGAGGCCCGCCTCGGAGGCCTTTCGTTCCAGCAGCTTGACCCGGGTCTCGTAGTCCGGCCGGTTCATGGTGGTGATGATGCCCGAGGTCAGCCGGGACTCCATCCCCTTGCTGAGGTTGGGGATGTCCTTGGGAAGGAGCGCGCTCGTGAAGATAATCCTCTTCCGGTCGTTGGCCAGGGTGTCCAGGGTGTACTCCAGCTCTTTCTGGGTCTTGCTCTTGCCGCTGAGGAACTGGACCTCCTCGAGGAGGAGCACGTCGCAGCATTTCCGGTACTTGCTCTTGAACGCTTCGATCTCGTTCGTCTTGAGAGAAAAGATCATCTCGTTGACGAAGTCCTCGACGGTGACGTAACAGACGCGGGTTTCGGGCTCGCGGCTCAGGATGTCGTGTCCGATCGCCTGCGCCAGATGGCTCTTGCCCAGGCCCGTGTTGGAGAGCATGAGCAGGGGATTGTAGACCAGCTCGTTCCCCGAGGAAACGGAGCGGGACACGGAGTAGGCGAACTCGTTGCACTTTCCCACGACAAAGCGATCGAAGGTCAGGTTGTTCCTCATCCATCGGGCCGTCATGACGCCCCGGCGTTTCATGTTGGGGAAGGCGAGCTGGCGGGAATCCTTCACCACCCTGGGGATGGGGGTGGGCGGAGGAGCGCTCTTGACCTCCAGGGCGATTCGCAGGGATGGGCCGCCGAGCTCGGCCAGCTTCCTCTGCAGAAGCTCGCCGTAGTTCTCCGTCACCCAGTTCTTGCTGAACTTGTTGGGACACCCGATCACCACGGTGTCCTCCCGGCGCTCGAGAAAGGTGATCGGCTTGATCCACAGGGAAAAACTCTGTTCGGGGATCTCCGAACGCAGCTGCTGCTTGACCTCCTCCCAAATGCCGTTCATTCGCATCGTTCTCCAACAAAGGAAAGGGGTGTCCCGATGGGTCCGGTCTCACAGAACGGAGCGCGACGGTCGTACCGGCCGAGCGAATCGATCGGCCGTCGATCGATGACGCTTTCCTGCAATCGAATCAGGTGGACTGCGGGTCTACCTACCTTGAAACATGATTCAGAGCAGAATACGCCGGTTTTCGTAAAGCGGGAATGTTTGCGTTGGATTTTGGATGCCTATTATTCAGAATCGCCGGTGGGTGTCAACGGGAATGCCCTCCGGGTTTCACTTAGCGCCCGAACGATTTTCGACAGCGGATAACGATTCGATATTACGGGTTAAAACGGGCTCGCTTCGGTAACTGGTCCTCATGAGACGACATTTGGCCGCCCAACCTTTCCTGCATGAATTCAAAAGCTTCTCTCGTTTTGACGATTTGTGAATAAACTTATCCACACAAACGAATCTCCTATTTTCTTCCATTTTCGGGAAATATTGGGCTTTTCCATTTTTTTTTCCTCCGTTTCCGGATCCATTTCACCCTCCCGCGTTTTGAAAAGCCCGGTCATCCCGCATTCGGTCGGACCGCGACGGTGAGATCATTGCTCCGGGGCCGCCGCGGCTGCACCGCGCATACGAATCCCCCGTGGGAGCGGCATCCCGGCGGCGTTTTCCCCTGAAAAGAGAAAAGCGCCGCCCCGCAATTCGCCTCCCCCGTGATACCTGCCCCGTGACGCCTGCCCCGACAGGCCGAACAAGCACAGAAAAGGCATAAATTAGACCTTTATACAGACAAAAAACCTTACGAAAAGACGGAACAAAGCAAAAAGATCAGCAGATCCGGGGGAGCTGTTCGCCCGTCAGGGTGGACAGGATCCGAGTCCCGCCCACCCGGGTCTTCAGCACCGCCCGACCCGGGTGATCTTCCACCACCTCTCCGATCACCCGGGCATCCCTTCCGAGCGGGTCCTCGTGAAAGACGCCCAGGATTTCCTCCGCCCCGTCCGCCGGGGCGAACAACAGGCATTTTCCCTCGTTGGCCACATAGAGAGGGTCGAGGCCCAGCATCTCGCAGGCCGTGGAGACCGACGGGTTCACGGGCAGCCGTTCCTCGTCCAGGCGGATGCCCACGCCAGAGGCCCCGGCGATCTCGTTCAGGGCGGTGGCCACCCCGCCTCGGGTGGGGTCCCGCAGCACATGCACGGGAACCCCGCAGGCCAGCAGGCGCGACACGAGACCATTCAACGCTGCGGAATCACTCAGAATCGGCAGGCTGAAGTCGAGGCCTTCCCGCTTCGACAGGATGGCCATGCCGTGGTCTCCGATGCACCCGTTGACAATGACCACGTCTCCGGGTCTCGCGTTCCGGGCCGACACGTCCACGCCCGCCGGGATGGGTCCGATGCCTGCCGTGTTGATGAAGAGGCGATCCGCATGGCCCTTGGGAACGACCTTGGTGTCCCCCGCCACGACGCAGACCCCCGCTTCCCTGGCCGCTTGTCCAGCGGCGTCCAGGACACGGATCAGGTGGTCCAAGGGCAGGCCCTCCTCCAGGATGAGCCCCAGGGTGAGCGAGCGCGGATCGGCCCCCTGCATGGACAGATCGTTCACGGTTCCGTGGATCGCAAGGCTGCCGATGTTCCCCCCGGGAAAGAAGATGGGGTCCACCACGTACGAGTCCGTGGTCATGGCGAACGGCCCCCCGGAGAGCTCCAGCACGGCGCTGTCGTCCATGAAGCGGAGCGCCGGATTGTCGAGGCGCGGCAGGATGATCTCCGTGACGAGCTCGCGGGCGGCCTCGCCCCCGCTTCCGTGATCCAACTCGATCCGTCGTGCCTTCATGTCGACTCCTCGCTCGGATGCTGACCGCTTTGCGAAACGCCCGCGGATATCCGCCCGGTCGTCGCTCGGCCGGTTTGCGCCGACCGGAACGGCCACGCGGTTCCCCGGGTTCAGGTCTCGTCCGGCTCCGTCAGGGTTGCCCGCCGAACGCAAAACCCGGAAGGAGTCCCTGAGTCCTCATATCCGCCGAAAGCCGCGTCTGTCAAGGAAGTTGCAGCATGGGACACCCCGAGCCTCCGTGGAAGAGGTTCCACGTGAAACATCCACCACGCCCCTTTTGGCTTTCCAATTCGGTTCGGCTGTGTTATCCACAATGCAGCGCAGACCCGGATGCCGCCCCCGTCAACACGTGAGGCTCGTCGGCTTTGCAAGCACCCCCCAGCCGTCGCGGGAACGGCCTGAACCGGTTGATACGACCAAGAAGGCCGGGGCTCCTGGTTCCGCCCTTTGACGCCTGCGCTGTTTCACGTGAAACATCTCCCGAGGGTCCTCAAGGGCATTTTCATGGGCAAAATCATCTCCATTTCCAATCAGAAAGGCGGGGTCGGCAAAACCACCTCGGCCGTCAACCTCGCCGCTTCCCTGGTGGCGGCCGAGCAGCGCTGCCTCATCGTCGACTGTGATCCCCAGGGAAACGCCACCACCGGGTGCGGCCTCAGCCCCCAGTCCCTGGAAAAGGGGCTCTACGACCTCCTTCTCGGGGGCGCGTCTCCCGACGAGGTCCTCTCGGACACGGTGCTTCCGGGTCTTTCCATCATCGGCGCCGACCCCAACCTCGTGGGGGCGGAGGTGGAGATCGCTTCCACCCCGGACCGCGAGTATCTCCTCCGCCACGCACTCCGCGCCGCGAACTCCGCCTTCGACTTCGTTCTCCTGGACTGTCCCCCATCCCTCGGGTTCCTGACACTGAACGCCTTGACCGCGGCAGACGCCCTCCTGGTCCCGCTCCAGTGCGAGTATTACGCCCTCGAGGGCCTCACCCAGCTCATGGCGACCCTCCGCGCCGTGAAGCGGGGTCTCAATCCGGCCATCCACCTGACAGGCATCCTCCTCACCATGCACGACACCCGGAACAACCTCAGCCTGCAGGTCGAGCAGGAGGTCCGCGAGCACTTCCGGGAGCTGGTGTTCCATACGGTGATTCCCAGAAACGTCCGCCTCAGCGAGTCCCCGAGCCACGGCATGCCCGTCCTTCTCTACGACATCCGATCCAAGGGCGCTCAGAGCTATCTCGCGCTCGCCCGTGAATTTCTCACCCGAGGAGAGGCCCGCCATGACGAAACGTAAGGCCCTGGGCAAGGGGCTCTCCGCCCTGATTCCCGACGCAGGGCGGATCGAGGGCGGCGAGCCGCCCTCCTTCTTCCATTGCCCCGTCCACGCCATCGAACCCAACCCGGCACAGCCGCGAAAGACCTTCGACCACCCCGAGTTCGACGAACTTGTGGCATCGGTGCGCGAGAAGGGCGTCCTCACCCCCCTGCTCGTCTCCAGCACCCGGGACGGCTATCGGCTGATCGCAGGAGAACGGCGCTGGAGAGCGGCCCAGCGGGCCGGGGTCAACACGGTTCCCGTGGTCGTCCGCGAGACCACGCCCGCCGAGGCCCTGGAGCTGGCCTTGGTGGAGAACATCCACCGCAAGGATTTGAATCCGATCGAGGAGGCGGAAGCCTATCGGCAGTGCCTGGAAGACGGAGAGCTGACCCAGGAGAACCTTGCCCGGCGCCTGGGAAAGGATCGAACCACCATCACCAACATGCTCCGTTTGCTGACCCTTCCCCCTTACATCCAGGAGGATCTTCTGGAGCAGCGCCTCTCCATGGGCCACGCCCGGGTTCTTGCCGGTCTCAAAACCGCCCGCGACCAGAAGACCCTGAGGGATCTCATCCTGAAAAAGGGCCTCACCGTCCGCCAGTCCGAGGAGCACGCGCGCCGCCTTTCCTCCTCGAGGCCCTCCAGACCCTCCTCGGAGGTGGACGACACCCTTCGCGCCCTGGCCGACAACCTCAAGCGCTCCCTCGGCACCAAGGTCGACATCCGCAAACGGGGTCGTCAGGGACGAATCACCATCCACTTTTACTCGGACGAGGAGCTGGAACGCCTTCTCGATCTCCTGGGCTGAACCGCCCGTTCCCCCCGCCACCGTCTCTCCTCCCCCCGCACGATCCGCCCGATGTTTTCCCGGTGGGCCAACAGGATCAGACCGGCCACGGCCAGGGAAACCAGGATCCTTTCCGCGGGCCCCCCGGTCAGCAGGAGGAACAGGGGGATGGAACAGGCCGCAGACAGGGATCCCAGGGAGATGGTGTCGCTGAGAACCACCACGAGCAGGAAGACCCCCAGGGCCGCCGCGCAGGCCATAGGCTCCATGGCGAGGAAGACGCCCAGGGCGGTGGCCACACCCTTTCCCCCGTGAAACCCGAGGAAGGGCGAGAACTGGTGACCGGCCACGGCCGCCAGCCCGCACACCTCGGCCGGCCCCGCCGCATCCCCAGCCACGGCGCCCACCAGGAGGACCGGAGCGGCCCCCTTGAGGCCGTCGAGCACCAGCGTCGCCACGCCCCAGCGCAGGCCCACCTCACGGGCGACGTTGGTGGCCCCGATGTTCCGGCTGCCCACCTCTTTGACGTCGATGTGGGCGGCCGCCCGTCCGATGATCCGTCCGAACGGAATCGACCCCAGCAGAAACGCCAGCAGCGGGTACAGGAACCATTCCACGCTCGAATCCCCCTCGCCTGCGGGTGCCCCTCAGCCACACCCAGGACAAACCCCTTACCTTCATCACGGACCGGCGTCTCCCGGCTTCCGCTATGGGATTCCGATCGCGCGGGCCTTGCTTTTTTCTCACCGATCCGGGTAAGGTACCCGTACGGGTGTCCGGATGCAATCCCAAACCATGGCCGTCCCCCGCTTTCGAAATGGGGCAAAGCCCTCCAGCGCGATGTCAATCGCCTGCCGAGGGATACCGACCGACAGCCAATCAAACTTTTGGTTTATAGGCCCTTAATCGTCTTTCCAGGTCATTTATTCTCCCTAAAGGAGTCCTTCTATGACAAATCCCATTGCAGACCGCATCGCCTGGCTCGGGCACGGCGGTTTCCGTATCGACGGCTCCCTGACGGTCTACATCGATCCCTACCAGATCTCACCGGGCCCTCAGGCCGACCTGATCCTGATCACCCACGAGCATTTCGACCACTGCTCCCCGGATGACGTGGCCCTGATCCAGTCTCCCCACACGGTGGTGGTCACGGAACCCCTCTCCGCACAGAAGCTTTCGGGGGACGTTCGCACGGTCCGCCCCGGGGACCGGGTCGACGTCGGCAAGGCCTCGGTCCTCGCCGTCCCGTCCTACAACACCGACAAGGCCTTCCACCCCAAGGGCAACAACTGGCTCGGCTTCGTCCTCGAAATGGACGGCGCCCGCATCTATCATGCCGGGGATTCGGACTTCATTCCGGAGATGGACGGCCTCGACGTTGACATCGCCTTCCTGCCCGTCTCCGGCACCTACGTCATGAGTTGGGAGGAGGCCGTGGAGGCCGCCCGCGCCATTCGCCCCGGCCTCGCCGTCCCCATGCACTACGGAACGGTGGTGGGCGACGAGGGGGATGCCCGCCGGTTCGCGTCCGCGCTTCAAGACGAGATGGAGGTCCGGGTCCTCTCCAGAGAGTGACGGATTCGCAGATTCTTTCACCCGCCGCTGCACGTGCAGAGGGGCGGATGCCTCTTGCATCCGCCCCCCTTCTTCACGTCATCGAGCTGCGGTCTCAACAAGAACCCAACGCCCCCGAATCGACGGTATGGCTCCTTCAGCCCACCCCGGGCCTTATTATCCCATCATTCGAAGCGGAAGCCAAACAGCCAGTTCCGGGAACAGAGCGAGTACAATCAGTGCCAGCAGCATCATCAAAATGAAGGGCAAGGCCCCTCTCACGATCGCCCCCATCGGAAACCCGGAAACGCCCCGTATCACGAACAGGTTCAAACCGACCGGGGGAGTCAGCAGTCCAATTTCCAATACGATAATATAAAAGACACCAAGCCACACAGCATCGAAGCCTAAAGAAACAAGCAGGGGGTAGAAGATAGGCAATGTGATCACCATCGTGGACGCTGCATCCAAAAACATACCCAGCAACATGAGCATCACGGCCACCAGAAAAAGGCTGCCCATGGGTGAAATTCCCGCATTCGAAACAAAACTGACCAGATCAGAGGCGATTCGGAGCTGAGACGTGACCGCTCCGAAAATTTTGGCTCCCACAATGATCAGAAGAATCATGGAGCTGATTTTTGCCCCGCTGCGGACACTTTCGAGCAGCTGCAACGGCGTGAGGGTCCTCATCACCCAGAGTGAAATCACGATTGCGTACACAAGCATGACGGCAGCCGCCTCAGATGGGGTAAAAACACCCATATAAATCCCGCCCAAGACGAATACAGGAGCCAGCAAACCCCAGATGCTCCTCTTCAGTACAGTGAAAAACGCTTCCTTTTCAACACGGTTCTCAATCCCTTGAGGTTCCGGCTTCTTTCGGCCCGGCTCAAATAGCGAATCGGCGTTGATCGTCGACCGTAGAATAATGTAGGCGAAATACAATCCGAATATCATCACGGCAGGAATGATGCCCGCGATAAACAGACGGCCAATGGACTCCTCCGTAATCACGCCGTAAAGAATATATCCAATGGACGGAGGAATCACCGTTCCCACGGTCGCTCCCGCCACGGTACCGCAGGCGATCGACTTCCGATATCCCTGGGAAACGAACATCGGCAGCGTGGCCGCGGCAATGAGAGAGGTGGTCGCGACGCTGGATCCGCTGACGGCACAGAAGAAGCCCCCCGCCAAGATAGTGGTCAACAGAGGCGCTGAAGCGGAATGCCCCGATATCATCCGGAACAGCTTGAACACCTCGTCGACCATTTTTCCTCTCTCCATCACGAGGCCTGCGATGATGAAAAGCGGCAAGCAGGTAAGAGGGAAGCTTTCTACGGCTTTGAAGGCCAGGAAGGGGATCTGCCCGAGCGCCGGGCCGCCCACGAGGAGGTAGAGCCCCACGCTTCCCGTAAACCCAAGGGCAAAGCAGACGGGCATTCCGCTCAAAAGCATCATTGTGGCGAAGACACAGATCCCCAGCCATTTGCTCCACTCGACGGCAACGACGAGACCAACGCAGATGCCCACCAGAAAGACCATCAAAGGAACCAGGGGACTTTCTTTGAAAAAGCGGCCCGCCCCGCCGGGAAACCAGGTCCCCGTCGTCTTCACAGCCGTTTGCACCAGTTGACGTAGGATCTCCAGCCCCACCAGAAGGAAGCCGACCGAAATCGATCCAATCAAGATCCCCTTGGGGATAGGGATCTCAGATATGGTCATGACGTCCGATGAAAACGCCAGCTGCGCCCAGCGCCAGGAAAACCAGGCCATGGCGACGGAGAACAGCAATCCCGCAACCCCTGCGGCCATATCGAGGCCTGCACGGGACGGCTCAGGGAGGTGGGTCCAGATCAAGTCCACGGAGATGTGGGAGCCCTCGCGGAGGGTGTAAGCACCGGAAAGGAAAGTAAAAAGAACCAGGGAATAGATGGAAATATCAAAAAGACCGGGAATGTGGGAGCTGAGAACATACCGGCTGAAGGCCTGAGTAAAGATGAACACGGCCAGCATCACCATCAGCAGCACCGAAAGGATCCCTGCCCAGGTAAGTGTCCTGTTGATTCCTTGATCAACGGTTTTGAGCAACGACTTCACGCCCGACCTCCAGACAGCCAACGACAGTCTACTCCTCCCATCACAGGAAAGCCTCTCCTTCCCATCCCGACGGGGTGGCAGGGAGAGGCTCTCTCCATCGGATCCAGGAGCCCAGGACCGCTCACCGCGCGTCGTCCAGGGCCTTCATGATGCCGCGGGCCTCATCGCCGAATCCTTCCTCCTCACATTCCTCCACCCAGGCCTCATAGGTGGACCTCAATGGCTCACGCCATGTCTTTTTCTCCTCGGAATCAAGAATCTTCAGTGTCCCCACCTCCTCGAGCTTCGCGAGGCTTTTCTTGTCATACGCCTTCATGATTTCGAGCGAACGCGCCTCTGTCTCCCTGCCCACCTCCAGGATGATCTCCTGTACATCGGCCGGAAGGCGGTTCCACGTCCCCAGGTTGACAAAGTTGACCCAGACCGTCCACCAGATCGGTCCGAAGAAGGAATCCGAGACCTCGTAGTATTTCCTCGAATACATCGATCCCCATGACGAAACGCAGGCATCGATCGCCCCTTTACCCATGGCGTCGTATACCTCGGCCGCAGCGATCTTGGCAGGAACGGCCCCCCAGGTCTTGAGGCATGCCAAGGCGCCCGGGACGGGAGCGCGCACCTTCATCCCCTTCATGTCCTCCATGGCATTGATGGGTTCATTCGAACAGATACCGTTTCCTCCATAGGCGCTGTAGAAAAGAACCTTTACATTTTTCTTTTCAAATACGGAGTTAAGAATGGGATGCACTTCATCTCTAGCGCGAAACCAGTGATCCATGCTATCGATGAACAAAAAATAATCCGAAAACTTGAATACAGGATTGTGTCCACCCCAATGCCCTGCTGCCGTGAGCCCCATCTCTACAGCACCCATGGTAGCGGCATCAATTCCATCCCGGTATCCAAACAGCTGTCCACCGGGGTAAACTTCAACTTTTACCTGACCGTCTGTCCGCTTTTCGACCTCTTTTGCAAAATATGGCAACAGATCCGACGAAAAGTAATGGGATGGTGTCATTCCAGTAAAAAATCGCAACGTTGTCGAATCCGCGGCATAGCAATGAATCGAAAAAAGACTAAGAACCAAAAAAAGCAAGAAACCTGAAATAAATCCTTTTGATGTGATTCCCATTTCTTCCGCCTCCTTTTTGTTATAGATTACAGTTGATTCCATTCGAGGATGAAAAGCCTCGAAAATCACATGGGTACCTGCAACCACCGCCGGTGATGGTTTCGCCTGTTTCAAAACGATGGCGTCGTAAAAAGAGGTGATGGCGTTTCCGGCACCAGGTGAGCGGGCTCTTGCGAACCCGTCACATCTCACCCCTGCTCTCTTCACTCAGCATGGCTTTCCGCACCTTTCCCAGGGAAGTCCGCGGAAACTCTTCGCAGTAGACAATCCGCTTCGGCCACTTGAACCGGGCCAGGCGGCCTTCGCAGAAGGCCTGCAGGGACTCCAGGCTCAAACGCCCCTCATCCTTCCTCGGGATCACGAACGCCACGCCGACCTCGCCCCACCGTTCGTCCGGGAGGCCCACCACGGCGACCTCTTCGATCTCGGGGTGTTCGCGGAGAACGCGTTCCACCTCGGCCGGGTAGACGTTCTCCCCGCCGGAGATGTACATGTCCTTGGAGCGGTCCACCAGGTAGAAGAATCCGTCCTCGTCCTGCCTGGCGAGGTCGCCCGTGTGAAGCCATCCGTTCACCAGGGTCTCCTCGGTCCGGACCGGGTCCTGCCAGTACTCCTTCATCATGATGGACCCTCTCACGACGATCTCCCCCACCTCTCCGGGGACGACCCGCCTTCCCGAGGCATCCACGATCTCCACCTCCGCATGGAAGACCGGACGCCCGACGGTCCCGGGCCTGCGGAGCGATTCCTCCTCGGAGGCCCAGAGCAGGATCGAGGTCTCGGTCTGTCCCATGATCTGACGCAGTCGAAACCCGGCCTCGTTGCAGACGGCCAGCAGCTCCGGGGTGGTCTTCTCCCCGCCGATGGCGCTGACCTTGAGGGAGGCGAGAGACCGCTGCTCGGCAGGATCCACCTCCAGCAGGGCCCGGTACACGGTGGGCACCCCCAGGAACTTGGTGACCCGGTATCGCTCGATGTCCAGGAACGTTCGTACAGGATCGAACCGTGGGTGGATGACCAGGGTCGCGCCCTTGTACAGCATGGGAGAGGCCTGGATGAACAGCCCCCCCGAGTGGAAGAGCGGCAGCACCACGAGCATGACGTCGTCGAAGTGGAGCTTGAAGAAGATGTCCGCGTTGAGGCAGTTGAAAAACGTCTTCCGATGGGAGAGCACGGCCCCCTTGGGCTGGCCCGTGGTCCCCGACGTGTACATGATCACGTGGGGCTCCTCCGGGTCGGCGGGACCCAGGGACTTCGTGAGGAAGGGCTTTTTCCCCTCGAAGTCCGCCGAGTCCCGAACGTAGTCGAAAACCCGGCCATTCCCGCGGCCCGCCACGGCGGGCTCCTTCCCCAAGACGGCCTGGAGCATGAGAGGGAGGTCACGATCCAGACCGAGCGATTCCACGATCTCCGCGTACCGTTCCCCGAAGACGAACAGCCTCGGCCGACCGTTCCTCAGGGTGTACTCCAGCTCCGGGCCGGCCAGCCGAAAGTTCACGGGGATGAAGATCGCCCCGAGACGGGAGCAGGCCAGGTAGATCTCCAGGAACTCCGGTCCGTTCGGGAGCATGGCCGCCACTCGGTCGCCCTTTTCGATCCCCAGGGTCTGGAACCAGCAGCTCGTCCGGTCGGCCCGCTGGTGCAGCTCCCGGTAGGTGATGGTTTCGCCCTCGTACACGATGGCAGGCTTCTCGGGAACCAGCTCGCTCCAACGCTGGACCCACCAGGCGATGTTCATGGACTTGATCATCTTGTCCGCGCTTCCTCCTCACATGTAAAAGTATTTTTTCCAGAAATCCGGGTCTTCCTGTTCACGCCAGTCGCGGCCGAACTTCTCCTCGAAGAACGCCTCGAGCCGGTCGAACCACCGTCGCCTCTTCCCGGTCCGGCCTTCGACCGCATCCGTGACGTCCAGGAGAAAGGTCCCGATGTCGCTGATCCGGTCCTTGGGCACGTAGGCCTGCGCGCCGGTCTCGATGGACTTGACGAAATCCCCTGAGCTCAGCGCGTGCGCCGTCAGCATGAGGGTCGGGATTCCCTTCCCCGAGGTCACCTCCAGGAGGTCGTACCCGCGGACCCCCATGATGTCCAGGATCGCGGCATCGTAGTCGTTTCGATCCAGGAGGGCCGCGGCTTCTTCGTAACCCCCGGCCCGGTCGATCTCGCACATGTCGAGCAGATCCTCCAGCGATCCCAGGATATCGGGCTCGTCGTCCACGATCAGGATCCGCTTTCCGGACAGTCGCTTCTCCACATCCTTCATGGCTCTCCTCTCCTCACAGGCGACGAGGACCGCCGCCGGCCGGGATCATTCCCCGGACAGGGTGAAACGGCAGCAGGGATCTCCCATGGCCATGCAGGCCGGCTC
>CAYVVQ010000082.1:0-18425 GCA_964454455.1 uncultured Desulfobacterales bacterium | reverse complement strand
CCCCCCGCCCCCTGCGGACTCGGTGTGAACAACATGATCGGACGGGATGTCAACCCGCAATTTCCGCGCGGGCGGGCCGCGGGCTCAGCCATCCGCATTCAGGCGCCGATCCCATTCGAACTCCCGGGCGGTGACGGCGTCCTCCATGCGGCGGATCCTGCGGTCCAGGCGCTCATAGCGTCGCTTGAGCCGCTCCACGGCCCCATGGCGGGAGTGGACGTAGCTGTCGTAGAACTCCTGGTGGGCCTCGTTCTCGATGGGGAGGACCGGCTCCGGCTTCATGAGGAGGGCCGCGAGGAAGTAGAGACCCGTGACGGGCCAGAACCCGCTGATCAGCAGGGCGATCACGGCGACCGCACGGGTCCAGAAGACGGAGAAGTCGAAGGCCTCGGCGATGCCGCGGCACACCCCGAGGATCACCCCCCGCCGGGATCGGTGGAGGCCGGTTCGAAAAATGCGGTCCATGGATTTCATGAGTGTTGCCCTTTCTTGTCCCGTTCCATGAGGAGGGTCTCCAGGGCCTCCACGCGGGTTTCCATGCGGTTCAGCCCTTCGTAGATCTCCTGAATCACCCGGGCCTCCTCGGCCTGGGACCGCCGGCCCTTGGCGGAGATCCCTCCCTTGAGGATTTTGACGGCCATGAGGATGGTGCTCCCGATGATGGCCAGGGCGAGGATGGTTCCACCGAAGACGATGGAAAGGATCAGGACGGCGTGCATGTCGATTCTCCGTGGGTTCCGTGGCTCAGAAAGTGCGCGCGACGAACCTCCCGCCCCTTATACCACCCCGCCGATGCTCCTGAATAGCCCAAACGATGCGGCTTCTCCGGCCGAGACCTAGGAGGCGTCTCGATCGGCCCCTTCACGCCGCGAAAGGGAGGACTTCAGGTCCCGGAGCTGCTGCTCGATCTCCTCGTCCACCGAGAGATCGCCGAAGGCCTGCTCGAGGGACCCCGGCCGTCCGAGGTTCACCAGGTCGGCCTCGGCCTCCATCCGGTCGATCCGCTGCTCGAAGGCCTCGAAGCGGCGCACCGCATCCGTGCTGTCCATCCGGCGGATCTCCTGCTCGGCCTGCTTCTTCCGGTTGGCGTGGACGTGCCGCTGGACCAGCATGCGCTGCTTCTCCCGGGCGGTGTTCAGGCGCTGCTCGAGCTGCCCGATGTCCTCCTGGTACTGATCGGTGAGGGCTTTGCACTGCCCGTGGTCCTGCTCCAGGGTGGCCGCCCGATCCGCGTGCCGGCGTCTCTCCGTGAGGGCCTCCCGGGCGAGATCGTCCCGTCCCTTTCGGACCGCCAGAGCGGCGCGCTCCTCCCACTGTCGTTCCCGCTCCCGGGCCTCGGAGAGCTGCCGCTCGACCTTCCGGGTCTCGGCCATGGCCCCGGCGCAGGAGGCCTTGAGCTCCACCAGGGTGTCCTCCATCTCCCGGATCATGAGCCGGATCAGCTTTTCCGGGTCCTCGGCCCGGTCGAGCATGGCGTTGATGTTGGCGCTGACGATGTCGCGGAATCTCGTGAAAATGCCCATGTCGAACCTCCCTGTCGCGGTCTGGATCGCTCCGTGCGGATTGGAGCTTGGGTGCTTCTCTGTGTGCCTTGGGACCGTTCCCTCGCATCAACCGTGCCAGGGTCCCGAAAACGAAAAACGGCACGGGTTTCGGGGGGTTGCCTGCTTGACGCATGGCGGGAAATGTGGTAATGTAGACCGAAAAGTTACTTCTAAGCCCAGAAATTGGCAAAATGAACCATATTTCACGAGATCAAGGAGCCCGGAACAGCCCTTCGGGCGGCATGCCGGTCCGGCTGCCCGAGGCGCTGGGCCAGTCCGACGCGTTCCTCTCCTTTCGGGAGCGGCTCAGCCGGGTGGCCCCGATCGAGCGGCCGGTGCTTCTCCTGGGTGAGCGGGGTACGGGCAAGGAGCTGGCCGCGGCCCGGCTCCACTATCTGTCCGGGAGGTGGCAGGGGCCCTTGGTGGCCCTGAACTGCTCCGCCCTGTCCCCGTCCCTGATCGAGTCCGAGCTCTTCGGCTACGAGAAGGGGGCGTTCACCGGGGCGGACCAGCGGAGGACCGGCCGTTTCGAGGCGGCGGACGGAGGGACCCTGTTGCTGGACGAGATCGGCTCCATCCCCATGGAGGTGCAGGAGAAGATCCTCCGCGTGGTGGAGTACGGCGTGTTCGAGCGCGTGGGGAGCCCGGAGGCGGTCGAGGCGGATGTGCGGATCATCGGGGCCACCAACGCCGACCTGCCCGCACTGGCCGAGGAGGGCCGCTTCAAACGGGACCTGCTGGACCGGCTCTCCTTCGAGGTGCTCGTCCTCCCCCCCCTCCGCGACCGGCGCGAGGACATCCTGTTCCTCGCCGACCACTTCGCGGCCCGGATGGCCTACGAGCTGGGGCGCGAGGAGGTGCCGCGGTTCTCCGAGGAGGCCGGAGCGGCGCTCGAGGCACACCCCTGGCCCGGGAACATCCGGGAGCTGAAGAACGTGGTGGAGCGGGCCGTGTACCGCGCCGACACGGCTCTGATCGAAGAGGTGGTGTTCGATCCCTTCCCCGAAGGCCGCGGGACCGATGGAGCCGTTCCCGGAGCGAGCCGTTCCCATGCACCGGCCTGCGGCGAGCCCGAGCAGCTCTGGACGGCGCCCCTCCGGGAGGCCGTACGACGCCTGGAGATCGAGCGCCTTCGCCAAGCCCTGGAAGCGGCCCGGTACAACCAGAAGAAGGCGGCCGGCGCCCTGGGTTTGACCTATCACCAGTTTCGGGGGCTCTTTCGCAAGCATCGGGATGCCGTGGAGCCGTGAACCGGCCTCCTTCGGCTTCCCCCCCCTTGACATCGCCCGGAACAGGAAGTACATTCAAGGCAATGATGGCACGAAGCCGTCGCTGTTGATCCACCTCAGTCGGAAAGAACGAGCAGGAAACAGGCCACGAAGGCAATCCTCCTGGGAAAAGGAGGGGAGGCGGTCGTGGCTTTTTTTTGCCCGGCCGTGCGTGCCCGGCGGGCGAAGGAGACGAACATGACGGATGATCAGAGAGAAACCCGGGAGGACTTTCAGCGCTGTGCGGAGTTCCACGGCCACGTGTGCCCCGGTCTGGCCATCGGGTACCGGGCCGCCAAGGCCGGCCTGGCCTGGCTCGCTGAGCAAAGGGCCGAGGACGAGGAGCTGGTGGCCGTGGTGGAGACCGATGCCTGCGGCGTGGACGCCGTCCAGGTGCTCACCGGGTGTACCTTCGGCAAGGGGAACCTCGTTTACCGGGACTACGGGAAGCAGGCCTTCACCCTGCTGGGACGTCGTTCCGGGAAGGGCGTTCGCTTTTGCCTCCGGGACGGGGCGATGTGGCTCGAGGACGAGCATCGTGCCCTCATGACAAAGATTCGGGAGGGCAGCGCTTCAGAGGAGGATCGGGAAGCCTTCTGGGCCCGCCACCGGCGGAAATGCGAGGAGATCCTCGCGAGGCCTTTGGACGCGCTGTTTTCCACAGACCCCGTGGAGGTGGACCTCCCGCCCAAGGCGGTCATCGAGGCGTCCGTTCCCTGTGGGGCCTGCGGCGAGCCCACCATGCCGGCCAAGATGGTGGCGTCGGGAGGAAGGCGGCTCTGCCGGGGATGCGCTTGAGTACGCTGCGGCTCCCATGCTCTCTTGCACGAGAGAGGATCGCGAAGGAGAAAAGGAGAAGAAGATGATCTCAAACCGTGATGGTGTCGATAAATGCCCGAAGCCTCGAGACCTGTCTTCGGCATTTCAACAGGTGATAGCGCTACCCGCGGCGCGTGAGCGGGTTTTTGCGAAGGCGTCAAAACGTTGGATACGTCGGATCACTGCGGCCGTCGCGCTCCTGCTGCTGTGGGGGCCGGGATGGGCGACGCCTCCCGATACAGCGGCCGGCGAGCGAATTCAGGAGGTCCGTATCGGTGACGGAAAAGGGGATTGGGGATACCCCAACGCATTCCGTCACTACCCGAGGGGACCGGGGTACGTGCGGATGAGCTGGGTGTTCGACACCCTGGCCTGGAAGGACGAGAACGGCTTTGTCCCCTCTCTGGCCGAGGCCTGGCGATACGAGCCCGAGGAGAAGCGCTTTGTCTTCGACCTCCGGAAGGACGTCCAGTGGCACGACGGCAAACCGTTTCGAGCCGAGGACGTGGTCTTCACCATCCGCTACTTCAAAGAGCATCCCTACTCCGGGTGGGTACCCATGGAAAACGTCTCCGGAGCGGAAAAGACGGGCCCTTCCCAGGTGGCCGTGAACCTCATCGGGCCGGACGCCTCGTTCATGACCTACGTGGGGGGCACCATGCCGATCCTTCCCGAGCACATCTGGGCGGCGGTGGAGGATCCCAGGAGCTTTGGTGATCCGGAGGCCTTCGTGGGTACGGGGCCTTACCGGTTCGTGGAGTTCAACAAGGCCAAGGGGATCTACCTCTACGATGCCTTCGACGCCTATTACGGGGGGAGGCCCCGCGCCGACCGCCTCATCTACATCAAGGCGGGAAACCCCCTGATGACGCTTCTGAGCGGAAAGGCCGACCTGGTGAACATCAAGCCGGACATGGCCGAAACGCTCCGGAACAAGGGCATGAAGGTCCTGGAAAACCCCAGGGGATGGAACAAGAAGCTGATGATCAACCACCGGAAGCCGCCGTTCTCGGAGAAGCGTTTTCGTCAGGCGCTGGCCCACGCCATCGACCGTCAGGCCATCGTGGACAAGGCCCATCGCGGTTTCGGCAGCCCGGCCTCCTTCGGCCTGCTCACCCCGGACCACCCCATGTACAACCCGGATACGCCCACCTATGCCCCGGATCCGGCAAAGGCCCGCGAGATCATCGCCGGCATGGGATACGAGGCGGGAGACGACGGGGTGTTCCACAAGGAGGGAGAACCGCTCCGGGTCGAGGTGCTGGCCTCGAACATCACCGTGGCGGGCGAGAGCGTGTCGGATCGCGACGGCGAGGTGATCAAGCAGCAGCTGGAGGCCGCGGGGATGGAGGTCGATCTGGTCCATCTCGAGCAGGCGACCACCGACGCCCGGGTGCTGAACTGGGAGTTCGATCTGGCGATCTCCGGGCACGGGGGGCTCCTGGGCGATGCCCGTATCATCAACCGGATGGTCCTCCGCGACGGTTCGGTCAACTCCGCCCGCTATGGGGCCAGCGCCGAGCTCCTGGAGCTCCTGAAGGCCCAGGTGCGGGAGATGGACGCGGAGCGGAGAAGGGAGCTGGTTCACCGGGTCCAGGTCGTGTACGCCGAGGAGCTGCCGGCGATCAGCTTGTACTATCCGGCCTCCATGGCGGCCTACAACCCGGACAAGGGCATCCGATGGTTCTACACGCAAGGGGGGATTGCGCTGGGCATCCCCATCCCCCAGAACAAGCTGTCCCTGATTCGGTAGGCCCGGAAGGCGCCGACAAGGCCCTCGCCGCGGCGGTCCTCGGACGGCCCCCCTTCCCGGGAGCCGTCCGAATCCGTTATGCACGGCCGGTGCGACTGCACCGGGAAGCAAGGAAGCCATGAGAGAAGCCCGTACGCCGCTGGGTGGAATGCACGTCGGGACGGTCGTCTCCTTCGCCGTGGCCGCCCTGTTGATGGTCTACTTGAGCTACTCGATTCCCCGGCTGCTGCCGGGCGATTTCGTGACCGCCATGTATGCCAGCTCCCACGTGACCCTGACCGCCGATCAGGAAGAGGAGCTGCGGGCCTACTACACGCGGGACTCGGGTTTCATCGCCTACCTGGGACAATGGATCTCGTTGGACTGGGGAACCTCCTATGCATTCCTGGCCCCGGTTTCCGACCTCTTCTTCGAGGCCCTGCCCTGGACCCTGCTCCTCATGGGGACAGCGCACATCCTGTCCATGACCGCGGGGTTTCTGGCCGGCGTGGAGGCCGCGTGGCGCTCCGGAAGCCGGACGGAGAAGGGGATGGTGGGAGGAATGACCTTCCTGGAGGGCGTTCCGGAGATCAGCACCGGGGTGGTCTTCCTCTTCGTCTTCGCCCTGCAGCTCAACTGGTTCCCGGCCGTGGGCGCGGAGACCGCCTACGCCGGTGCCTCGGGACTGTCGCGGCTCGTCAACGTCCTGCACCACCTGGTCCTGCCGCTGGCGACCTTGACCCTGGCCTACGTCCCGGGGAACTTTCTGCTGGCGCGCAACAGCATGATCCTGGTGCTCCGCGCGTCCTACGTGGAAACGGCGCGCGCCAAGGGGCTGCCTCCGAGAAGGGTTCGATACGCCCACGCAGCCCGGAACGCCCTGCTTCCCCTGGTCACCCGCTTCGGTCTCCGGCTGACCTTCATGGTGACGGGCGCCCTGGTCATCGAAAGGATCTACAGCTATCCCGGGCTGGGGACCCTGCTCTTCAACGCCATTCAGGCAAGGGACCTCCCGGTCATCCAGGCCGTGGTCCTCGCCTCGTCGGTCCTCGTGCTCGGCGTGATCCTTGCGCTGGAGTGGCTGTACCGGGTCATCGACCCCAGGATCGCCCATGCACGTTGACAGGATACAGGTCATTCGGGATCCCTGGTTCGCCGCCGGCCTGACCATCGCCGTCGCGTTCGGCCTCCTCTCCCTGCTGGGCCCGGCCCTTGCCCCCCATGACCCCTGGAGCATGGAGTTCCCGCCCATCTCCCAACCCACCGGGGAGCACTGGCTGGGCGTCAACGACGGGGGGCAGGACATCCTCTCCGAGCTTCTCTACGCAATACGAAACACGGTGGCCTTCGGCCTGTTGAGCGGGATGGTGTCCCTGCTCCTGGGGATCGCCCTGGGGCTGACATCCGGGTGGTACGGAGGGATGGTCGACGCGGTGATCATGCGGCTCGCCGACGTCCTTCTGGCGGTGCCGGCCATCATGATCCTGATCCTCACGGCCGCCCTGTTCCGTCCCGAGCCCTGGGTGCTGGCGCTGGTTCTCTCCGCCCTCATGTGGCCCACGGTCGGCAAGGCCCTCCGGGCGCAGACCCTGGGTCTCAAGGGGAGCCTCCACGTCCGCGCGGCCGCTCAGATGGGCGGCGGCGGCGGGTACATCCTGCGTCGCCATCTCCTCCCCGAGATGTTTCCGCTCTATCTGATCGGGTTCGCGGCCAAGGCCCGCATAGCCATGTTCATGGAGGCCTCCCTGGCTTTCCTGGGGCTGTTCGATCCCAGCCGCAAGTCCCTGGGCATGATGATCAGCTACGCGCTCCAGTTCTACTACATGGACGTCTGGTGGAACTGGCTCCTGCCGCCGGTCCTCTGCCTGTCCCTGCTCATCATGGGGGTCACCTTCCTCGCGGTGGGGCTGGAAAAGGTCCTGGACCCCCGGTTGCGGGTGGACACCGGAGGGCGCACATGGGCTTGACCGTCTGCGACCTTTCCGTGGTCTACCGCGACGGCGACCACGGCGTCCTGGCCGTGGACGACGTGAGCCTCGCGCTGGAGCCGGGTCGCTGCCTGGCCCTGGTGGGGGAGTCCGGCTCCGGAAAGACCACCCTGGGAAAGGCCTGCATGGGGCTGCTCCCCGGGAACGCGGAGGTCGGGGGAAGCATCCTGCTGGACGGCCGGCCCCTGGACCTGAAGGACGAGGCCGGCATGAACCGTGTGCGCTGGTCCAGGATCTCCATGGTCTTTCAGAGCGGCGGAGCCAACCTGAACCCGGTCCACCGGGTTCTCGACCAGGTGGCCGAGCCCCTGATCCAGCAAGTCGACCTGGGCCGGGCGGAAGCGCGAGAGCGGGCCGCTCGGGCCCTGGAGGCGGTGGGCGTCGAACGTCCGCTCCACGGCCGCTACCCCCACCAGCTGAGCGGAGGACAGGCCCAGCGGGTGCTCCTGGCCATGGCCGGCATCCTGGATCCGGATGTGATCCTCCTGGACGAGCCCACCTCCGCCCTGGACGCGGCGAGCAAGGCCACGGTGGCCCGGGCGATTCGGGAGATGAAGGAGGGGGGCAAGGCCGTGCTCCTGATCACCCACGACCTGGAGTTCGCCCTGCACCAGGCGGACGACACGGCGGTGATCTACCTCGGCCAGGTCGTGGAGACCCTGCCGGCCAGGGATCTGCTCTCCGATCCCCGACACCCCTACACCCTGGCACTGGGCCGTTCCTACCCGGCCATGGACACGGCGCGGGACCTGGGTGGGATCCGCGGGGACGCCTTCTACCGGATCGTTCACCGCCACGGCCGGGACGGCGGCGGGGTCACGCCCCACAGCCACATCCAGGTGCCGGACTCCTCCCACCGGGACGGACACGCCCCGCCCACGGGGTGCCTCTTCCAGAACCGCTGCACCCAGGCCGTACCCGCCTGCAGCCACGGGGAGATCGCCATGGAGGAGGCGGACGGCCACCGGGTGCGGTGCCTGCGGGGCGGCATTGTCTGCCTCCTCCGCATGGAGGGTGTGTCCAAGCGGTACGACGACGTTCAGGCCCTCGACGGCATCGACCTGGAGGTCAAGGCCGGAGAGGTGCTGGCCCTGGTGGGGGAGACCGGCTCGGGAAAGACCACCCTGGCGATGACCGCCGCGGGCGTGCTCCGGCCGGACGCCGGGCGGCGCGTCTTCGACGGGGAGGAGATGGACGGCTGGATCCGCCGGGACTACCGCTCCCTGGCCCGGCGAATCGGCGTGATCTACCAGAACCCGGCCGAGGCCGTGAGCCACCGGTTCACCGTGTTCGACGCGGTGGCCGAGCCCCTCCGGATTCACGGGCTCGCCGGGGGGCGGGAAGACCTGGAGGAGCGGGTGAAACGGCGGCTGGAGGACGTTCACCTCTCCACGGACCCGGCCTTCCTCGAGCGCTACCCCCACGAGCTGAACATGGGAGCGATCCAGCGGGTCTGCATGGCCCGGGCCCTGATCCTGGAGCCCGGCCTGCTGGTGGCGGACGAGCCCACGAGCTCGCTGGACCCGAGCGTGCAGGCCAAGGTCATGAAGCTGCTCCTCCACCTCCAGGCCGAGATGGGGCTCAGCCTCCTGTTCGTCACCCACGACATCGGCCTTGCCCGCAAGATCAGCGACCGGATCGCCGTGATGCTCGCCGGACGGATCGTGGAAATCGGACCCGCATCCCTCCTGCTGAAAGCCCCCCGCCATCCCTACACCCGCCTCCTGCTGGAGAGCGCGGCCGGAAGGCTTCCGGAGGCCCCTCTTGCGAGGGAAGGGGCCGGCGATCGGGAACCCGGGTGCGCCTTCGCCCTCCGCTGTGCGCGCCGGACCGAGGACTGCCTCACCCGCGTGCCCCTTCTCGCAGAAAACGGTTCCCGGCAGGTGGCGTGCCATGCGCCGTTGTCCGAGGGTTGAGCCGGCGCTCCCGTCGAGAGAGCCGCAGCCGGCGAAGGACCTTCCGTTTCGATGGTGCGGTGAGGGGCTTACGGCGCGTGGAGAGATTCTGTCTTCACGCGCCGTTGGCCAGGGCGGCCTTTTTTTCGAGAAACGCGTCCACCAGCCCGCGGCGGCGGAGGTACTTGCCGTAGTTCTCCTCCGGGTCGTCGAGGATCTGCCGGAGGTAGTCGAGGTTCCTCTCGATTCCTTCCAGGTAGAGATCGTGATCGATGTCCCAGCGGGTCCGGAAATGCGGGCGCGCAAAGCGGTCCACGCCGTCCAGATCCTCCCGGATCTTCCTTCGGGTCGCTTCGTAGTAGCCCAGGGACTTTCGGAGCAAATCCTTTTCGTCCTCGTACTCCGCGACCAAGGCCTCCTCGAACTCACAGTACAGGAACAGGAGCTTCTCCAGGTAGACCCGACTGGCCATCTGGCCCAGGAGGTCGGCCACGCCGAGCATCTTCCCCGCCAGCTCGTGCTCGCCTGTCGGCAAGCGGTCTTTGCCGGCGTGGAGATCCGAGTCCGTGAACAGGATCATCCCGCAGCACACCATGACATCGTCTCTTGAAAACCCCCGGTCCGGAAGGTAGGCCTTCATGAACTCGATTCCCCGCTCGACGTGGACGTGGGTGTACTTGGCTCCGGTGCCGGTCTCGTCATGGGACCGCTGGATGTATCCGATGTCGTGCAGCAGGGACGTGACCAGCCCGAGCCGGATGCTTCTCGGGCCGATGCTCCGTCCGGAGACGTGGGCGCCGTGGATCAGTCGTGCGAGGGCGAGAAAGGTCTCCATGGTGTGCTCGAGATCGTGATAGGTCGTGTTGCACTCCCGGTACCCCGGAAATTCTCCCCTGAACACCCTGACCACGTCTTCATGGACCGTCTCGACGATGCCGAGATCCACGGCGCCCGATACCAGGGAGAGCGTGGTGCGAACCTCGTCGATCACGAGATCGGGACTTGCGCTGTTCATGAGCTGAGATAGCTGAATCGGACTGTGCACCACACGGATCTCCGAGGCACGGGGGGACAGGGTCTCCGGTGAGAGTCGATGCTTTCGAGAGCAGCGGTTCCGGAGGGATGCGTCTCTTCCAAGCCGCGGGAACGGTCCTCGATCTTTACTCAAGCCGCAGTCTTCCAGCATATCGGCCTGCTTCGGGGGGGGCGCGCCGCCGGTGCGGAATCGTCGTTTCCGGCGGGAAGTCGAATGTGCCTGGAAAGATAGACGAATGACAAGAAGGTTGCAATGAACTGCTTCACACCGTCGATGTGAACCCGTTCACATCCGGAAATGCGCCCGGAGGAGCCCCGGGCCCCCCTGTGGGACGCGGCGGTCTCGTTGACAGTCCTCGAGGGATCGGATAGCATGCCTCGATCCAGGTCGCGCTTCCGTGCTGAAACCACCCCCCACCTTGACCCCTGACCGCCCGGGAGATGCCGCTGCCGATTCTCGGAACAGGGCGGTACGGCTCGGGCAGACCGGTCGGGGCCCGCGCCAACGGAGAGGAAACGTCCATCGTTTTGCGGCGAGCATCGGAGCGATGGGGACCCCTACCGGTGATGGCGGCACTGGAGCTCCCATGAGCGCAATGTCCCTGATCGAGAGCATTCCCCTTTTCAGGACCCTGAAGGAGACCGATCTGCGTCGCCTGGAGAGTCGGCTGGTGCGCCGGAGGTATAGCGGAGGGGAGATTCTCTTTCACATGGGCGACGAGGGAGGCAACCTCTACGTCATCCAGAGCGGCCGGGTCAAGGTGACGATCCCGTCGGCGGAGGGCGGTGAGGTGATCCTGACCATCCTCTCGGCGGGGGAGATCCTCGGGGAGATATCCCTGATCGACGGCAAACCGAGATCGGCGACGGTACAGGCCATGAAGGATACGGAGGTGCTCTGCCTGTACCGGGAGGATTTCCTGGATGTCCTCCAGGAACGTTTCGATGTGGTTCTGGGGATCCTGGAGATCCTGGCGGACCGGTTGAGGCACACGGACGTCCTGCTCGCCGAGTCGCGCTTCATGGACATCACGGCCCGCCTGGCGAAGAAGCTCCTCGACCTGACCCGAACGTTCGGCATCGAGGAGGAGACGGGCACGCGCATCGGTGTCCGTGTGACCCAGAGGGACCTTGCCTCGATGGTGGGTGCCACGAGGGAAAGCGTGAACAAGCAGCTCAAGGCCTTCCGGGAGTCGGGTCTCCTGAGCATGAGCGAGGGGCACATCCGGGTCCTGGATCCGGAGGGGCTCGCACGGCGGATTCGATCCGCGGACGCTCAGGTGGTCTGAGGGCGAGTGGAAGCGGGCGCAATCATCGTGCTCCCCATCGAGCGAGCGTTGCAAGGTCCATTCACCGGCCGCGCTGCAGACCCACGGTCGCGCGTGGTATCGTCGGAGCGGAGAGACCGGGAGGACGAGCCTTGGGGCGTTACCGGGATTTCAACGGATATCTGCGGGAGCGGTTCGGCGAACGCGTTCAGCGGGTCTCCCTGGACGCCGGGCTGGGCTGCCCCAACCGGGACGGGACGATCTCCAGGGGAGGCTGCATCTACTGCGACCCCCTGGGTTCGGGGAGCGGGGCCCTGCGGAGGGGGATCTCCATCGAGGAGCAGCTCAGGCGCGGGATCCGGGCGGCGTCCAGGCGATACGGGGCCCGCGGGTTCATCGCGTACTTTCAATCCTTCACCAACACGTACGCCCCTGTGCCGGTTCTCGAGCGGCTCTACGACCGGGCCCTGGCCGAGCCGGGAGTCGTGGGGCTCGCGGTGGGAACCCGTCCGGACTGCGTGGACGAGGCCGTCCTGGACCTGCTCGCCTCTTACCGGAAGCGGACCCTGGTGTGGGTGGAGTACGGACTGCAGTCGGCCCATGACGCCACACTCGACCTCATCCGCCGGGGGCACGACACCGCCTGCTTCGAGCGCGCCGTGCGGTCTGCGGCGGATCGCGGGCTGAACGTCTGCGCACACGTCATCCTCGGGCTGCCGGACGAGTCGCGGCGCATGATGATCGAGACGGCCCGCTACGTGGCCGGGCTCCCGGTGCACGGGCTGAAGATCCACGGGCTCTATGTGATCCAGGGAACGGAGCTGGGTCGATGGCACCGAGAAGGACGCTTCCGCTGCCTCGACCGGGAGACCTACGTCGACACGGTGGTCGACGTCCTGGAGCGGATCCCCGAGGACGTGGTGATTCAGCGGCTCACCGGGGATCCGCCCCACGGCCAGGTCCTCTTGGCTCCGGACTGGGCGAAGGAGAAGGGGAAGACGCTGGAGCGGATTCGGGTGAGACTGCAGGAACGGAACACGCGACAGGGGGAGCGGTGTCAAGGGAAAGGGGCCTGACGCCGTCGAGGTGAAAACGGGCGGAACAGAACCGGTCTCCCGCGATTCGGGAGGCGGCCGCCTGCGGCCGGATGGCAGGGGGAACGGTCAGATCTGCTGGGGCTCGCCCATCTTCTCCCGGAAGATCTGGTCCAGAGCGATATCGTACTCCCGGGATCCCGGCACCAGGGACTTGTTCTTGGCGAGCTGCCGGTTGATCTCCTCTTCGGCACGCTCGAAGCTCTGGTTGATGGCCGTGATGACCCGGTTGACGGTCTTGTAAATCTCCTGATCCGTGCCGTACACCTCGATGACGGCGGGATCGTTCATCACCACCTCCAGGATGTACTGGGTGATGAAGAGCGAGAGCAGGTTGGGGCGGGGTACGAGATCACGGATGGGAGCGACGAAGTACTTGAGCTCGAACTCGTCGCTTTTCACACCCTGCTTGAGGCCCTTGAGGAGAAGATCGGAAACGGCGGTGGGGTTGTCCGTTTCGATCACCTGTTCCATGAGAAGGGCCTGGGAGAGCCTGCGGTGGATCTCCGGAAGCTTGAACCGGAAGAACCGCTCACGCTGGAAGGCCTCCTGCTTTTCCTGCCGCTCCAGCCGGTTGATGATCTTGTCTTGAACGTTTCCGCTTCCGAAACGCTTCATGGTTCCCTTTACCTATTCCTTGGGGGTCTTCGCGGCGCTTCCGGAAGACTCGGTTTTGGGGGAAGCTCCGTTGTCCTCGGCTTTTGCGGGGGATCCGGATCCTTCTTCACTGCCTCCGGGCGGGGTCGCCGACGGGGTGGACGACTTGTTCTTGCTGGCATAGTCGGTCACGTACCATCCCGAGCCCTTGAGATGGAAAGAGTTCATGGACATGAGCTTTTTCATGCCCCCTTTGCAGTTCGGACACTCGGTGACCGGGGGGTCGGAGATCTTCTGGAGCCGTTCCTCGCAATGACCGCATTCGGTACACTGGTACTCGTATATGGGCATGGTGACTTCCTCCTTCGACTCCGAAGCGTTCTCAACAGGCCTCCCGGGCGAAAAAACCGTGAGACCGGTAGACTTCCAGGATGTAGTCGAGCTGCTTCAGGGAAAGACCCTTCAAAATCTCCAGGGTGGTCCCGTGGACGACCTCCTCTTCACGCTCTCGAACCTCGCCGCGGATGTCGAAACGCTGGGCGAAGTTGCAGAACCGTACGATGTGAACCAGCTCATGCGTGAAGACATAGACCAGAAGAGGCAGGAGGCTCAGCCTGTCGTCCCTGGCCATGGCCCCCAAGATCCGGTGGTCCTGGAGGCAGATACTGTAGAAATCTCCTTTCCGACCGCACCGCTCGAGGAGAGGGGCCGGATCGG
Organism: uncultured Desulfobacterales bacterium; assembly: GCA_964454455.1. Taxonomy (GTDB): domain Bacteria; phylum Desulfobacterota; class DSM-4660; order Desulfatiglandales; family HGW-15; genus JAIPEI01. The sequence goes on along the minus strand of CAYVVQ010000082.1, from coordinate 4,468 downwards.
AGTATTTGTTCAGCAGGGCGAAGGCCGGCGTTCTCGCGATCTCGTGGCGCTGCAGGCCGGCGAGGGTCTTTACGCCGTATCGGTGGCGTTTCCACTGGGCGAAGGAGTACTTGTAGTGGCCGCTGGTCCGGTCTTCCGCAATGTCCAGCGCCTCGCCCACCGTCTCGAGATCTTCGACCCTGAAGCAGGGCATGGCACCCATGGCCTGATCCCCTCTGGTCCAACACGTCCCTCGATCCAATCATAAGAACGATGGAAGGGGTGTCAATGCCGGCGAAGCCGAATGGTGGCGGTGACTGGACTCGAACCAGTGACACTACGGATATGAGCCGTATGCTCTGACCGACTGAGCTACACCGCCGCTTCAACTCGATGACCGGTTAGTATAGGGCATTTGCCAGGCCTGTCAATCAAATTGTGTTCTCGCACCTCCCCTTGAGCAGGGAGAGCTCCCCGGGACACCAGGCGATCAGGGGGAGTTCCCGGTTTTTCTCCGGATCGACGCAGTATCGATAGGCGAAGTTCTTCTCGAACTCCTCGCATATCTTGCGTCTTCCAGCGACGAAATAGGTGCATGCGTTGTTTATGCAGTAATACAGATCGTGATCCCAACCGGTGTACGGGTTGGGTTCCCATCGCTCCAGCGCCTCCCGGCAGTGGGGGCAGATGGGCGTATGTTCGTTCGTCATCGCGTCCTCCTTGGGTGGGATCTCGAGCGTTTTGTATGAACCGTAAACGTCCCGAGGCCTCTTTCCGCCGAAAGGGAGCGGGCTCTTCCCGCACCTGGGCCGAAAGAAGCCGCCTGTTTCCGGGCGTACGTTTTCACGAGCCGGCATCGTGTTCGTCTGGGCACAAGTTAAGGACGGCATGGGGGATGTCAAACCCTGCCGCGTGGGAGGGGAAATGACTCAGGTCCCGGACTCCCGGGGAAGCAGGACGATTCCGCGACCGATCCTGTCGGCCGAAGGGGGCGGCTGCGACGCGGAGCTGCCCCGCATAAGGACCTCAGGGCGTTGGCCGGGAAAACAGAAAGGGCGCCCCCGTTCGGGGGCGCCCTTTCTGTTTTCGGGCGAGGCTTGACGGGTTCGCAAGGACCCGCTCACCCGCCCCGGGGCACGCTATGATCTGTTGAAATCCCAGGGGCAGATCTCTAAGCTTCGGGCTTTTCGCGACGCCGTCAGGCTGCTCTTACGCCATCACCTTCTTCACTTCCTCGGTCAGCGGCGGGACCACCTTGAACAGGTCGTCCACGATGCCGTAGTCCGCCTTCTGGAAGATCGGCGCATCGGGGTCCTTGTTGATGGCCACGATCACCTTGGAGGTGCTCATGCCGGCGAGGTGCTGGATCGCGCCGGAGATGCCGCAGGCGATGTAGAGGTTCGGGGAGACCACCTTGCCGGTCTGCCCCACCTGGTCCGTGTGGGACCGCCACCCGGCGTCCACGGCCGAGCGGGAGGCCCCGACGCTGCCGCCGATGGCCGCGGCCAGCTCCTCCAGGACCGGGAACCCCTCGGGGCCCTTCAAGCCCCGTCCGCCGGACACGATCTTGTCGGCCTCGGTGAGGTCCACCTTGCCGCTCTCGTCGATCACGACCTCGGCCACCTTGGCCTTGGGCTGGCCGTCATCCGGGTTGACCGGCGCGTCGGCGACGTCGGCCGAGCGGCCCGCATCGGGCTCGCTGGTCTCCAGGACGTTGGGCCGGGCCGTGGCCATCTGCGGGAGACTGTCGTCGCTGAAGGTCACCTTGGCATAGGCCTTGCCCGCATAGATCGGCCGCACGGCCGTGAGCTTGTCGCCCTCGACCGCGAAAGAGACGCAGTCCTGGGCCATTCCCACCCCGAGCCGGGCGCTCAGCCGGGCGGAGAGGTCCTTGCCCATGGAGGAGGCCCCCAGCAGCAGGACCGCGGGTTCGTTGGCCTTGACGATCTCCGCGATGACCGGAACGTAGGCGTCCGCAGTATAGTTCTCCAGCTGCGGGTCGTCGGCCGCGATGATCTTGTCCGCCCCGTACCGGGCCAGGCCGGCCGCCTTGTCCTTGACGCCGCTCCCCAGGACGACCGCGGTCACATCCTGGCCCAGCGCATCGGCCAGCCGCCGGCCTTCGCTGGTGACTTCATTGGATACCTTGTGGATTTCTCCACCTCTCTGTTCGGCGATTACCATCACTCCTTGTGCCATCTTCTCCGTCTCCTTTGGAATCGAGGTATGGGGACGGCCTTCGGGTCCTCGGGGACCCGGAGGGCCGTTCGGGTCGAAAGCTATATCACCTTGGCTTCGTCGTGGAGGAGCTTGGCCAGGGCGGCCGCTTTTTCCTCGGGCGACTCGCCTTCGACGATCTTTCCAGCCTGACGTTCAGGCGGAGGCGTGAGCTCGATGACCTTGAGCTTGCGGGCCCCGGTTCCGAATTCGGAGGCGTCGAGGCCCAGGTCGGCCAGGGATTTCTCCTCGAGGGGTTTCTTCTTCGCCTTCATGATGCCCGGCAGCGACGCGTAGCGCGGCTCGTTCAGGCCCTTCTGCGCCGTCACCAGGGCCGGGAGGGCGGCTTCCAGGACGAGGGTCTGCCCCTCCACCGGCCGATTCGCCTTCACGCTCTTGCCGTCCTCGGAGGCCTCGAGCTTCGTGATCACCGGGAGATGAGGGATTCCCAGGAACTCCGCGAGGGAGGCGCCCGCCAGCCCCTGATCGTCGTCCACCCCGCGCTGCCCGGCAAGGACGATGTCGTACTCGAGATCCTTGATCGCGGCCGCCAGGGCCTTGGCCACGGCCAGGGCGTCACTGCCCTCCAGGGCATCGTCCGTGACGAGGATCGCCTTGTCGGCGCCCATGGCCAGTGCGGTTCGCAGGGACTCGGTCACCCGTTTCGGGCCGAGTCCGACCACGGTGACCTCACCGCCGAACTTCTCCTTGAGGCGGAGGGCCTCTTCCACTCCAAACTCGTCATAGGGATTCATCACCCACTTGATCCCGTCCTGGGCGATGGATGTCCCGTCGGGAGCCACCTTGATCTGGGTCTCCGTGTCGGGAACTTGCTTTACGCAGGCTATGATTTTCACCGCGACCTCCTTTCTCTTTTCCCTTTGATCTCTGCAGGCGATTTGCCGGAATTGTCGGCCAGTCCATATAGAAATGTGTCGCTGATCTGCTTGGCCGCGGTTTGAATATCATATTTCCTGTGGCTTGACAATACCCAGTAGCGGGACAGTTCGTCGAGGGCGCCGAACAGGGCCCTCTTGACCAGATGGGGCAGGATCTCCTTCTTGAAAAGGCCTTCCCTCTGTCCCTGACGGACGATGTCGGCGATCAGGTCGAGGTACTCGGCGAACTGCTCGTTCTTGTAACTCTTCATGAACTTGCTGCTCTGGCGGAGCTCCACCTGGATGATCTCGGCCATGTCCTTGTTCTGCTCGATCAGATTCAGGTGGCACAGAGCGAACCGCTCCAGCTTCCGGACCGGACTGTCCAGGCCGGCGACCTGCTCCCGCATGTTCTGGAGGACCACCTTCATCTGCTCCTCGAACAGGGAGATGAGGATGTCGTCCTTGTTCTCGAAGTAGAGGTAGATGGTCCCGTCGGCCACCTTGGCCTCCTTGGCGATCTCCGAGACCTTGGCCTGATAGAACCCTCTCCTGGCGAAGACGCGCGTGGCCGCCTGGATGATGCGGAAGTACTTTTCCTTGTTCTTGGCCTGTTTCATGGCAACAATGAATGATCATTCATTCATGGCCACTGATACCTCGGAACGCTTTGGCTGTCAAGCCCTTTGTGTCGGTGCCCGGCGCCATTCTTCGTGCCGGGGAATCGAGCAATCGAGCAATCGAGCAACGCATCTTGACAACAGGACGTAGGCTTCCGTATACTTCAACCGCATCGCCGATTTTCGGAAGATGCGTTCCGCTAGGCATAGGGCGCGATGCGGACGACGCCGCGACGCTCCCACTGCGTGGAGACCATCATAGGGCGATCTTACCATCGAGGAGGAGCAGACATGCCCCAAAGCAGATCCCACTTGGAGGGGAAGCGCATTCTGGCTGTGGACGACGAAAAGGACGTCCTGGATACCATCGAAGACGCCCTCGAGGGGGCCGATGTGGACAAGGCCCAGGACTACCAGACCGCAGCGGACAAGCTCGACAGCGGAAGCTACGACCTCGCCATCCTGGACATCATGGGCGTGGACGGCCTCGGTCTGCTCGAGAAGGCCGTGGACCGGAAGATACCGGCTGTCATGCTCACGGCCCATGCCCTCAGCGCGGAGACCCTCCTCGAGTCCATACGACTCGGCGCCATTTCGTACCTGCCCAAGGAGAAACTGGCCGAGCTCGAAGAGATCCTCGGCGAGCTCATGGCGGCCATGGAAGCCGGGGAGCCCACCTGGAAGCCCCTTTTTGACCGGCTCGGCGACTTTTTCGACGAGAAGTTCGGTCCCGACTGGAGGGAGAAGGACAAGAAATTCTGGTCCGAGTTCAGC
>CAYVVQ010000081.1:0-18656 GCA_964454455.1 uncultured Desulfobacterales bacterium | reverse complement strand
GAACTGCGGGATGGCGATGGCCGCCAGGATGCCGATGATCGCGATGACGATCATGAGCTCGATCAGGGTGAAGCCCTCTTCGGTCTTTCTGAACTTGTTCATTCTATCCTCCTTCATCCTCTCAGTTGTTCAATTTTGATCATGATCAAGATTCAACATTAGAAACCGTTTTCTTCTTGAAGCCGCCGTCACCTCCTTTCTGTGCCCGATGGGTTGTCAGGTCCCGGTTACCTGTTACCTGGCCCATGAATCTTCCAAGATCCGTGCCAAAGCGCACCTTCTTCGGGTATTTGCTTCTATTTCCTGTAGACACAAGGAGTTATCGTGCAGCGAGGGTTTCGGGTCCTGGTGGAGCCTGGTCGTTGTTCCTTTGGCAGTGGCGGCTTCTGGGTGAATTTCACCAGAGCCCGGGGGAAATTCACCGCTCCGGTTTCACGTTCAGCTTCCCGAGCCGGTACTTGAGGGAGTCGGGCGAGATGCCCAGCAGGTGGGCCGCCTCCTGGCGGGAGCCCCGGCTGAGCTCCAGGGCCTGGGAGATGTACTCCCGCTCCATGTCCTGGAGCACCTCGTCCAGCTGGATGCCGTCCCGGGTGAGGTCGGTGCGGCGTTTCCGCTCGGGTGCCGGCTGCTGGGCGTCCAGTGCCTGCTTGAAGTTGGAGAGCGTCAGGCTCTCGGGGAGGACGATGTTGGAGGCCTCCAGGGCCACGCTCCGCTCGACGATGTTCTCGAGCTCGCGCACGTTCCCGGGGAAAGCGTACTGCTGGAGGATGTCCAGGGCGTAGGCGCTCATCTTCTTGACGTCCTTGTCCAGCTCCCGGGAGTACTTCTCGAGGAAGTGCTGGGCCAGGATGGGGAGATCGCCTTCCCGGTCGCGAAGGGGCGGCATGGAGATCTGGATGACGTTCAAGCGGAAGTAGAGGTCCTCGCGGAAGCGCTTCTCGATCACCTCGGTCTCCAGGTTTTTGTTGGTGGCCGAGATGAAGCGCACGTCCACGCTCTTCTCCTCGGTCCCGCCCACGGCCGTGAAGGTCCGTTCCTGGATCACCCGGAGGAGCTTGACCTGGATGGTCGCGGGGAGCTCCCCGATCTCGTCGAAGAAGACGGTCCCGCCGTGGGCCGCGTCGAACAGGCCGGTCTTGTCCGCGGCCGCGCCGGTGAAGGCCCCCTTGCGGTAGCCGAAGAGCTCGCTCTCGATGAGGTTCTCGGGGATGCCCGCGCAGTTGATCACCACGAAGGGGTTGTCCTTGCGGGCGCTCCGGCGGTGGATGGCCCGGGCCACCAGCTCCTTGCCCGTGCCGCTCTCGCCGAAGACCAGGATGTTGCTGCGGGTGCGGGCCACGCGCTCCACGAGGTCGTAGACCCGTTTCATCTGGGGGCTGTCACCCACCAGGCAGCCGAAGTGGATTTTCTCTTTGTCCCCGGCCTTGACTTCGTCGGATCCACCGGAGCGCTTGGCCTGAAGGGCGTCCCGGACGATCTTCTTGAACTCGCGCACCTTGAAGGGCTTGGGGATGTAGTCGTAGGCCCCTTCCTTCATGGCCTCCACGGCGCTCTCGGCCGTGGCGAAGGCCGAGATCATGACCACCATGGTCTCCGGGTCGATGCCCTTGGCCTTCTTGAGCACCCCGATCCCGTCGATGTCCTTCATGCGGATGTCGCTCACCACCAGGTCGAACCGCTCCTCGTCCAGCCGCGAACAGGCGTCCTCCCCGCTCATGGCCAGGGAGGTGTCATACCCCTCGCCGGTCAGCAGGATGTCGAGGAACTCGCGCATGCCCCGCTCGTCGTCAACGATGAGTATGCGATGGACGTCTTCGCCAGACAATACGGCCTCCGACCATGGTGAGCTCGGCCCGCCCCTTGAGGGGGACCCCGATGAAGGGGGAGTTTCTGCTTCTGGACCGGATCTCTTCGGGCGACAAGGTGTAGCCGGCCGCCGGATCGATCACGGTGATGTCGGCCGGCTCCCCTTCCTCCAGCCGTCCGCCGGCCACCCCCAGGATGCGGGCCGGGTTGGAGGTCAGCTTGCTCAGGGCCTCCTCGAGGGTGAGGACGCCCTTCTCGACCAGGGCCAGGGTGAGGGGGAGCGCGGTCTCGAGCCCGATGATGCCGAAGGCGGCCTGCTCGAACTCCACGTCCTTCTCCAGGGGGCTGTGGGGCGCGTGGTCCGTGGCGATGGCGTCGATCACCCCCTCTTTGAGGCCCTGCCGGATCGCCTCGACATCCTCGGGCCGCCTCAGGGGCGGGTTCATCTTCGCCTCCGTACGGTAACCGATCACGGCCGTGTGGTCCAGGGTGAAGTAGTGGGGGGCGGTCTCCGCCGTGACGGGAAGGCCGTCCTCCTTGGCCCGGCGGATCAGGGCCACGGAGCCCTCGGTGCTCACGTGGGCGATGTGGACCGGGCAGCCCGTGAGGCGGGTGAGGCAGATCTCCCGGAACACCAGGATCTCCTCCGAGGCCGCGGGAATCCCGGGGAGCCCGATCCTCGAGGAGACCGTGCCCTCGTGCATGGCGCCGCCGGCGGAGAGGTTCCGGTCCTCGCAGTGGGATACGACCGTGAGATCGTAGTATCGGGCGTACTCCAGGGCCCGCCGCATCACCTGGCTGTCGGCCACGGGCATGCCGTCGTTGGAGACGCCCACGGCCCCGGCGGCCTTCAGGTCCCCGAGCTCGGTGAGCTGCTCCCCCTCGAGGTTCCGGGTGGTGGCCGCCACGGGGTGGACCCGGACCCCGTTGGCCGCCTTGGCCTGCCTGAGGATGAACTCGGTCACGGAACGGCTGTCGTTTACCGGGTCGGTGTTGGGCATGCAGGCCACGGCGGTGAAGCCGCCGGCCGCGGCGGCCCGTCCGCCGGTCTCCACGGTCTCCTTGTACTCGTGCCCCGGCTCCCGCAAATGGACGTGCATGTCGATCAGCCCGGGCGTCACGAGCATGCCCTTCGCGTCGATCACCTTGAGCCGGGGGCCTTCCTCCCGGGCGTGGCCCGATCGCACGATCTCTTGAACGCGGCCCCGCTCCACGATCACGTCCTGCTTCCGGACGGTCCCTTTGAGGGGGTCGACGACCTTGCCGCCCTTAATCCATATCGCCACGCTTGGATCCTCCGATCAGCAGGTAGAGCAGGGCCATGCGAACGGCCACGCCGTTGGCCACCTGCTCGAGTATCACACTGTAGGGTCCGTCCGCCACCTCCGAGGCGATCTCCACGCCCCGGTTCATGGGTCCCGGGTGCATGATGATCGCATCCGGCTTGGCCCCTTTCATCCGCTCCCGGTTCAGCCCGAAGTGGGTGGCGTACTCCCGGAGGCTCGGGAACTGCACCCGGCTCTCACGCTCGAGCTGGATGCGGAGCATCATGACCACGTCCTTGTCACGGACCGCCTCGGCGGGGTTGCATTCCACTTCGACTCCGAGGGACTCGGCCTGGTAAGGCATCATGGTGGGGGGACCGGAGACGGTCACCCGCGCGCCCATCTTCCGGAGGCCGATGATGTTGGACCGGGCCACGCGGCTGTGGGCGATGTCCCCGATGATGGCCACGTCCAGCCCCTCGATGCATCCTTTTTTCTCCCGGATCGTGTAGAGATCCAGCAGGGCCTGGGTGGGGTGCTCGTGGATGCCGTCGCCGGCGTTGATCACGCAGGCCTTCACCTCCCGCGCCAGGAGCCGGGGCGCGCCGGAGGAGGGGTGGCGGAGCACGATCAGGTCGGGGTTCATGGCCTGGAGGTTCCGGGCCGTGTCCACCAGGGTCTCCCCCTTGACGACGCTGCTCCCCGTGGCGGAGAGGCCCATGGTGTCCGCGCTGAGCCGCTTGGCCGCCATCTCGAAGGAGGTCCGGGTCCTCGTGCTCGGCTCGTAGAAGAAGTGCACCACGCTTTTTCCCCGGAGCGTCGGGACCTTCTTGATCTCCCGGAGGGAGATCTCCCGGAGGGAGTCCGCGGTGTTCAAGATGAGCTCGATGTCCCCGACCGACAAATCCTCCATGCTCAGGAGGTCCTTATGATTGAAGTCGCTCACGCGGGCTCTCCGGTCAAAAAAAACCTCCTTGCCTTCGGTGAGACAAGGAGGTTTTCCCTATGGTGATGATGACTCAGCCATTTCCATCGGGTGAATCTGAGTGGTTCGGATGTTCAGTGCTGTGGCGTCATGGTCCGGGGCGTTCCGGTCGCAGCATGCCACTCGAGCGACACGGGGTCAAGGGTTGTTTTCCTCGGGAGGGAGCAGCTGGATGATGGAGACCGGCGCACCGTCTCCCCTGCGGATCCCCTTCTTCACGATCCTCACGTAGCCGCCCTGCCTCTCCAGGTACCGATCCTTGATCTCCCCGAACAGGCGGTGGGTCACCGGCTTCTCCCGGATGAAGGAGAGGGCCTGCCGCCTGGCATGGAGGTCCCCGCGTTTGGCCAGGGTGATCATCTTCTCGGCCAGCGGCTTGAGCTGCTTGGCCCTCGCATGGGTGGTCTCCAGCTGCCCGTGCTTGAAGAGCGACGTGACCATGTTCCTCAGCGTGGCCCTTCGGTGACTCGAGCTGCTTCCCAGTCTTTTACGCGCTTTCCGGTGCCTCATGGTTCCACATCCTCATACTCCCCCTCTTCGGGCGCCGGCTCCTGCCCGCCGGACGGGGGAAAGTTGTCGAGCTTCATGCCGAGACCGAGCCCCATCTCCTGCAAGATCTCCTTGATCTCGTTCAGGGACTTCCGTCCGAAGTTCTTCGTCTTGAGCATCTCGTTCTCGGTCTTCTGGACCAGCTCGCCGATCAGGGTGATGTTGGCGTTCTTCAGGCAGTTGGCCGATCGGACGGACAGCTCCAGCTCGGAGACGGGACGAAACAGGTTCTCGTTCAGCTTGTCCTCTACCTCCTCCTCGTCCTCGTCGACCGGCTCGGGCTCCTCCTCGAAGTTGATGAGCGGCGTCATCTGCTCCTTGAGGATCTTGGCCGCGAAGGCCACGGCGTCCTCGGGCGGAACGCTGCCGTCGGTCCAGACCTCCAGGGTCAGCTTGTCGTAGTCCGTGATCTGCCCCACGCGGGCGTTGGAGACCACGTAGTTCACCTTCTCGATGGGCGAGAAGACCGCATCGATGGGGATGATCCCGATGTCCGGGTTCTTCCCCTTGTTCCTCTCCGCGGGGACGTACCCCTTCCCCATCCGGACCGTCATCTCCATCTCCAGGGTCCCCTCCTTGTTGAGGGTGGCGATGTGCTGGTCCGGCGTCAGGATCTCCACGGAGCCGTCGGTCTCGATGTCCTTGGCCTGGACGGCCCCTTCCCCCTTCGCGGACAGGCGAATGACCGCCTCCTCGACGTCGATGAGCTTCAGCTTGATCTCTTTCAGGTTCAGAATGAGGTCGGTGACGTCTTCCAGGACGCCGGGAGCGGTGGTGAACTCGTGGGACACTCCCTCGATATGGACCGAGGAGATGGCGGCGCCCTGGAGGGAAGACAGCAGGATCCGTCGCAGCGAATTCCCGATCGTGATGCCGAACCCCCGCTCGAGCGGCTCGCAGGCGAACTTGCCGTAGGTCTCCGTGTGGCTGTCCTCGTCGATCACGATGGCCTTCGGCCTAATCAACTCCCGCCAGTTTCTTGCTTTTAGATCAGCCAACAATATCCCCCACTTCGTTCCGAAGTCCCCGGTCACCGGATGCCCCGGGGAGAAACATCAAGAAGACCGCCGTGGCGCCCTACTTGGAGTACAGCTCGACGATGAGCTGCTCCTGGATCGGCATGGTCAGGTCCTCCCGGTTCGGGAAGGCCTTCAGGGTCCCCTTGAAGTTGTCCTTGTCCACCTCCAGCCAGCTCGGAACGCCCCGCCTCACCACGGTCTCCATGGCCTCGGTGATCTGGGCCGTCTTTCTGCTCGCCTCCTTGACCTCGACGACATCCCCGACCTTGACCTGGTACGAGGGGATGTTCGCCTTCCTCCCGTTGACACGGAAGTGGTTGTGCTTGACGAGCTGTCTCGCCTGGTTCCGGGACGCGGCAAAGCCCATCCGGTAGACCATGTTGTCCAGACGGCACTCCAGGAGGACCAGCAGGTTGGTTCCCGTGATTCCCTTCTGCTTCTCGGCATGCTGGTAGTAGCGACGGAACTGCTTTTCCAGGACGCCGTAGATGCGTTTGACCTTCTGCTTCTCACGGAGCTGGAACCGGTAGTCGGAGACCCTGCCCCCTCGACGCTGCCCGTGTTGCCCCGGACCGTACGGTCGCCTCTCGAAAGCGCACTTGTCCCCGAAACAGCGGTCACCCTTGAGAAAGAGCTTCAAGTTCTCCCGCCGGCACAGTCTGCACGATGAACCGGTGTATCTCGCCAAAACTGCTTCTCCTTCGATCCTTGGAATGTGGTTGGAGGAAACCGACTAGACCCGGCGCCGTTTGGGAGGCCGGCACCCGTTGTGCGGGATGGGCGTGACGTCCCGAATCAGGGTCACCGAGAACCCGTCCGTCTGGAGCGCGCGCAATGCCGCTTCACGTCCCACGCCGGGCCCCGTGACCCGGACCTCGGCGGATTTCATCCCCTGGTCCATGGCCTGTCTCAAGGCGTCCTTGGCGGCCAGCTGGGCCGCGAAGGGGGTGCTCTTCCTGGACCCCTTGAACCCCTGTCTCCCTGCGGTGGAGGCGGCGACCACGTTGCCGTTGTTGTCCGTCACGGTGATCAGGGTGTTGTTGAACGTGGACTGGATGTGGATGATCCCCGTGGGGACATTCTTTTTTTCCTTCTTGACCTTGCTCTTCTTTCTCGTCGCCTTTGCCATGTTCACCTACCCCAGGATATTATTTTTTCTTCCGCCCGATGGCCGATCTTTTGGGTCCTTTCCGGGTGCGCGCGTTGGTGCTCGTCCGCTGCCCGCGGACCGGCAGACCCTTGCGGTGCCTGAGACCGCGGTACAGCCCCAGGTCCATGAGCCGCTTGATGTTCATGGAGACGTCCCGCCTCAGGTCCCCCTCCACCTTGTACTTCTCGTCGATGACGCGGCGGATCCCGGTGATCTCGGATTCGGTCAGGTCGTTCGTGTTCGTGCTCCGGTCGACCTGGGCCTCGTCGACGATCGCCTGCGCGCTGGTCCGGCCGATCCCGTAGATGTAGGTCAGCGCGATCTCGATCCTCTTGTTCCTTGGCAAGTCTACGCCTGCGATTCTGGCCAATGTTCTGCTCCCCTTCTTCGTGCTTCACTGTAGGGCACGGCGGCCCCGGCTCGAGCGGGACCGTCAATGCGGAACGTCACCCCTGCCTCTGCTTGTGGCGTGCATTCTCGCAAATGACACGAATGGTACCTTTTCTGCGAATGATTTTGCAGTTTTTACAGATTTTTTTTACTGAAGCCCTGACTTTCATTCTCGGTTCTCCTGGGACCTCCCTCGAGGCCCTATCGCTTGCCCAGTCCTCGATAGACGATCCGGCCGCGGGTCAAATCATACGGGGAAAGCTCCACCTGGACCTTGTCCCCGGGAAGGATCTTGATGTAGTGCATGCGCATCTTTCCGGAGATGTGCGCCAGCACGCGGTGTCCGTTTTCGAGCTCCACCTTGAACATGGCGTTGGGCAGCGTCTCGAGGACGGTCCCCTGTGCCTGGATTGCGTCTTCTTTGGCCATGGCCTCTCTCTTCCGAAGATATACGTCCCCGGGGCGTCCGGCAACCGCCGGCTATCGGTGCCGCCCCAGGCCGCCCTTTTTCATGAACCCCTCGTAGTGACGGGTGAGCATGTGCGATTCGATCTGGTTGGCCGTGTCCATGGCCACGCCGACCACGATGAGCAGCGCCGTGCCGCCGAAGTAGAAGGGCACGTTGAACTCGTAGATCAGGATCTGAGGCAGCACACAGACGGCGGACACGTAGATGGCCCCGCTGAAGGTGAGCCGGGTCAGGACACGGTCGATGTACTCGGCGGTGTTCTTGCCGGGACGGATCCCGGGGATGAAGCCGCCGTACTTTTTCATGTTGTCCGCCACATCGACCGGGTTGAACTGCACAGCCGTATAAAAGTAGCAGAAAAAAATGATGAAAACAACAAAGATCAAGTTGTACACGATATGCCCGGGAGTCAGAAAGGTCACAACCGTCTGCAACCAGGGCAGCTCCTCTACGCTCATGAAGTTGGCGATCGTGGCCGGAAACATGATGATGGAGGAGGCGAAGATCGGAGGGATCACGCCGGCCGAGTTCACCTTCAGGGGAAGATGGGTGCTCTGCCCCCCGTACATGCGCCGCCCCACGACCCGTTTCGCGTACTGGACCGGGATCCGTCTCTGCCCCCGTTCGACAAAGACGATGACCCCCACCACGCCTATCATCACGGCCACCATGATGACCATGAAGAACGGGGTGATCTCTCCGGTTCCCATGAGCCGGAAGGTGTTCCCCACGGCCGCGGGAAAGCCGGCCACAATGCCCGAGAAGATGATCAGGGAGATGCCGTTTCCGATGCCCCGCTCCGTGATCTGCTCGCCGAGCCACATCAGGAAGGACGTGCCCGCGGTCAGGGTGATCACCGTCATCAGGCGGAACCCCCATCCACCGATCGGGACCACCATGGCCCCGCCCGGGCTGGTCATCCGCTCGAGGCCGATGGCGATGCCGAAGCCCTGGATGACGCTGAGGACGACCGTACCGTATCGCGTGTACTGGGTGATCTTCTTCCTTCCCTGCTCGCCCTCCTTCTTGAGCTTCTCCAGGTGGGGGACCACCACGGTCATGAGCTGAAGGATGATCGACGCGCTGATGTAGGGCATGATCCCGAGGGCCATCACGGACATCTGACTCAGCGCCCCGCCCGAGAACATGTCGAAGAGGCCGAAGAGGGTCCCCTGCCGGGCGCCGAAGAAGGCGGCCAGGGCGGACCCGTCGATCCCCGGGGTCGGAATGTGACAGCCGACGCGGTACACCGCAAGCATCATGAGCGTGAAGAAGATCCGCTTCTTGAGCTCGGGAATCTTGGATATGTTCTGGAAACCACCGATCACTGGAGTCCGCTCCTCTCCGGCTCGACCCGAACCGGGATCAGATCAGTTCCACGGTCCCGCCTGCGGCTTCGACCTTGCTCCGGGCGGACCCGCTCACCCGGTGCACCTTGACCGTCAGGGCACGCGTGAGGTCGCCCTGCCCCAGGAGCTTGACGCGGTCGTTCTTGCCGATCAGCCCGGCCTCGATCAGCTCCTCCGGACCCACGCTCGCGCCGACGTCGAACCGCTCGAGATCCCGAAGGTTCAGGGCCTTGAACTCCACGCGAAAGGGGTTGGCGAACCCCCGCTTGGGCACCCGCCGCTGGAGAGGCATCTGCCCTCCCTCGAACCCCGGCCTCACGCGGCCGCCGGACCTGGACTTCTGGCCCTTCTGCCCGCGGCACGCCGTCTTCCCGTGACCCGAGCCGGGGCCCCTCGCGATCCTCTTTCTCGCCTTTTTCGAGCCCTTCTGCGGGGAGAGATCGTGAATCCGCATGCTGCTCTCCTTATCGTTCCACCCGCACCATGAAGGAGACCTTTTCGATCATCCCCCGAATGGCCGCGGTGTTGTTCAGTTCGACCGTCTTGTGCATCCTGGTCAACCCCAGCCCCGTCAAGGTCTGCCGGATCCGCTTGGGTTTTCCGATCCCGCTTCTCACCAGCGTTACTTTGATCTTGTCGTCCATCGCCTGAGCTCTTCCGCCTTCATGGGGTGCCTGTGGGTTTCGCGTCTATCTCAGCTCCTCGACCGTCTTCCCTCTCCGCCGCGCGATCTCCTCCGGGCTATGCAGGGACAACAGACCGTCCATGGCGGCCTTGACGAGATTGTGCGGGTTGTGGGACCCGAGGCACTTGGTCAGGATGTTCTGCACCCCTGCGGCCTCCAGGACCGCGCGCACGGCGCCGCCTGCAATCACGCCCGTCCCGGGCCCCGCCGGCTTGAGGAGCACGCGGCCCGCTCCCCACCGGCCGATCACCTCGTGGGGGATCGTCCCTTCCAGGATGGGGACCCTGGTCATGCTCTTCTTGGCGCGATCCACGCCTTTTCGAATGGCCTCGGGGACCTCGTTGGCTTTGCCGTGGCCGCTGCCCACCATCCCTTCGCCGTCGCCCACGATCACGATGGCGCCGAAGCTGAACCGCCGGCCGCCCTTCACGACCTTGGCAACCCGATTGATGTGGACGACCTTCTCAATCAGCTGGTTTTCATCGTCTTGCCTGTACAATGCGCCTCTCCCTCGAATCGATCATGATGGGTTCAATCCCGAGTGATCCGGGCGACGGTGCCGGGGTCCTAGAACTCCAGGCCGTGCTCTCGCGCGGAATCGGCCAGGGACTTCACGCGTCCGTGGTACAGGAATCCGTTCCGGTCGAACACCACCCTCTTGAGCCCCTTCTCCTGGGCCTTCCTGGCGATCTGCTCCCCCACAACGGCCGCTCCGCGACTGTTTCCGCCGTCGTTCCCGATCGAGGATTGAAGGTCCTTGGCGAGGGAAGACACCGTCGCCAGCGTGACCGCGGATTCGTCGTCGATGAGCTGGGCGTAGATGTGCCTCGAGCTCCTGAAGACCGACAACCTGGGCCGCTCCGCCGTCCCCCGGACCTTTCTGCGGACCCGCATCTTTCGTTTGATTCTCGCTTCTTTTCTTCCTCTGGCGCCCATGGCTTGACCCTTCCCTGCATCCCCGGCCCGGAGCCTTTGAACGGCCGTGCCCGGTTCTTCAGCGCCTGAACAGCGCATCTTCTTCCTGGTGGGTGCCGATCCCGGCTTTTCACCGCCACCGACACTGTCCTACTTCGCGGACTTCCCGGCCTTCCTCCGCACCGTCTCGTCGATGTAGCGAACACCCTTGCCCTTGTAAGGCTCCGGCTTGCGCAACGCCCGAATCTTGGCGGCGGTCTCGCCGAGGAGCTCCTTGTCGATGCCGCTCAAGATCACCTTGCCCTTCTCCTCCCGGGCCTCGATGCCCGCGGGCAGCGGGAACGGGATCGGGTGTGAGTACCCCAGATGAAGCGTCACCGTCCCCCCGGACACCTCCGCCCGGTAACCGACGCCCACGATCTCGAGCGTCCGCTCGAAGCCCTGGCTCACGCCGGTCACCATGTTGGCGATGAGTGCCCTGAAGAGACCGTGAACGGCCCTGGCCTTCTTCGACCCCTGCCCGACCTCCACCAGCACGTTGCCGTCCTCGGTACGGACGACGACGCCCGGATCGATGGATCGCTGCAGGGACCCCTTCGGGCCCTTAACGGTCAACTCGTTCCCCGCCAGATCGATGCTCACGTCCTTGGGTATGGGAACAGGCTGCTTGCCTATTCGTGACATCTCTATCCTCCGGTACGTCCCTGTTCTCTGTCCTCGATCCCCGTGGCCGCAGAGCGCCGCTCTCCTACCAGACGGAGCAGAGGATCTCGCCGCCCACGTTCTGCGTCCTCGCCTCTCGATCTGTGAGAAGACCCCTCGAGGTGGACAGGATGTTGATTCCGTATCCGTTCAACACCCGCGGAATGCCGCCGCTGCCGGAGTAGACCCGGCACCCGGGCTTGCTCACACGCTTCAGCCCCGTGATGACCGGACGCCCCTCGCCGTCGTACTTGAGAACCACCCGAAGCACCTTGCGGGGGCCGTCCTCGATCACCTTGTAGTTGCGGACCATGCCCTCGGCCCTGAGGACCTTCGCGATGTTCACCTTCGTCTTGGATGCCGGCATGTCCACCGTTTCGTAGGACACCGTGAGGGCGTTCCGGATTCGAGTCAACATGTCTGCAATCGGATCGGTCATTGTCATTTGCCCAACTCCTTCGTACGCGTCATACCGCCCGGGTCTTCTACCAGCTCGACTTCATGACGCCGGGGATCTCCCCTTTCAGGGCCATGTTCCGAAAACAGATCCGGCATATCCCGAACCGTCGAAGGAACGCCCTCGACCTGCCGCAGATCGGGCACCGGTTGTAGTTGCGCGTTGAGAACTTGTGCTCCCGCTTCGCCTTGGCAATCAGGGACTTGCGTGCCACATTCCCCTCCCAGTCAGCCTCTAAAGGGCATCCCCAGCTGTTTCAGTAAAAAGTGTCCTTCTTCGTCCGTCGAGGCGGTCGTCACGATGGAGATGTTCAGCCCCTTGATCTTGTCGATCTGATCGTAGTCCACCTCGGGAAAGATGATGTGCTCCTTGATCCCGACCGAGCAGTTGGCGCGTCCGTCGAAGGCCTTCCTGGAAAGCCCCTGGAAGTCTCTGACGCGGGGAAGAGCGACGTTGAACAGCTTGTCCAGGAACACGTACATCCTCTTGTGGCGCAGGGTCACCATGCACCCGATGGGCATGCCTTCCCTGAGCTTGAACCCGGCGATGGATCGCTTCGCTTTGGTGATCACGGCCTTCTGTCCCGCGATCAGGGTCAGCTCCTCGACCCCCTTGTCGAGCACCTTGATGTTGTAGATCGCCTCGCCGAGGCCCATGTTCAAAACGACCTTCTCGATTCGAGGGACCGCCATGATGCTCTTGTACCCGAACTGGGACACCATGGCCGGTACGACCTGATTCAAGTATTTTTCTCTTAACCGGGACAATCCAACCTCCTCGAGCCGGAGGGCGCCCTCGCGTCCTCCGGGGACGTTCGCACACTCGGCTACGCGTCGATGAATTCACCGCACTTTTTGCAGACCCGGACCTTGGACCCGTCCTCGAGCTCCCGCTTCCCGACCCTGGAAGGCTCGGCGCACTTCGTACAGACGATCATCACATTGGACAGGTCGATGGACGCCTCCTTCTCGACGATCCCGCCCTGCGCGTTGGCGCCGGGCCGGGTGTGCCGCTTCACCATGTTCACCTTCTCGATGAGCACACGGCCTCGCTCCGAGTCCACCTTCAGCACCGTGCCGATCTTTCCCTTTTCCTTGCCGGCACGCACGACGACCTTGTCATTCTTCTTGATCAGGGGTTGTTTCTGCACCGCTTTCGCTCCCTTGCAGCACCGGGCTACAACACCTCAGGCGCCAGCGAGATGATCTTCATGAAGCGTTTGGCCCGCAGCTCCCTCGCCACGGGGCCGAAGATCCGGGTCCCGATCGGCTCGTTGTGCTGATTGATCAGGACGGCGGAGTTTTCGTCGAACTTGATGTAGGAGCCGTCGGGCCGGCGGACCTCCTTGGCCGTCCGGACCACCACGGCCTTCATCACGTCCCCCTTCTTGACCTTGGAGTTGGGGATCGCCTCCTTGACGGAGACGACGATGATGTCTCCGATGCCGGCGTACCGCCGCTTCGAGCCGCCCAGGACCTTGATGCACAAGAGGGACTTCGCTCCGGAGTTGTCCGCCACGTTCAGTCTGCTTTCCGCCTGTATCATGTCGCCTGCTCCGACTCTTGCCGCTCTTCCTGAGCCTTGCGCATCTCGCTCCGCTCCAGGATCTCGAGGACCTGCCACCGCTTCCGCTTGCTGACGGGCCTCGATTCGATGATGCGGACCTTGTCCCCCGCGCTGCACCGGTTCTGGGGATCGTGGGCCATGTACTTCCTGCGGCGCCGTATGAATTTCTTGTAGGTCGGGTGCTTTTTCAAACGGTTGACCAGGACCACCGCGGTCTTGTCCATCCCCGTTCCGACCACAACCCCGGTCAGTTGTTTCCTTACCCCGCGTCCTGAAGTCATGCTGTTCCCTTCCATCGCCTCATCGTTCCGCACCGGAGAGGACTCCGCTTTCCCGTTCCGGTCAGGAACCTCTTGCTCCCCGGGGCTTCGTCCTCGGGGAGGCACACTAAGCGGCTGCCTCTTCCAGCTCCCTGAGGACGGTCTTCACCCTGGCCAGATCCTTTTTCGCCTTGCCGAGCATGGCCGTGTTGCCCAGCTGACCGGTCGCTTTCTGGAACCTCAGGTTGAACAGCTCCCGGTACAGCTCCCGCTCCTTCTCCTCGAGCTCCTCGGCTCCCAGATCGCGCAGTTCTTTCGCCTTCACGATGATGCTCTCCTGGAAACGAATCGGGTGGCAAAGGGGAGCTTGTGACCCGCCAGCCGGAAGGCCTCGGCGGCCGTGCTCTCACCGACCCCCTCGATCTCGTACAGCACCTTCCCCGGCTTGACCACCGCCACCCAGGCTTCGGGGGCGCCTTTGCCCTTGCCCATTCTCGTTTCGGCCGGTTTCTTGGTGATCGATTTGTCCGGAAAGACCCGAATCCAGATCTTCCCGCCGCGCTTGACGTGCCTCGTGATGGCCACCCGGGCGGCCTCGATCTGCCGGGCCGTCATGTGCCCGCACTCGGTGGCCTGGAGGCCGAAGTCGCCGAACTCCAGGGAGTTTCCCCGGTTCGCCCGCCCCTTGGTGCGTCCCTTCTGCTGCTTTCTGTACTTGACCTTCTTCGGACTCAGCATACCCGCTCACTAGCCCCGCTTTTCGGGGAGGATCTCCCCGTTGAAAATCGTCACCTTGACCCCGATCACGCCGTACGTGGTGAAGGCCTCTGCGAACCCGTAGTCGATGTCGGCCCGGATGGTGTGCAGCGGCACCCGTCCCTTCCGGTACCATTCCCTTCGGGCCATCTCCGCTCCACCCAGCCGGCCGGCGCAGGCGATCTTGATCCCCTGGGCCCCGAACCGCAGGGCCGAACCGACCGCCTTTTTCATGGCCCGGCGAAAGGCGATCCGCCTCACGAGCTGGAGGGCCACGTTCTCGGCGACGAGCTGTGCGTTGACCTCGGGCTTGCGCACCTCCTGGATATCGATCAGGACCTCGCGCTTGATCCGCTTCTCCAGGGCCCGCTTGAGGTTCTCGATCTCGGACCCCTTCTTTCCGATCACCAGCCCGGGCCTCGCCGTGTGGATGCGGATCCGGACCCTCTTGGCGGCCCGTTCGATCTCGATACGGCTCACGCCGGCCTGGAACAACCGCTTTTTGAGGAATTTCCGAATATCGTGGTCTTCATGGATGAAGTCCGAGTACTCTTTCCCCGCATACCACTTGGAGTCCCAGGTCCGATTGATGCCCAGTCGAAAACCGACGGGATGAACTTTCTGGCCCAATCCTCTACCCCCTCGTGTGGAATGTCCCTGCGCCCCTGCCTCCCGGCGCACTGGTTACGACGAGCTACTCCTCGTCCAGAACGACGGTCAGGTGGCTCGTTCTCTTCAGAATCCTCGTGGCCCTTCCCAGGGCGCGCGGGCGGAATCGCTTCAGCATCGGCCCGTCGTCCGCATACACCCGCTTGATGTAGAGGTTGTCCACATCCAGGCTCGTGTTCTGCTCCGCGTTGGCCACGGCGGACTGGACCACCTTCCTCAACAGAAAAGCGCCCTTCTGCGGAGCGAAGACGAGGGCGTTCAGCGCCTCCTCGACCCGTTTTCCCCTCACCTGGTCCATGACGGGCCGCACCTTCCTGGGCGATATCCTCACGAACTTTGCGACTGCCTTGACTTCCATATCGATTCCACCCTGATCGTCACAACGGCGTTTCGAATCGGGTACAACACCCGAACCCGGTCCGGCAGGCGCCGACTATTTCCTGCCGCCCTTCAGCCGGCTCTTCTTGTCGCCCGCATGCCCGAAGAAGGTCCTCGTAGGAGAAAACTCCCCCAGCTTGTGGCCGACCATGTCCTCGGAAACGAACACGGGGATGAACTTCTTTCCATTGTGAACCGCGAAGGTCAGCCCCACGAACTCGGGGAGAATGGTCGACCTTCGCGACCACGTCTTGATGATCTTCCGGCTCCTCGTCTCCTGGGCGTTCAGCGCCTTCCTCAGGAGATGGTCGTCGACGAACGGGCCTTTTTTCAATGAGCGGGGCAAAGCAAACCCTCCTGGTTATTTTTTCCTCTTCTTCACGATCATCTTGTCGCTCGTTTTCCGCACCCGGGTCTTGTAGCCCTTGCTCGGAACGCCCCAGGGCGTGACCGGGTGGCGGCCGCCGGAGGATTTCCCCTCGCCGCCGCCGTGCGGGTGATCGACCGGGTTCATGGCGACGCCCCGCACCCTCGGGCGCCGGCCCTTCCACCGCATCCGCCCCGCCTTGCCGAGGCTCGCGTTCTCGTGCTCCAGGTTTCCCACCTGCCCGATGGTCGCGCGGCACGCCAGGGCGACCATGCGGACCTCGCCGGAGGGCATGCGGAGCTGGCCGTACTTGCCCTCCTTGGCCATAAGCTGCGCGTAGCCGCCGGCGCTGCGCACCATCTTGCCTCCCTGCCCGGGATTGAGCTCCACGTTGTGGACGTGGGTTCCGAGGGGGATCCCCTTGAGCGGGGCGGCGTTTCCGATCTTCACCTCCACGCCTTCGCCCGAAACCACCTCGTCTCCGACCTTGAGCCCCGCCGGCGCAAGGATGTACCGCTTCTCCCCGTCCTGGTAGTGAAGCAGGGCGATGTTGGCCGATCGGTTCGGATCGTACTCGATGGCCGCCACCTTCGCCGGGACGCCGTCCTTCTTCCGCTTGAAGTCGATCACCCGATAGAGCCTGCGGTGCCCGCCTCCACGGTGTCGGATGGTCATGCGGCCGAGGCTGTTGCGCCCCCCGCTCTTTCGGAGGGAGCGTACGAGGCTGCGTTCCGGCCGCTTCCGGTCCACGTCCTCGAAGGGGGAGCTGGTGTAGTGCCGCCTGCCGGGCGATGTCGGTTTGTGACTCTTCAATGCCATGTCGCGCTCCAGAAAATTCCGCGTTCAACCGCCCCGGCCCGAGAGCCGGGAGAACGGGTTCGACGAATCAGACGCCCTGGAAGAACTCGATGTTCTCGCCGGGGGCCAGGGTGACCACCGCCTTCTTCCAGTCCGGCCGCTTCCCGACGCTCCGTCCGAGACGCCGCTTCTTGCCCTGCATGTTCATGGTCTTCACGGAAACCACCTTGGCCTTCAGCAGGGTCTCGACCGCTCGGCGGATCTCGATCTTGTTGGCGCTCCGGTCCACCTTGAAGGTGATCTGATTGTTCGATTCCTTCTGGATGCTGCCCTTTTCCGTGATGTGGGGCTCTCGGATCACTTGGTGTATGTTCATCGGTTCCCCAAAGCCTCCTGGATGGTTCCAACGGCGTTCTCCACCACGAACAGATGCTCGTGGTCGAGGACGTCATAGACGTTCAACCCCTCGCACCGAAGCACCTTCATGCGGGGAACGTTCCGGGCCGACTTCTCGAGGTTCTCGTTCTTCCCCAGGGTCACGATCAGGGCCTTGCCCGCCTCGAAGTTCTTCATGACGTCCACGAACGCCCTGGTCTTGATCCCGGGCAGGTCGAAGCCGTCGAGCACGACCAGCCGGTCGTTCCGGAGCTTGTCGCTCAGGGCCATCCGCAGGGCCGCCTTCCGCATCTTCTTGGAAACCTTGCGTTCGTACTTGCGGGGGACCGGACCGAACGCCACGCCCCCGCCCCGGCGCGTGGGCGAGGCGGAGGATCCCACGCGGGCGCGGCCCGTGCCCTTCTGACGCCAGAGCTTCGTTCCGGAGGCCTTCACGTCGGATCGGCCCTTGACGGAGGCGGTGCCGCTGCGCCTCTTGAGGAGCTGGCTCACGACCACCTGGTGGAGCACGTGGGGTTTGATCTCCACATTGAAGATGTCCTCGTCCAGCTCCACCTGGGAGGCCTTCTCCCCTTCCAGATTGTACACGTCGATCGTAACCATAGTATCGCTCACGCCTGTTCCTTCGCGGTGTGTACCCTGCTGATCTCCACAACGGCGTCCCGGCTTCCCGGCACGGCGCCCCGGATGGCGATGACGCCCAGATCCGGCCGGACATCCACCACCATCAGGTTCTTGACGGTCGTCCGCTGGTTTCCCATCCTCCCGGGGAGCTTCTTGCCCTTGAACACCCGGCTCGGGGTCGCGCTGGCTCCGATGGAGCCGGGGACGCGGTGGGAGCGGCAGCCGTGGGTCTTTTTCCCGCCGGCGAAGCCGTGTCGTTTCACGACGCCCGCGAAGCCCCGCCCCTTGCTCTTGGAAGAAACCCGGATCCGGTCGCCGATGGAAAAAACATCCGAGCCGATCTCCTGGCCGAGCTCGAAGGCGCCGGCGTCGTCGACGCGGATCTCGCGCAGGTGTCGAAAGCAGCCTTTGCCCGAGCGCTCGAAGTGCCCGCGGAGGGGCTTGTTGACCCGCTCTTCCTTCTGGGTCTCGAACCCCACCTGTATGGCCTCGTACCCGTCCGTGTCCCTGGTCTTCTTCTGCACGACCACGCAGGGACCGGCCTTCACGATCGTCACCGGCGTGCTCTTCCCCTCGTCCAGGAAAAACCGGGTCATGCCCAGCTTGATTCCAAAGAGTGTATTCACCATAGCCGTCCAGCCCCTCTTCGTCCCTGTTACAGTTTGATCTCCACGTCCACGCCCGCAGCAAGGTCGAGCTTCATGAGGGCATCCACGGTCTGCTGGGTCGGCTCCAGGATGTCCAACAGCCGCTTGTGGGTCCTGATCTCGAACTGCTCCCTCGACTTCTTGTCCACATGAGGGGATCTGAGGACCGTGTACTTGTTGATCACCGTGGGAAGAGGAATCGGTCCCGCCACCTTGGCCCCGGTCTCTCTCGCCGTCTGCACGATCTCCCCCGCGGACTGGTCCAGCAGCTTGTGATCGTAAGCCTTCAGCCGAATGCGAATTTTCTGATTGGCGATCATCTTGCTAATCATGGCCCGTCCTTTTCCTCGACATCAAGGGTTCACGCCTTCCGGGGCCGGAACCCGCTTCTCTCCGGCTGCTACTCGATGATTTCGGCGATGACGCCGGCGCCCACGGTCCGACCACCCTCGCG
>CAYVVQ010000080.1:0-18756 GCA_964454455.1 uncultured Desulfobacterales bacterium | reverse complement strand
TGTTTTCAGGCGGGGGATGGCCGCGGTTTCCCCCGGACGTAACCGCTCGCAATGACGAAGGCCTCCCGCTGATGTCCGCTCCGGAAAGCCCCGCCCCCCGCCGCCTACTCGGTGTGTGAGAACTTCTTGTTTTTTGTGACAGCCTTTCAGGAGTAAGGCACTAAGGAAGGGCCCACCGGGTCACGCAACAGGGCGCACCCGCCCATTTCAGCCCTTTCTTTGAGCCGCTCTCCGCACAAAATGGGGGATTCACCCCATTCCCACCGTCGTCGCGTTCTTCCTATACTGCCCCGAAAACCGGCTCCTGTCCCCCCTTTCCCGGCCCCGAGCTCAACATGGAGTAAAACAGTGGGCGTACCATGGTAACCGCCGATCACACGAGGCCGCTGAGGGCCCTTCTCATCGAGGACGACCCGGACGATTACGTGATCTTGCGGGACAGTCTGAACGACATCTCCAAGAACCGTTACAGTCTGACCTGGGCCTCCACCTTCCAGGACGGCATCGTGGAGATCGATCACAGCGACTACGATGTGTGCCTTCTGGACTATCGGCTCGGTGCACACGACGGGCTGGAAATCCTCCGGGAAGCCGGGCGGAAGGGATGGCCCGTACCCGTCATCTTCCTGACCGGTCAGGGGGAGTACGATGTGGATCTTCAGGCCATGAAGGCGGGGGCGTCCGACTACCTGGTCAAGGAGGAGATCAACCCGGATCTCCTGGAGCGCTCCATTCGGTATGCGGTGGAAAAGGCCCGGGCCTGGAACGCCCTCCAAAGATCCTACGAGGAAATGGAGCTGCGGGTGGCGGAGAGAACGGCGGAGCTGGTCGAGGCCAACGAGGCCCTCAAGTTCACCTCCGAGCAGGTCAAGGTGTTCGCGTACGCCGTTTCCCACGACCTCAAGAGCCCGGTGGTGGCCATTCACGGTCTGGCCCGTCGCCTGTTCGAGCGAAACGCGGACGACTTCGACGAGAAGGGAAGGCTTTACTGCCGGCGGATCATGAAGGCCGCCGAGCAGATCACGGATCTTGCAGACAGCATCAACGTCTACATGAAGGCCCGGGAGCTTCCTCTCCACCCGGAGCCCTATCGCCTTCAGGCGCTTTGCCGGGACCTGTACGACGAGTTCAGGATTCCCCTGGCGGAGAGAGGCGTCCGCCTGGAGCCGTGCGAGGAGAACCCGGTGATGCTCCTCGATCGGATGCTCTGTATGAGGGCTCTGCGCAACCTGGTGGAAAACGCCCTGAAGCATGCCGGCCCCGAGCTGAGGTCCATCTCGATCGAGTACCAGCCCAGGGCGTCCTTTCACGTCCTGTCCGTGGTCGACGACGGTGTCGGGATCAGCGAGGGCGAACCCGAGCGCCTCTTCAGGATGTTCTCCCGGGCGAAGTCGGCCACGGGGACCGAAGGCATGGGATTGGGGCTCGCGATCGTCAAGGAGGTGGCCGAGCGGCACGGAGGGGACGTGTGGGTTGAAGCGGGCAACGGCAAGGGAGTGAAAATCTCCCTGTCCATCGCAAAAGAGATCGAGGGGACCACGCAGGAGGAGAGGCCTTCGAAACTCACGCGCGGGGACGCCTCGTCATGACCCTCCGTCTTCAAAACACCCTGACCCGGAAGAAGGACCCTTTTCGGGCCATGGAAAAGGGGCGGGTGAAGATGTTTACCTGCGGACCCTCCACCTATCGCCCGCCGCACGTGGGCAATCATCGAACCTTTCTCTACGAGGACATCCTTCACCGCTACCTCGGGTTCCTGGGCTACCGGGTGGAGCGCATCATCAACCAGACCGACGTGGAGGACAAGGCGATCGCCGAGGCCCGGGAGAGGGGCGTGACCCTGAAGGAGCTCACGCAGCCGGTGGAAGAGCAGTTCCTTCGGGAGGCCCGGAGCCTGGGCATGGCCGTGCGCGACCAGCCGCCCAAGTCGTCCGGTGCGGTCGAACA
The DNA here is from genome assembly GCA_964454455.1 of uncultured Desulfobacterales bacterium. Taxonomy (GTDB): domain Bacteria; phylum Desulfobacterota; class DSM-4660; order Desulfatiglandales; family HGW-15; genus JAIPEI01. The sequence continues at coordinate 16,809 of CAYVVQ010000080.1, read as the reverse complement.
GGCGGTTCGGCTCATTCAGGAGCTCATGCAGAAAGGCTATGCCTACCGGCACGAGGGAGACGTCTTTTTCGACCCCTTGAAGTTCGAGGAGTTCGGAAAGCTTTTCGGGCTGGACATGAGCCGGTGGCCGAAGAAGCGGCGGCGTTTCAGAAGGGACACCTATCCGGGGAGGCGCTGGAACCTCGGCGATTTCATCCTGTGGCACGCCTACCGGGAGAAACGGGACGGTCCCGTCTACTGGGACACCGAGATCGGCCGGGGAAGGCCGGCCTGGAACATCCAGGACCCGGCGATCATCACCAGGGACCTGGGGTACCGGATCGACATCGCCTGCGGCGGGGTGGACAATCTGTACCGCCACCACGACTACACCATCGCCGTCATCGAGTCGCTGTCGGGGGAGACCTTTTCCCGGTACTGGCTCCACGGGGAGCACGTCCTGGTGGACAATGCCAAGATGAGCAAGAGCAAGGGGAACATCGTTCACCTCCAGGACCTTCTGGATCGGGGGTACGAGCCGGCCCACGTCCGGTTCTGCCTGCTCTCCCGGCACTACCGCGAGTCGCTGAACCTCACCGGCGCGCTCCTCGAGTCGTCCCGCGGGCAGGTGGACGATCTCCGGGAGAGGCTCGCGGAGCTGAACGAGACGGCGCAAAAGGCACCGGCGCCGTCCGCGAAAGGGGACGGTGGAGACGAGGATCCCCTGCTGCAGGGCTTCCGGGAAAGGATGGACGACGACCTGGACCTTCCCGGGGCCTGGAAAACCACGGTCCACCGGGTTCGGCGGATGACGCGTGACAAGGAGGCGGGTCGACTCGAGCCCGTTGAAGCGAGAAGGGCGGTCCGGGCCCTCGAGAAGATCGATCGGGTCCTGGGCGTGCTGTTCGACTGAGCCGGCGTCTCCGGATCCATCTTTCGATGTGGGGTCAGTCATGAAGGAAAAGCCAACGGTCGTGATAGCAGAGGACCACAAGGTTCTCCGACAGGGGCTTCGTTCCCTGCTGGAGGTCGGCGGGGAGTTCAACGTGGTGTCCGAGGCCGGGGACGGCATGGAGGCCATCCGATGCATCCGGGAGCACGAGCCCGACCTGCTCATCCTGGATCTCAACATGCCGCGGATGGACGGCATATCGGCGGTCATGGACATCCGGAAGGCCTGCCCGAACACGAGAATCCTGGCGCTCACCATGCACAAGGACGAGGACCACGTCCTCCAGGCGTTCAAGGCCGGCATCCACGGCTACTGCCTCAAGTCCTCCGACCAGGAGGAGCTCCAGCTGGCGATCCGGTCGGTCCTGTCGGGGAAGCAGTTCGTGAGCCCCGAGATCTCCGGACGAATCCTGGAGGGTTACCTGACGAGCACCCGTCGGGTCCGGGAGAAGTCGTCCTGGGAAACGCTGACGCAACGGGAGCGTGAGATCTTGAAGATGGTCGGCGAGGGGTTCCAGAACAAGGAGATTGCCGACATGTTCTGCATCAGCATCAAGACCGTGGAGAAGCACCGCGCCAACATCATGGAGAAGCTCGACCTCCACACGGCGTCTTCGTTGACCGCCTACGCCATCGAAAAGGGCCTTGTGACGACCTGAAAGAGCAGCCGCCCCTCACCGCAGGCAAGGATTGCGCCGCGGCGCCTTCGTGGTTCCGTCGGGCCTGCCGGGCCGGGGCTATCGGACCATGTCGGAGTAGGTCTCGTCGAACTCCGGAAGCTCCCTTCTCAGCCAGTCGGTGACGCTGTCCAGCAGCCGGTTCTGGATCTGGCGCACCCTCTCCCTGGAAATGGACCAGGTTTCTCCCACGGACTTGAGGGTCTCCGGGGCGTCGGTCATCAATCGCCGGTCGAAGATGTCGGCTTCCCTCCCCGAGATGGCCTTTCGAAACTCGGCGAGCTTTTCCATGAGCAGCCCTCGCCGTTCGCCGTCCGACAGGGCCTCCTCGGCCCCGGGATCCGAGCCCGCTTCCGAGAGGTAGGCGTCCGGGTAGAAGCCGTCGTCCGTGGGCGCGTCCAGGTACACGTCCCGGTGGGCCAGCCGGAGGCTCATTTCCTCCACGTCCTTCTCCCGCACGCCCATCCGGTCGGCCAGCGCCCGGGGCTCCGGCTCCCGGCCCTCCTCGATCATCCGCCGGCGTTCCTTCCCCAGGTTGAAGAACAGCTTGCGCTGGTTCTGGGTGGTGCCGATCTTCACCATTCGCCAGTTGTTGAGGATGAACTTCAGGATGTAGGCGCGGATCCAGAAGGATGCGTAGTAGGAGTACTTCGCTCCTTTGTGCGGGTCGAACTTCCTCGCCGCGTGGAGAAGGCCCAGGTTCCCTTCCTGGACCAGGTCCAGGAAGTCGTGGCTCCAGTACTGCAGGAAATCCCGCGCGATCTTGACCACGAGCCGAAGGTTGGAGGTGATCAGGAGATCGGCCGCTTCCTTGTCCCCGTCTTCGCGGTACCGGGTCGCCAGGTCCTTCTCTTCCTCCCTGCTGAGCAGGGTGTTTCCCGCGATTTCCGTCATGTAGGCTTGGAACGAGTCCGCGGCGGGCACGGCTCCGGCCGCCTCGCCGCTGAGGGCGGACAGCGCCTTTCGCCCCTGTTGTCCGGTTGGAGAGGCGCCGATCATTTTTTCGTCGACGTACATGGGATCCTCTTCGCCTCGAGCGGGGCCGGTTCAGGCCGTCTCGGCGGAAATGGTCTTGTACCTTGCAACCAGCTCACGCAGACGCCGCTTGAGCGCCCGGAGGTTTCTCGTGTCCGATTCCGAGGAGAAATCCTCCAGCCGATGGACCGGTTTCACGCGGAAGGATGGATCGGCACGGTGAGCACCGGAACCGATGCGTTCTTCACCACCTTCTCCGCGACGCTGCCGAACGGAAAGCTCCCCGTCCTTCCCCGGGTGGTCATGACCACCAGATCCGCCTTCTCCCGTTCGGCGACCTTCAGGATCTCCTCTCCGGGATCGCCCAGGGCGATCTCCTTGAAGAACGCCGTGCAGCCTTTCAAGGCCCTGCTGCACACCTCGTCCAGCCGTTTTTGGGCCTTGTCCCGCTCCCAGGCCTGGATCTTCTCGATGTGCTCGGGGTCGAAGTCGCCGTACCAGGGTTCGTGGATGGCCGGGTCCTCCATGACGTAGAGCACATGGACCTCGGCCTGATGCGTTTCCGCGAGGAAATCCACGGTTTCCTGCGCCTTTTCCGCGTTTCCCGAAAGGTCCGTGGGCCAGAGGATTTTCTTGATGTCCATGGGGCTCACCTCCCGATGTTTACTGCTTCTCTTGGGGCTTTCCGCCCGATGCGAGCTCCTCCCGCGCTTCCCGAAAGGCCTTCTCCAGCCAAATGTCTTCCCGGTTTCATCGCATATCCTCCTCGTGATCGGGCCGAGTTCGCCTCCCAAATCGGGAGGTGGCCGATTGGAGAGCCTCTTTGAGGGCGTCCACCGCCAGGCTCACTCCCTGCTCGAGGTCCCGGCGGGCGTCGTCTCCGGCCCGGCCGAGCGCGTCGATTTTTGCCCGGAGCTCGTCCCGTTTCCGGCGAACCTCCTCGATTTGCTCCTGCTGCCTGGTCCGCGCCTCCGCTTCCATGAGCGAGGCCTGGACCTCCAGCTCGTCGATTCGTGCGTTCCACTCCTCCAGCTTGGCCTGGAGGGTGCGAACGAGTTCTTCACGATGCGTGCTCATGAGATCGCTCCTCCTTCCCGTTCGGCGTCCGGTCTGAGTTCGTAGTGGTACAAGACCTCCTGTCCCCGTCTTTCCGAGCCATTGGAGCGCAGGCGGTGAAGGCTGTTCTCATAAGGAGATCCCAAAGATTTCAACCAGGCGCGCAGCTGTCTGCCTGCCTCGTTCAGCCTGCGGTCGATCGGAAGGCTCCTGCTCACGGTGACGGTGGTGTTCATCTCCATGTCCCTCTCCTTGCCGGGTGGTGTATCCGCCCGTTTGGCATGCTCCCTGGGGCCAAGCGTATGATTCCGCCGCTTCCATGCTCGGCGGCACCGGGTTCGGGGGTCCGAAAAGACCCTTACCGGTTGAAGACCATCCTAGAGAAAGCGGGGACCGCCCGCCATACCGTCGATCCTGTATCCATCGGCGAATGGCTCCCCATTGATCTCGATTCCGGGCTGAAACCCGGCCGATTTTTCCCGGACTCCTTGGATGCGGCATGCCGCCCCTACCGGCCGCCTGCGGGCAAAATACCGGATCAACCCCATTGCCCCGGGTTCGCTGCACGTGGAAACTCAGGGCCTACTCCACCACGTTGAACGGAATTCGAATGCGGCCGAAGATGGTGCCGTCGTCCGCCTCCATGAGGTCCACGTGGAGCTCCACCTTTTCCACCCCTTCAACCTTCTCGAAGTACACGAAACCGGTGACGTCGCCCCGGTCTCGAATGTCCCCCTCGGGCAGGGCGGCCGTTTTCATGGTGTCCGTGGGCAGCTCGATCTCCTCCCAAGCCCCGTAGTACCGGTCATAGTAGAACGGGTCGTAGGGAAACGGTTCCCCGGCCATGGGGACCCCGGGTACGTGGGCGTGGTGATGGGGGGAGACGAAGAAGTGGTGGCTGCGGAACGCCGGGGCTCCGGAGGCCGTCGGCGGCGCCGCCACCTCCACGCTGCCCTCGATCTCGAAGGGGGGGAGGGCCGAGAACCGCTTTCCGGCGGGGCCGATCAGGGCGAAATGGCGATACAGCACCCGGATGGCGGATCCGTGCCTGTTTTCGACGGTGACCTTGATCGGGGTGACCTCGTCGACGACCTCCGGGGCGCCCATCCAGGCATCGGGGTCCGCGATCAGCTGAACGCCTTCACAGCCTCCGATGCACAGCTCCCCGCTCGATTCCATGGCCTCCACGGGGGCGGGCTCGAGCCGGGTCTGGGCGGCGCAGCCGCCGGCGAGCGCCGCGAGCGCAAACAGAATGGCGATACGCGTAAAGGGACGGATCATGATGTTCTCCTTTCTTCTTGCCCTCCGGCCGCTCAGGCTCCCGGTCGAAGGGCACGTTTTCCTACCAGCGTACCCGGAAACCCGGGATCGAAGAATGGGGGGCAGCCTGTATCGTGGGGGACCGGGCGCGGTATTCCGGGTAGGCGCCGGACCCGGCGCCTGTTTGCGGGGCCTTGAGCTCCGGGACGAATTGAACTATAGGGACGGAGGCGAAAACGAGGATCTGCAAGATCCCCCTGGGCGGGTGTTGGTCAGAGGAGCAAACGACAACACATGAACGGAAAGAGCGAAGAGATGCCGGAACAGACAAGATCCGGGGCCGGAAATCGATCAACGGACGGATCCGTCGGGGAGCGCACCATTACCCTGGAACGGTATCGCACGCTGGTCCGAGGGATCGAGACCCTCCTCGGCGAGACCTCTCTCGAGGGCCTGATGCGGCGGGCGGCGGAGTCCGCCCTGGAGGTGACCGGTGCGACAGCGGCCGGTGCGGGGTACGGCCGTGAGGGCGGCGGGTTTCGGGTCCAGGCGGTCGCCGGGCGCGGGGAGGGGGCTCCAGGCCGGCCGGAAGAGAGCGTCCTCGAAGAGGTGCGGGCCGCCCTCCGGGATCCCCGGCAGGCCGGCCCCGCCGCCGGTCGTTCGGAAGAGGGATCGAAATCGCCGGGTGAGGCCCCGGAAGGTCCCCTGGCAACCGGCCTGAGGGGTCATGATACCGGGCCGGGGATCCTGCTGGTCATGGACAAGCGGCAGGGCGCCTTCACCGGGGAGGACGCGGCCTGTCTGGAGAAGCTGGCCGACATCGCGTCCAAGGCCGCTATGAACGTCGAGGCCCGGACCCTCGCCGAGGAACGTGCGGTCGAGGCGGAGAAGAAGGGCGGGATCATCGAGGCGGTGATGAACCACATCCCCGAAGGCATCACCGTGGCGGACGCCCCGGACGCCCGCATCCGGGACGTGAGCCGTTTCGGGGCCGAGCTGATCGGGCGATCCCGGGAGGAGCTCCTGGGGTCGACGGCCGACCTCCACCCCGAGCTCTGGGGCGTGCTCCACAAGAACAACGGTGCGCGTCCCGGCCCCGAGGAGCTGCCCCTGACCCGGGCCATTCGGAGAGGGCACGTGATCCAGAACGAGGAGTGGGTGCTGGAGCGACCCGACGGCACGCGCATCACCATCTCCTGCAACGCCGGACCCGTTCGAAACGATGACGGGGAGATCGTCGGGGGGGTGATCGCCTGGCGGGACGTGACCGAGCAAAAACAGGCCGAGGACGGCCTGAAGACGGCCTGGGACGATCTGGAGGCCGAGGTCTGGCGGAGGACCTCCGAGCTTCAGACGGCCAAGCAGAGCCTGGAGCAGGAGGTCAGAGAGCACATGCGGACCGCCGACCGCCTGCGGGAGAGCAACGAGGTCCTGGAGAGCATCTTCGCCAACACCCATCTGCTCATGGCTTACATGGACCGGGATTTCAACTTCATCCGGGTGAACGAGGCCTACGCCGCGGCTGCGAAAAGGACCGTCGATTTCTTCCAGGGAAAAAACCATTTCGATCTCTACCCCCACGAGGAGAACGAGGCCCTGTTCCGCCGCGTTCTCGAGACCGGTGAACCCTATGCCGTGACGGCGAAGCCCTTCGAGCATCCCCATCAGCCTGAACGGGGTGTTACCTACTGGGACTGGAGCCTCCAGCCGGTCCGGGACGACCGGGGGGAGGTCTCCGGTGTGCTCCTCGGGCTCATGGACGTGACCGACCGGGTGAAGGCCGAGCAGGAACGGCGCGAAGGTGAGCGCAAGTTCCGCCTGCTGGCCGAGACCATCGAGGACGTCTTCTGGATGAGCAAGCCCGGCATCACCGACATGCTCTACGTGAGCCCGGCGTACGAGAAGGTGTGGGGGCGGTCGGTGGCGAGCCTGTACGCTTCTCCCGGTTCCGTCATCGACGCCGTTCACCCCGAGGACCGCCCCTGGGTCCTGGAGGAGATCAAGCGCCACGCCCTGGACAGGTACGACCTCGAGTACCGTGTGGTCCGCCCGGACGGCGAGGTGCGCTGGGTCCGGGACCGGGGGTTCCCCCTTCGGGACGGGCAGGGGAGCGTCATCGGGATGTGCGGCACGGCCAGCGACATCACCGGGCTCAAGGAGGCCGAGGCGGCCATCAGGGAGAGCGAGCAGCGGGCCCGGGAGCTCCAGGAACGAAGCCTCGACGGGTTCTCCCGGACGGACATGGAGCTCCGTTTCATCGAGGTCAACCAGGCCTTCGAGGCGCTGGTGGGGTACTCCGAATCCGAGCTGAGGGAGATGACGGTGCAGGAGATCACCCCCGATACCTGGTACGAAAAGGAGCTCGGCATGGCCGAGCAGCTCCGGCGCGAAGGCCACACGCCCCTCTACGAGAAGGAGTTCCGGCGAAAGGACGGGACGCTCGTACCGGTGGAGCTCCGGGTCCATGTCTCGAGGGACGCCGAGGGGACCCCGAGGGAGATGTGGGCCTTTGTCCGCGACATCACGGAGAGGAAGCAGGCCGAGGTCGAGCTCCTGGAGAACGTGAGGAAGCTGGAGCAGAGCAATCGGGACCTGGGGGATTTCGCCTACGTGACCTCCCACGACCTCCAGGAGCCCCTCCGGAAGATCCAGACCTTCGGGGATCGACTCGGCACCAAGTACGCGGACAGCCTCGACGAAAGAGGCCGCGACTACCTGGAGAGGATGATCAACGCGGCCACCCGCATGCGGGGACTCATCGAGGCGCTTCTTCGATACTCGAGGGTCTCCACCCGGCAGCAGCCCTTCTCCGAGGTCGACCTGAACGAGGTGGTGCAGGAGGCGTTGTACAACCTGGAGGATCTGATCGATCGAAGCGGCGGAGCCGTCGCGGTGAGCGACCTGCCCCGTGTGGAAGGCGACCCCCATCAGCTGGTTCAGCTCATGCAGAACCTCATCGGGAACGCCCTCAAGTTCCACCGTCCCGAGGTCCCCCCGAGCATCCGGATCGACCACCAAAGGCTCACCCGAGGAAAGGGCGCGCCTGCGCATTGCAAGCTTCGCTTCGAGGACAACGGCATCGGGATCGACATGCGGTCCGCGGAGCAGATCTTCAAGCCGTTCCATCGCCTCCACGGTCGGGGGGAGTACGAAGGGGCGGGCATGGGCCTCGCCATCTGCCGGAAGATCGTCGAGCGGCACGACGGCGAGATTCGTGTCGAGAGCGAGGAGGGAAACGGTTCCGTGTTCGTCGTCACCCTGCCCCTGAAGCAGTCCCTCGCCGGGCAAGGATCCTGATGGCTGCGCAGGGATCCCGGGAAGCCGAACCCCCGGGTCAGATGTCCCGCAGCAGGAAGGTCACGAACGAGGCGGCCATGACGATGCCCCCGGTGACCAGGATCCCCGCCTGAAAGCTCCACGCATCCGCCGCGGCCCCCAGACAGAGGGGCGCCAGGCCGAGCCCCGCGATGGTCCCCCCGGAGATGGTCGCCCCCGTGAAGAGGCTCCGCTCCCCGGTCCCGCTCAGCTTGGAGATGGCCACCAGGCCCACGGGAAAGAACCCGTTGGAGAGCGGCGCCTGGACGAAGAGCATGATCACGAGAAGCAGGTGGGACGGGGCCAGGGCGATGCCCACGGTGGACAGGCCCGTGATCAGGAGCACGAAGAGCAGGACCCGCCGGACGCCGAACCGGTCCGCCAGGAACCCGGCCAGCAGCGTGGCGAAGACCCCCCCGATGCGGGAGAACCCGAACAGGGTGTTGGCCGTCTCCAGCGGGATGCCCCGCTCCTTGACCAGGAAGAGCGGCGTGATGCTGTAAAGGCCCATGTTCGCCGTGGCCGCCACCATCCAGAGCACGACCATGACCCAGAACTCGGGCCGGCGGAAGATTTGCGTCAGGCTCCCCCGCTCCTCGCCGGCCTGGGGCGGCACGTCCGGGACGAAGAGCCCGAAGAGTGCGACGGCCAGCAGGCAGGCCCCGGCCAGGATGACGAAGAACGCCCGCCAGTCGAGGAACAGGAGCGTCAGCGTGGTCAGGAAGGGAATGGAGAGGATGCTGATGGAGGCGGCGGTGTCGTGGATGGACAGCGCCTTGCCCCAGTGGCGGGCGTCGTAGAGCCGGGTGAGCAGGGGGATGGCGCTCGGGAGGTAGAGCCCGCCGCCGGCGCCCACGAGGAAGAAGATCCCGGCCAGTATGGCGTAGTCCCGGGCGAACCAGGGGCAGGAGAGGGCGGCGGCCAGGGCGACGAACCCGATGAGGATGCTCCGCTTGTATCCGATCCTGGGGGCCAGGAGACCCGACAGGAGGAGACTCATGGTGTAGCCGATGGAGAGCGCGAGGTAGAGTCCCCCGGAGAGGGCGTGGCTCAGGTGGAGCTCGTCCTCGATCACCGGCAGGAGGGGGGAGAGCGAGGTCCGTGTGGAGAAGGCCAGAAACCAGAGGCTCCAGAACAGCCCGAGAAAAAGGATTCTCATGAGGGGGGCTCGAACGCGTCGGGCTCGGGCGTGCGCGCGGCGATCCCCTCCAGGTAGCGGTCCTTGAGCCCTTTCTTGTAGAGCTTGCCCGAGCCGGTCCGGGGCAGGGCGTCCACGAAGTCGACGCTCTTCGGGGCCTTGTAGCCCGCGATCCGCTCCTTGCAGTGGCGGATGATCTCCTCCGCCTCTGCGGAGCGGTCCTCCTTCAGCACCACCACGGCCTTGACCGCCTCACCCCACTTGGGATCCGGAACGCCGATGACCACGGCCTCGAGCACCGCCGGGTGCTCGTAGAGGACGTTCTCCACCTCCACGGAGTAGACGTTCTCCCCGCCCGTGATGATCATGTCCTTCTTGCGGTCCACGATGTTCACGTACCCTTCGGGATCCACCACGGCCATGTCGCCGGTGAGGAGCCACCCGTCGCGGAAAGCCGCGGCCGTCTCCTCGGGCCGGTTCCAGTAGCCGGGGGTGACGATGTCCCCCTTGACCGTGATCTCCCCCACCTCCCGGTCGTCCCGGGCCACCTCGGTCCCGTCCTCCCGCACCACCTCGAGGAGGACGCCCAGGAAGGGGCGTCCCGTGCGCGCCTTGTAGGCGAAGCGATCCTCCGCGGAGAGCCGGGTGAGGGGCTCCTTCAGGATGGAGACCGTCAGGTAGGGGCTCGTCTCGGTCATGCCGTAGGTCTGGATGTAGTCGCAGCCGAAGGTGTCCATGATCCGGCGGACCACTTCCGGCGCGATGGGGGACCCGCCGCTCAGGATGACGCGGAGGCCGCCGAAGTCCCGGTCGGTCACCCCGGGGGTGTGGACCAGCATGTTGAGCATGGTGGGGATCATGTTGGTCAGGGTCACCCGCTCCCGCTCCATCAGGGAGAGAACCTCGGGAGGGTGGAAATCCTCGATCACCACGTGCTTTCCCCCGACCCAGGTGAGGGCGAAGGTGGCCCAGGCGTCGGCCAGGTGAAAGAGGGGCGCCGCGTGAATCCATCGGTCCGAGTCGGTGATCTGGAGCTCGGCGATGGCGGCCAGGGCGTGGGTGCAGACGTTCTTGTGGGTCAGCATGACACCCTTGGGCCGCCCCGTGGTCCCGCTGGTGTAGTAGAGGTGGGCGAGGTCGTCGTCGGTCAGGTCCGGTGGGGAGGGGACGGGGCCCGTTTGACGATCGCGGATGGCATCCTCGTACCCGATCGCCTCGAAGGCGTCGGACCGATCGCCCGTCCCCGTCCAGACCATCCGTTTCAGCGGGGTGTCGAGCCTCCCCAGCTCCTCCACGCCGTCCCGGAAACGGGAGGCCGCGATGAGGATCTCCGCCCCCGAGTCGTTCAGGATGAAGGCCAGCTCCCGGGGGGAGAGCCGGAAGTTGAGGGGGTTCAGGACGGCGCCGATCTGTGCGGCCGCGAAGTAAGCCTCCAGGAACTCGTGCCGGTTCGGGTGGAGGACGGCCACGCAGCCCCCCTTGCCCACGCCGGCGTCGCGGAGGAACCGGGCCAGGGCGTACACGCGATCGGCGAACTCGCCGTAGGTGAAGCGGTGCTCCCCGCAGACCACGGCTTCGCGGTCCGCGTGGAGGCTGAGGGCCTTTTCCAGAATGAAAGGGATCTGCATGGTCGTTCTTCTTGCCCTTCGAGGGTGGATGAGCGATGTCCGGTTCACCGAAAAGGGGGCGGACCCCCTCGGGGCCGCCCCCTCCGCCGTCGGATCGATTCGGGAGGTCGGGTTACATGAGGCCCAGGCGGTACTTCATGGAGTTGAGCGTGTTCCTCATGAGCATGGTGATGGTCATGGGACCCACGCCGCCCGGGACCGGCGTGATGGAACCGGCGATCTCCACGGCCGCATCGAAGTCCACGTCGCCTCGAAGGATGGCGATCTTCTTGCCGGTCTTCTCGCTGACCTTCTCGCCCACGCGGTTCACGCCCACGTCGATCACGCAGGCGCCGGGCTTGATCCACTCGGGCTTGACCAGGCCGGGAACGCCCGCGGCCACGATGAGGATGTCGGCCCGCTTGCAGTGAGCGGCCAAATCCTTGGTTCGGGTGTGAACCACGGTGACCGTGGCGTTGGCGCCGGGACCCTTCTGGAGCATCATGTTGGCGATGGGCTTGCCGACGATGTTGGAGCGACCCACCACCACCACCTCGGCGCCGCTGGTTTCCACGCCCGCGCGAACGATCATCTCCTGGATGCCTGCCGGGGTGCAGGGGGCGAACTTGACCTCGCTGCCGCCGATCATCAGGCGCCCGACGTTCACCGGATGAAAGCCGTCCACGTCCTTGTCCGGGTCGATGGCATTCAGGATCTTCTTCTCGTCGATGTGCTTAGGCAGGGGGAGCTGGACCAGGATGCCGTGAATGCTGTCGTCCTTGTTGTACTTGTCGATCAGGGCGAGCAGGTCCGCCTCGGAGATGTCCTCCGGCTGGTTGTCCTGGACCTCCTTGAAGCCCAGCCGGTCGGCGGTCTTGATCTTCAGCGTGACATAGGAGATCGACGCCGGGTTCTCACCCACCAGGATGGTGACCAGGCCGGGAACCGTCCCTTTCTCCGCCTTCAGCTTGGCGACTTCCTCCTCGATCTCCTTGAGGATCTCCTCGCGGATCTCCGTACCCTTGATCAGTTTCGCGGTCATGTTTCCGTCTCCTTTCCTCTGAAATGTCGTGCGGGGGGTCGCTCCCCGGCGGGGCAAAGCTTGATGGAGTCGCAAAGAGCCCGAATCCTCGAGATCTGCCCCTGGGATTTCAACAGGTGATATCGTGCCCAGCGGCGCGTGAGCGGGGTTTTGCGAATGCGTCAAAGCTTGAGAAAAAAAATACAAGAAATCTGGGCAGTGGATAGCACAAAACCGCGGGATTTTCAAACCAAATCTTGGACGGTTCAGCGCTTCCCGAGATCCCCCTCCCGGTGCCAACCGACGGTCGCCTCGGGCACGGCGTCCACGCCGGCCGAGTACGGCTTGATGTCCAGGAGGGGCGAGCCGTCCAGGGCGTCGAGCCAGCGGACCGCGAGCAACCGGCCCTTCCGCTCCACCAGCTCCACCGTGCAGACCCCGATGGGGTTGGGCCGGTTGGGCGAACGCGTGGCGAACACGCCGTGGACCTCCGGCCCCCACGGGGTCCGGGTCTGGAGCGTGGTTCGGTCCCCCCGGTCCTGAGAGTAGAGCACGATCAGATGGGAGCAGGTTTCCACGTCCTGGAGGGCCGGCTCGTAAGGTTCAAAGATCTCCAGCGTGCTCACCTCGTCCCGGTGCCTCCCCTGGTGCGGGGCGTCCTTTCGCTCGGCGTAGTCCGAGTGGATCACGCCCACGGGGGTGAATCGGCAGTCGTCCATGGAATCGCGACCTCCTTTCCCCGGCAGCATAGGACAACCCCTCCTCGAAGGCAACGAAAGCCGACGGCCTTGACTTGGGGCCGGTTCCCGGGCTAGCGTCTGGGTCATGGAAGAGACCATCCGAAGATTGAGGGAGGAGGTCGACCGCGCCGGGCGCGTGGCCGTGCTCACCGGGGCCGGGATCTCGGCCGAGAGCGGGGTGCCCACGTTTCGGGGGGCGGAGGGCCTGTGGAGGAACCACCGGGCCACGGACCTGGCCACGCCCCGGGCCTTCGCCGCGGACCCCGAGCTGGTCTGGGCGTTCTACAACTGGCGGCGGGACCTCATCGGAAAGGTGACCTTCAACGCGGCCCACGAGGCCCTGGTGACCATGGAGGACCGGGCCCCGGGGTTCACCCTGATCACCCAGAACGTGGACGGGCTCCATCTTCTCGCCGGGAGCCGGAACCTCCTGGAGATCCACGGCAACCTGTGGAAGGTGCGCTGCACGCGTTGCGGGCGGATCCGCCTGGACCGGAGCCCGGACATGGGGACGCTGCCCGAATGCGCCGACTGCGGCGGGCTTCTCAGGCCCCACGTGGTCTGGTTCGGCGAGTCCCTGGACCCGGACCTTCTCGGGCGCGCCGTGGAGGCCGCCCGGTCCTGCGAGGTGATGCTGGTGATCGGCACCTCCGCCGTGGTCCAGCCGGCGGCGTCGCTCGCCCTGGAGGCCAAGGCGGCCGGGGCCCGGGTGGCGGAGATCAACCTGGAGCCCACGGACCAGTCGGACTCCATGGACTACGTCCTCCAGGGTAAGGCCGGGGAGATCGTCCCCCGCCTCGTGGAAGGGGAGTCGTGAGGCGATCCGGCATCGTCACCTTCACCACGGACTTTGGATCGAGGGACTTCTACGCGGCCGCCATGAAGGGGGTCGTCCTGTCCATTCGCCCGGGGGCCGTGCTCGTGGACGTGAGCCACGACATCCCGCCCGGCGCCGTCCGGGAGGCGGCCCGGACGCTCGCCCAGGCGGTCCCCTGCTTCCCTCCGGGGACGGTCCACGCGGCTGTGGTGGACCCCGGGGTGGGAACGGATCGGCGGGCCATCGCAGCGGAGGCCGGCGGGCAGCTCTTCGTGGGGCCGGACAACGGCCTGCTCTGGCCGCTGCTGGCGCAGGACCCGGGCCGCCGGGTGGTGCACCTGACCGATGCCCGCTTCTTCCGCCGGACCGTGAGCCGGACCTTTCACGGCCGGGACCTGTTCGCGCCCGTGGCGGCCCACCTGGCCTGGGGCCGGGACCCGGACGAGATGGGGGTGCGGATCGACGACCCCGTGGTCCTGGAGGAGGATCGACCCCGGAAGGAGAACGGCGTCCTCGTCGGCGAGGTGACCCGGGTGGACCGGTTCGGGAACCTGGTCACGAACATTCGCCGGGACGTCCTGGAGGGCTTTCTCGGGGGGAGGGAGCCCCGGATCGAGGCGGGCGCCCTGGAGGTGAGGGGGGTCCGCGGCTGCTACGGCGACGTGGCGCCCGGGGAGGCCCTGGCGCTCATCGGGAGCACGGACTGCCTGGAGCTCTCGGTGAACGGGGGAGCGGCCTCGGAGCGCGCGGCGCCGAAAGGCGGGGATCTTTCGGGGGTGGAGGTCCGGGTCCACCCCGGCCCGTGAGCGGTTTCCCGCGCGGCGGTCAGTCCTCCGATCTCCTGCGCTCGAGCTCCCGGAGGTACGCCTCCCACTCCAGGGGGAGGAGGTATTTCTTCCGGCTGTTGCAGTCCCTGCAGGCCGGCACCACGTTTCCCTTCGTGCTCCGTCCGCCCCGGATCAGGGGGACCACGTGATCCATGGTCAGCCCGGATCGGCCCACGTTACGGCCACAGTAGTGACAGATTCCCGGTTGGACCCGCCGGTCCCACCAGGCGGTGGCCCTCAACCGCCGCGCCTTGGCCTTCTCCCGGGCCACGTGCTCGTCGCTCGCCGTCTCGTAGAACATCTCCATGCGCCTACCCCTGCATCGCTCGTCCCCGGCGCGAAGGCCCCGCGGCCGGATCGTTCCGGTCAGACTACCAGCACCGCCCGCAAAGCCAAGGAAAAACAACCGGTCCCTCGAGTCCGTCCCGGTTGACCGGCCCCGGGCAAACGTGATAAAGCCTTTGACATCATGGACATCGATCTCTATCATCTGATGGAGGAAGCCTTGGCGGAGGCGGAGGCCGCGGCCCTCGAAGGAGAGGTCCCCGTGGGGGCCCTGGTGGCCGATGCCGAAGGATCCGTTCTCGGACGGGCCTTCAACCGGCCCATCTCCCTCCGGGACCCCACGGCCCACGCCGAGATCCTGGCCCTGAGGGAGGCCGCCGCCCGTCGCGGCAACTACCGGCTGACAGGCGCCACTCTGGTGGTCACGGTGGAGCCGTGCCTCATGTGCATGGGGGCGGCCATCCACGCCCGAGTGGCGCGCGTGGTCTTCGGGGCGCACGATCCCAAGGCGGGCGCCGCGGGCTCCCTGTACGACCTGGCGAGCGACCCTCGACTGAACCACCGGGTCGAGGTGATCCCCGGGGTCCGGGAGGAGGCTTGCCGCCGGCTGCTCCAGGCGTTCTTTCGGGAGCGAAGGCGGGAATCGAGCGACAAGCGGAGAGGTACCGAAGTGGTCGTAACGGGGTCGACTCGAAATCGACTTGTCCCGTTAGTAGCGGGGCACGTGGGTTCGAATCCCACCCTCTCCGCCAATCATATCAAATAGTTAACCTGGTTTTCTGTCAGGGGGGATCGCAAGTTCACTGAAACCCTGTCAGGCCCTTTGACACCCCACCATCCCCCTCCCTTTTTCTGCGGCAAAAGGCGTGAGCCGGTCGGGCCGGCCCACGTGCTTCCGGGTCCGGCTTCATCCCTGAGGCTTCCAGCCCTTTTCGAAAAGACCGCTCCTGATCGTGCCGGATGACCGATGGGGGACGGGGTCATTGGTAGGTCTTGATAAAATGATATGTGGGAGTATACTTGCCTTCAGGAGGTTTGACATGGGACAGGTGACCATCTATCTGGATGAAGAGACCGAACGCAGGCTGGAGGCGGCGATCCGGAACAGCTCTGTTTCCAAAAGCCGCTGGATCTGCGACCTGATCAAGGAGAAGACGGCGGACGAGTGGCCGGAGCAGGTCAAAAATCTGGCCGGAGTGTGGAAGTCCTTTCCTCTGGCTGAGGAACTTCGCAGGGGGTTGGGTCGGGACCATGAAAGGGAACCGTTCTGATGTACCTTCTCGATACGAACACCGTCATCTATTTTTTCAAGGGCATGGGCGATGTGGCAAAGCGCTTGCTGGGGGTGCCGCCTCGTCAAGTCGGGGTGCCCACCGTGGTGGTCTACGAACTCGCGTTCGGAGTGCAGCGATCATTGGCCTCATCGAAACGGGTCCGCCAGCTGGAGGAATTTCTGCGTGAGGTGCGGATTCTCCCCTTCGGAGCGGATGAGGCCTGGCATGCCAGTGCGCTTCGTTTCGAGCTCGAAACAAAAGGATGCCCCATCGGGCCGTATGACGTGCTCATTGCGGCTACGGCCCTGGCCCATAACCACATCCTGGTCACGCACAACCTCAAGGAATTTTCTCGGGTTCCCGGGCTCCGGGTGGAAGACTGGTTCTAGCGACCGGCAGGCAGGCAAGAATGCGGAGAGGTACCGAAGTGGTCGTAACGGGGTCGACTCGAAATCGACTTGTCCCGTTAGTAGCGGGGCACGTGGGTTCGAATCCCACCCTCTCCGCCAATGCTCTTGTCGAGACCGGCCTCCAAGACCTGCATCGCAAAAGGCTGCATCCAGAGCGGTTTCAGCGAAACCGTCCAGCCGATTTCCCCGCCGTTCGATCAAATTTCGATTCAGGTTCAGTGCTTCCAGCGGCGCGGGGCCTGCTCTTCGGCGGTAACAGGAACGCTACAACGCCTTGATGTTCCCAGGGCAGATCTCAAGGTTCAGGGCTTTTTACGACGCCATCAGGATTGACGGGTTCGCAAAAACCCGCTCACCCGCCGCTGGAAACGTTATAACCTATTGATATTTCCAGGGCAGATCTCGAGGTTCAGGGCTTTTTGCGACGCCATCAGGATTGAAGAACGCGGGAGGCTGCGGAGTGGGTGTTTCCGGGTC
>CAYVVQ010000079.1:14657-19172 GCA_964454455.1 uncultured Desulfobacterales bacterium | reverse complement strand
GCCGTCGTCCGGGACCGAGCGCCCCGGCCGTGCAGGCTCGATGATTTCCCTTCTCCCGGTTCAGGCCGCGAAGCCTACGAAGCCTTTCTGAGCTCCGCGATCTCCTCGGCGCTCAGGACCTTGTCGATGTCCAGGAGGATCTTGACCCCGCCTTCCATCTTGGCCATACCCAGGATGTAGTCCGTATCCAGGTTGCTCCCGAACGACGGCGAGTCTTCGATGTCCCCCCCTTTCATGTTCATCACCTCGGAGACGGAGTCCACCACGATACCGGTCTGCACGGTTCCGGTGTCCCCGGAGATCTCCACCACGATGATGCAGGTCCTCTCGGTGTAGCCGATCTCTTCCATGCCGAAACGCAGGCGGAGGTCGACGACGGGGATCACCTTGCCCCGCAGGTTGATCACCCCCTTGACGAACTCCGGCGTCTGGGGCACGGGCGTGATCGGCATCATCCCGATGATCTCCTTGATCTTCAGAATGCCGATGCCGTATTCCTCCTCGGCCAGGGTGAAGGTCAGGTACTTCCCCTCACGGTCGGCCTTGGGCTCGGCGTTTGCCCTGACTTCTTCCGCAACTGCTCCCATTTTCAACCTCCTTTATGTTGTCTCAAAACCCGTTCATCCCTGCAGTCAAACCGGGCCCCCCGGCCGCGGCCGTTCGGTTTCCGTCGTTGAAAACCCTTTGCAGGTACGGTGATCTGCTCTGTCTTGCCTCCATGTCTCCTCTTCGGACGGATTGCGATCCTTCTTGAATGCAAAAGGACGCCTTCTCGTGCCTTCACGTATTCTCATCCAGGACCTCTCGGATGGTGTGCAGCATGGAGGCGATGTCGTAGGGCTTCCGGATGAACCCGCAGCACAGGCCGTTCAACACGGGTTCCTCCCCGGGACCGGCATACCCGCTGGCCACGAGCACCCTGGCCTGTCGATCGATCTCCATGAGGTTCTTGATGCATTTCACCCCGCCCATCCCCGGCATGATAAGATCCAGGATGACCAGGTCGATCCGCCCGATCTCTTTTCCGTACAGCGCCAGGGCCTCCTCGCCGCTCTCGGCCGTAAGGACCTCGTACCCGAACTTCCTCAGGATTTCCTCGCCGAGCTTCCGCACTTTTCGATCGTCGTCCACCAGCAGGACCCTTTCGTCGCCGCCGGGCAGTTTCTCGGACGGGGGCGCCTCCTCCGAGAAGGACGATCCCCGCCCCGCCGGGAAAAGCAGGTCAAACGCGGTTCCCCGACCGGGTTCGCTCCGACAGGTGATGACGCCGCGATGGTTCTTCATGATGCCGTACGCCATCGCGAGGCCCAGACCGCTCCCATTGCCGGGGCCTTTGGTGGTGAAGAACGCTTCGTAGATGTGCGCCAGGACCTCCGGATCGATCCCTTGACCGCTGTCGGAAATCCGCACCCGAACGTACCTGCCCGGACCGACTCCGACGTGGCGATCACAGAATGCCCGGTCCAGCCGCACGTTGCGCGTCTCCATCCTGAGAACACCGCCTTCGGGCATGGCGTCCCGCGCGTTCAGCGCCAGGTTCATGAGGATCTGCTCGACCTGGGTGGGATCGGCGATCACCGCGTCCACGTTCTCCTCCAGATCCAGCTCCAGGGAGACCATCCTGGGAATGGTCCGCTTGAGTATCCTGTGGATCCCGAGGACCTGATTGTTGATGTCCACCGGGCCCATGTCCCGCTTCACCTTCCGGCTGAAGGTCAGCAGCCGCTGCGTGAGCTCCGAGGCGGAACGGGTGGCCCGCTGAATCTCCCGCAGCTCATGGCAGTCGGAATCCCCCTCCGCCTTTCGGAGCAGGAGGAGATCCGTAAATCCACCGATCGCCTGGAGAAGATTGTTGAAATCGTGTGCGATGCCCCCGGCGAGTGTGCCCACGGCCTCCAGCTTCTGGGCCCTCATGAGCTGGGACTCGAGGCGCCTCGTCTCGGTCACGTTGATGCCCGTGAGGTAGAGAAGGTCCCCGGACCCGTCTCGACCCCTCACGGGAAAGCCTTGCCACTGGACGAGGAACTCCCGGCCGTCGGACGCAACGATCCTGCTCTCGCTTCGGGTCGGGCGGTTTCTTCTCCTGATCTCCTCGAACATGGCGGCCACCGGTTCGCGGTCCGACTCGGGCACAAAGCAAGAGAGGAAGTCCCCTCCCGACACCTCGTCCTCCGCATATCCCAGCGCGTCCAGCATGGTCCGGTTCACGGTCCTCACCCGGCCTCCGGCGTCGATGCACGCAATGAAGGCGGGCGACTCCCGGATCAGCGTGTCGAGTGTCTCGCGCTCCGCCGCCAGGGCCTCCCCGGCGGATTCAAGCTCGGTCACGTCCCGGGCGATCTCCACGACGCCCAGGGTTCCGCCGGACGGGTTCCTGATGTGGAAGCCGCTTCTGCTCCAGGATCTGCCGCCGACCACTCCTTCCAACCCGATTCGGTCCATGTCCTCCCCCCGCTGAAGAGGGCACTGGTCGCACGGTGTCGACCGCCCCTCCCACGCCTTGTAGCAGTGCATACCGATCAGCCTGTCTCTTTCCCTGCCCAGGTAGCGGGAGGCGGCAAGGTTCACCCACACCACGCGGAAAGCGCTGTCATGATACGAAACCGGCTCCTTCAGGCCGTCCAGGATCGCCTCCTTGCGCCCTGAAGAACGGCTCAACACGGCCTCGAGGCGCCTGTGATCCGTGAAGGATTTTTCAAGCGCGACCAAGCGTTCCCGGAGCTCTGCATGCTGGACCAGATCGTTCATGCCGTCCCGCGGTGCTTCCATCTGTCATCAGGCTGTTCGTGTTTGGGGGGCTGTCGCTGAACGAGGTAGCAGGAATCATGCCTAAGCCCGGGCGGGAAAACTTGTGGCGGGAAATCAGGGTATTGCCCTGAAGCACGGTTCATCGGCACCGCCGGCGGGCGCCCGGCGGCGGGCGCCGCGCCGATCTCTGTCAAGACCTTGACTCTCCCCGAAAGGAGGTTGATTTTTTCCGCCTGCTGCCGCAAGCTGCGACATCCGGACGCAGAGCGGGGGGGGCGCTCTGCGCGAAACGGACCATTCACGGGGAGTTGCCGCATGGACAGTCTGAAAAAAAGAAAAGATCGCGCCCGGATCGTCTACGACACGCTGGATCCCCTGTACACGCGGGCCAAGACCGCACTTCACTACGAAAACGCGTTCCAGCTGCTCGTCGCCACCATCCTCTCCGCCCAGTGCACGGACAAGCAGGTCAACCAGGTGACGCCTGCGCTCTTTCGCAAGTACAAGGGGCCGGAGGATTTCCTGCGCGTTCCCGAGGAGGAGCTCCAGGAGGAGATCCGGCCGACCGGGTTCTTCCGCAACAAGGCCAAATCCATCCGGAGCTGCAGCCGGGCCCTCCTCGATCTGTTCGGCGGCGAGGTCCCGGACACCATGGAGGCGCTGATCCAGCTCCCCGGTGTGGGCCGGAAGACGGCCAACTGTGTGCTGGGAGCGGCCTTCGGGGTCCCCGGCGTCGTCGTGGACACGCATGTCAAACGGCTGGCGCTCCGGCTGGGGCTCACCGAGAACGAGAACCCCGACAAGATCGAGAAGGAGATCGAGCCGCTCCTTCCCCGTGAGCGGTGGCGCAGGTTCTCCGACCTCCTGATCTACCACGGGAGGGCGGTGTGCAAGGCGCGAAAGCCGGACCACGGGGGTTGCGCGGTCCGGGCGTGGTGCCCTTCGGCCGATCTCTGACGTTCGACGTCCTGCGCGAGGGGGGCGGGATCAGATCGGGTACTGGAACTCGGCCACCAGGAAGGTGTGGTCGGAGGGCTTCTCCAGGCTGCGGGGGGCGGGGTCGATCCACGCCCCGGTGCAGGCCCCGGCCAGTGGGGACGTGGCCAGGATGTAGTCGATGCGCCAGCCGATGTTCCGTTTCACCCCGTTGGGGACGCGGTAGTCCCAGAAGGTGTAGAGCCCGGGCCCGGGCTGGTGGGCCCGGAACACGTCCACCAGGCCCCAGTCGAGGATCTCGCCCAGGAGCGCCCGCTCCTCGGGGTGAAAGCAGACCTGGCCTTCGAGCCCCTCCGGATCGTAGACGTCCCGCGCGTCCAGCGCCACGTTGAAGTCCCCCGTCACCAGGAGCGGTCTTCCGGGATCGCTGCCCGTGCGAAGGTCCTCCAGGAACGCCCGCAGCCACTCGAGCTTTCTCCGGAACTTGTCGCTGCCCACGGCGTGCCCCTGGGGGACGTAGACGTTGACGAAGCGGAGAGCCCCGATCTCCATCCGGATGTACCTCGCCTCCTGGTCGGGTCCGGGATCGCCCAGATCGACCCGCACCTGCTCCACCGGACGCCGGGACAGCACCGCCACGCCGTTGTAGGACTTCTGCCCGCGAAAGGCCGCGTAATACCCCGCCTCCCGGAAGGCCTCCGCCGGGAAGTCCCTGTCCTGGACCTTGGTCTCCTGGAGCCCCAGCAGGTCGGGCTGCTCCCGGGCCAGCCAGTCGAGGATGATCCCCAGGCGGGCGCGGACGGAGTTGGCGTTGAAGGTGGCGACTTTCAT
>CAYVVQ010000079.1:0-14557 GCA_964454455.1 uncultured Desulfobacterales bacterium | reverse complement strand
GCCGAAGGCCGACGCCGAGATCGAAGAAAAGGGCCGCGTTTTGCCGGAAACGCTCAGCGGATGCGGCTCCCGGGTTGAGTCCTCTCATCCGGCTTCAAAAGATGGACCCCCGTCTCGTCCTCCGCCGCGAGCACCATTCCCTGGGACTCCACGCCCATGAGCTTGGCCGGCTCCAGGTTGGCGAGGAGGATCACCTGCCGCCCGACGAGCTCGGACTCCCGGTACTGCCCCTTGATCCCCGCCACCACGGTTCTCTCCTCGCCGATGTTCACGGTGAGCTTGATCAGCTTCCTGGACTCCGGGATGTCCTCCGCCTGCACCACGGTGCCGACGCGGAGATCGAGCCCCTGGAACTCCTGAAACGTGATCCGCTTTGCCTTGTCCTGCACGTTCGGGTCCTTCGAGGCGGCCGGCTTCTCCGGCGCCCTGGTTTTCGGGGGGTCTTCCTTCGCTCCCGCGGCCTTGGTCTTGGCCTTGGCCCCGCCCATTTCCACCCTGGGGAAGAGCTGCGCGGCCTTGCCGAACCCCGACCTTCCGCCCGCGCCGCCCCAGCTCCTCAGGGTGTCCAGCGTGAGTCCGCGGCCCCGGGGCTCCATGCCGAGCAGGCCCTGCATGGTCTCGGCCGTCTCCGGCAGAAAGGGCCAGAGCAGCCCGGCGACGATCCGCAGGGGCTCGATCAGGTGGTGCAGCACCGTGGCCAGCCGGCCCCGGTCCGACTTGGCCAGCACCCAGGGCGCGGTGCTGTCGATGTACTTGTTGAGCCGGCCGATCAGGTCCCAGACGGCCATCAGGGCCTTGTGAAAGCCCAGGGACTCCATGTGGCCGGCGTAGGCGTCGATCAGATCCAGGGCGCTCCTCCGGAGCGCCTCGTCCTCCGCAAGGGCCTCTCCGGGTGCGGGCAGGTCCCCCTTGAAGTACTTTCCCACCATGGTGAGGCTGCGGCTCACCAGGTTGCCCAGGTCGTTGGCCAGGTCGGCGTTCAACCGTCCCACCAGGGCCTCCTCGCTGAACTCGGAGTCGAGACCGAACACCATCTCCCGCAGGAGAAAGTAGCGGAAGGCGTCCAGCCCGTAGACGTCCACCAGGTCCAGGGGGCGCACCACGTTTCCCAGGCTCTTGGACATCTTGCCGGCGCTCACCTGCCACCAGCCGTGCACGTTCAGGTGCTGGTAAGGCTCGATCCCGGCGGCCTTCAGCATGCAGGGCCAGTAGATGCCGTGCGGCTTGAGGATGTCCTTGGCGATGAAGTGCCGCGCCGCGGGCCAGAACCGCTCGAACAGCTCCCCGTCCGGGTACCCCAGGGCGGAGACGTAGTTGATGAGGGCGTCGAACCAGACGTAGGTCACGTAGTTTTCGTCGAAGGGGAGCGTGATCCCCCAGGTCAAGCGGGACTTGGGCCGGGAGATGCAGAGGTCCTCCAGCGGCTCCTTCAGGAAGGAGAGGATCTCGTTTCGGTACCGCTCCGGCCGGATGAAATCGGGATGTTTCCGGATGTGATCGACGAGCCAGTCCTGGTACCGGCTCATTCGAAAGAAGTAGTTCGCCTCCCGGATCTCCTCGGGGGCCGTCCGGTGGTCCGGGCAGTTGCCGTCCACGAGCTCCCGCTCGTGGTAGAACCGCTCGCACCCGAAGCAGTACAGGCCGGTGTACTCGCTGAAGTAGATGTCGCCCTTCTCGTTGACCGCGTCGAGGATCTTCCGCACGCAGGCCATGTGCTCGGGGTCCGTGGTGCGAATGAACCGGTCGTGGTCGATGTTCAGCTTGGGCCACAGGGCTCGGAACAGCCCGCTGATCTCGTCCACGTAGGCCTTGGGGGACCTGCCGGCCTTCTCCGCGGCCGTCACGATTTTGTCGCCGTGCTCGTCCGTCCCCGTGAGAAAGAACGTCTCGCGGCCGGCGATCCGGTTGTAGCGGCTCACGACGTCCGCCACGATGGTGGTGTAGGCGTGCCCGATGTGGGGCTCGGCATTCACGTAGTAGATGGGGGTGGTGACGTAGAAACGGTCGCTCAATGTTTGCCTCTTTCCTTGGGTCGCCTCTTCGGTTTGCGGGGTTTCAGCACGTCATCCGTCGAGATCTCCATCTCCTCTCCCGAGTCCAGCACCACGGTCAGCACCTGTTTCAGTAGATTCTGACGAATGACCTTCCCTTCCCCATGGGACGTCTTCACCCGCTTGCCGACCTTGGGGACGTTCCTTCCGGCCTCTTCGTAGTAGCCGTACTCATAGGTCAGACAGCACATGAGCCGGCCGCACATGCCGGAGATCTTGGAGGGGTTCAGGGACAGGTTCTGCTCCTTGGCCATCTTGATGGAAACGGGCGAGAAGGTCTGAAGAAACGACGAGCAGCAGAGCTGCCGGCCGCAGCTGCCGAGCCCCCCGAACATCTTCGCCTCGTGCCGGACGCCGATCTGGCGCATCTCGATCCGCGTCCGGAACCGGCGCACCAGATCTTTGACCAGCTCACGGAAATCCACCCGCCCGTCGGCGGTGAAGTAGACCATGATCTTCCCGCCGTCGAACAGGCGTTCCACGGCCACCAGGCACATGCGGATGGACCGGGCCTCGATGCGCTCCTGGCAGTACTGGTAGACCTCTTCTTCCAGCTCCCGTTTCTTGTGGAACTTCTCCAGGTCCTTCTCGTTGGCCAGGCGGTGGACCTGCCGGAGAGGTCGCGCGGGCAGCTTCTCCCCCTGCGGCCGGGGCCGGGTGCACACCTTGCCCAGGGCGGACCCGTTCTCCGTCTCGACGAGCACGTGGTCCCCCTTGTGGAGGACGAAATGGCCGGCGTCGAAGTCGTAGACGCGCCCGTGCTTCTCGAATTGTATGCCGACGATCTTGCCCACTGCGCCTTCTCTCGAAACGCGTTCCGGAGGAGCCGACGGCTCATCCGGGAGCGCTTTCTCAGCTCGTTCTCCGCTCCGCCACCCTCTTGAGCGAGAGCAGGGCGGTTTCCATCATGAGGTCCGGGTTCCGGGAACGGATGAGATCCCGCTGGGCCCGGTCCAGGATCATCATGCTCTCGACCAGGCCGTCGATTGTATAGGATCGGGACATCGTTTTCAACGTCCCGTCCTCGCCTTCGACCACGAGCAGATCCTCGGGCCCCCGACACTTGAGGACCATCATGTCTCGAAAGCAGGTCTTCCAGAGGGCCAGCACACCCTTCAGCCCCCCCTCGTCCTCGTCGCCCGCGCCCCGCTTTCTCTCCTCCCGGGCGTACTGAACCGCCGTGCCCAGGAGCTCCGACGGGGACCGACTGCGAAGCTCGACGATCACCTGCATGTGGGACTGCATGCGGTCCACGAGCTCGCTGCTGCGGGCCATGCCCAGGGCCCGACCCACGCTGCCTTCGGACAGCCGTGCCAGCACCGCCGCGGTCTCCCCGGGAACGCCGTGCTCGCGTTCAAGCCAGGCGGCGAGGGTGTCCGCCGGCACCGGTCGAAACGGCACGGTCTGGCACCGGGACAGGATCGTCGGCAGCAGGTCCTTCTTGTCGAGGGTCTCCAGGACGAGGATGTTGCCGGGCGGGGGCTCCTCCAGGGTCTTGAGGAACGCGTTCGCCGCCTCCACGGTCATGGTCTCGGCCCGCTCCACGATGCTCACCCGGTTCCGGGCCGACACGGTCTTGAGCCCGATCCGTCTTGCGAGCTCGCGAACCTGCTCGATCTTGATGACCCGCCCGTCCGGACGCAGGATCTCGAGGTCCGGAAGGTTCCCGCCCTCCATCCGCCTGCACGGCACGCATGTCCCGCAACCCTCGCCGTCCCGGGGGGCCGTGCAGTTCAGCGTCCGCGTGAAGGCGAGCGCGGCCGTGGTTTTGCCGACGCCGGCGATCCCGGTGAACAGATAGGCGTGCGGAATCTTGTCCCCGGCCAGGGCCCTCTTGAGGAAACCCACCGCGGCCTCCTGGCCGATGATCTCCGAGAAGCCCTTGATCCGGTGCCCCGCGCTCCCGTTCGTCTCCTGCTCCATGGCGTCCTGCTCTTCCCGGCCGGGCGGCCGCCGTCTCACCGTCCGGCCAGCAGGGGCTCGACGAACCGCAGGACGTCCGCCTCGATCTCGTCCGGGTCCCGGCCGGCGTCGATGACCGCGAAACGGTCCGGCTCGGTCCGGGCGATCTCCAGGTACCCCTCCCGCACGGCGGTGTGAAACGCCAAGGCCTCCCGCTCGAACCGGTCCTGCCCCGCGTCGGACCGGGAACGGTCCCGGTCGAACGCCCGTCTCAGACCCTCCTCCACGGGACAGTCCAGGAGAAACGTCAGGTCGGGCATCAGGCCGCCGGTCGCCGCCCGGTTCAGGTTCCGGATCAGGGCCGGGTCCTGTCCGCGTGCCATCCCCTGGTAGACCACGGTGGCGTCGAAAAAGCGGTCGCAGACCACCCAGTCGCCCCGCTCGAGGGCCGGACGGACGACCCGGGTCACGTGCTGGGCCCGATCCGCCTCGTAGAGACAGAGCTCGGCCATGGGCACCAGGTCGCTGTTGCCGCGGTCCAGGAGGATGCGGCGAATCGTCTCGCCGGCCGGGGTGGCCCCCGGCTCGAAGGTCAGGATCACCCGAACCCCTTTGGATTCCAAGGTTTTTCCCAGACGAGCCACCTGCGTGGATTTGCCGCAGCCTTCCATGCCCTCGAAGGTGATGAACACGTCCCGATTCTCCGCGGCGTTCAGGAAACGGATGAAAAGGAGTAGATCCTATGCGATCTCCCGTGCGATATCAAGCCGCAATCTCCGGGGCTTCCCCCGGCGTCCCGCACCATGCGGACCGGCCGTCAGTCCCCGAACCCCTGTGCGCTCTCCCACGCCGCCACGGACGGGAAGAGCGATCGATCCGTGTGAGGGATGAACCGGGCCGCGCTGAACAGGTTCATGAACTCCTGGTTCACGTTGAGCTCGATGTAGGTGATCCGGTCACGGATCCGCTCGATCCGCTCCAGTGCGTCCGTCTCCAGGAGCGCCCGGGTGGCCCCCTCGAGAGAGGTGTTTCCCAGGGAGACGAACCGCTCCAGCGGGAGGTCCGGCAACATGCCCAGGGTCACCGCCGACTTCGGGTCGATGTAGGATCCGAAGGTCCCGGCCACGTAAAACCGGTCCAGCTCCTGCATGGAGAGGCCGACCATGGCCGTCACGGTGGTCAGAATCGTGTACATGGCGGCCTTGGATCGCATCAGGGCGTCCACGTCCGGCTGGCTCAGGGTGAGCGGCCCGCTCGTGCCCGACTCCGATGCGGGCACGACCTCTAAGGTCGGGAGGCCCTCCTGGTCCCTCAACCGGGAGCCGCATGCATCGGGCACGAACTTGCCCCGCATGTCGATCATGCCGGCGAGAAACAGCCGGCTCACCAGGTCGATCAGGCCGGATCCGCAGATGCCGACGGGGGGCTTCCCTTCGATGGTGTGCACCTCGAGCCTCCCATCGTCGGGCCTCCACGTCACGCGATCGATCACCCCGGGCGCGGCCATCATGCCCATCCGGGCCACCCCGCCCTCCAGCGCCGGTCCGGCCGCCCCCGCGCAGGCCATGAGCCAGTCCCGGTTGCCCAGGACCACCTCGGCGTTGGTGCCCACGTCCACCAGGATGGCCGTGGACTCGGACCGGTCCATGCCCGAGGCGAGAATCCCGGCGATCAGGTCGCCCCCGAAGTAGCTTCCCACATTGGGAAAGACCAGGACGGGGGCCTGCTCCCGGATCCCGAGACCCACCTCGAAGGCCCTGAGGAGACCCGGCCGGTTCACGGCGGGGATGTAGGGCTCGCGGCAGATCCAGAAGGGGTTCAGCCCGAGCAGGAGGTGGGTCATGGTGGTGTTGCCCGCCATGGAGACCCCGTAGATCCGGTCCGTGCTGAACCCGTTCGCCTCGGCCATGCGCGCGATCTCCGCGTTGAGGCGGTCCAGCAGGACGCGCCGCAGGGTGTCCAGCCCCCCGTCCCGCGACGCGAAATGGATGCGGGTGAGGATGTCCTCGCCGAACTCGCTCTGGGGATTGACGAAACCGGACTCATCGAGCGTTCTCTCCGCCTCGAGGTCCACCAGTCGAACCACCACCGTGGAGGTCCCCACATCCACGGCCGCCCCGAGGAGACCGCGGCTCCCTTCCAGGGGGAGCAGATCGAGGAGACGCCACCCGCCCTCCTCCCTCGCCGCCACGGCCTCCACGCGATACCGGCAATCTCTCAAGAGGCGGGGGATCCTCCTCATCAAAGAGAGGTCCACCCGGACCGCCTCCCCGCCCAGCCGCCGTTCGACTCCCCTGATCAGCCTGTCCACGTCGGCCGTGTTGTCATCCAGGCTCGGGGCCTGGATCTCCGGCCTGCACGCTCGAATCCACCTCTGATCTCGTTCCATGCTCCTCGGACCGTTTCCTTTCCGCTCGATGCCCCGCAGCGACCTTTGAACTCATACCCGATCCTGCCCGGCGGGGTCAACCGTTCCCGGAAGCGGCCGTCGTTCATCCTTGAAGCCGCCCCCCGCTTGGGCGCACAGACGGCCGTGCCCGCCGCAGACGCGGGGGAGAGGAAGACCCGCCCATACGGAAAAGGGGAACGCGAGGTACGCGAGTTCTTGCGGGCGGGATGATTGTGGCGTACCATGGATCCGATCGCGCTGCACGGACGAATCGATCCCGAGTCCTCCGGAGGGGAAGCACCGCCGCCCCCGTGACGAGATGCCGCCGTTCACAGCCCCCGTGCCGCGACCCGAGCGCTGAACCATGGACACAGCCGAGCCTTCGGAACCACGACATCCGCCCCCTTCGAAACGCCCCGGACTTTCCCGGCTGACGGACGTGTTTCTGTTCGGTCTCGCCATCCTCCTCCTGGTCGTGTTCATGGCCCGGGGCACGGAGAACCTGGGCTACAACTGGCAGTGGTACCGGGTGCCGCAGTACCTGTTCACGCTGGACGACCAGGGCTTCGAGCCGGGGCCCCTCCTGGAAGGCCTGGGGGTGACCCTCGAGATCACGGGAATCAGCCTGGTCCTGGCCTTCGTTTTCGGCCTCACGGCCGCGCTGTTCCGCATCTCGGACTCCTTCGCGGCCCGGTGGATCGCCCGCGGCTACGTCGAGGCCGTCCGGAACACGCCGCTCCTCGTACAGCTCTTCTTTATCTACTTCGTCCTGGGCCCCATCCTGGACATCGGCCGCATGACCTCGGCCGTGCTGGCGTTGAGCCTGTTCGAAGGGGCTTACGCCTCCGAGATTCTCCGGTCCGGTATCCAGTCCGTGGAAAAAACCCAGTGGGAGGCGGCCTACAGCATCGGTCTGCACAAGCCGGGGGCCTTCCGCCTGGTCATCTTCCCCCAGGCCCTCCGCCGGGTCCTTCCTCCCCTGACGAGCCAGGCCGTCTCGCTGCTCAAGGACTCCGCCCTGGTGAGCACCATTGCCGTTTTCGACCTCACCATGAGAGGCCGTGCCGTCATCTCGGAGACCTACCTGACCTTCGAGCTGTGGTTCACCGTCGCCGCCATCTACCTCTCGATGGCCCTGATCCTGTCCGCGGTCGTGTCGAAGCTCGAGAAACGGATGGAGGTGATGACCTGACCCGCCGGGGCCGGGCCCCGGCGCCGGCGGGTCGGGATCGTCCCGGCCGCGCCGCCGGGCCCGCACCCACAAAGCAGACTGTGATTCGGATTCACCTGAAAGAAAGGAGCGTGAAGATGAGAAGAGTGTCAAGGTTGTTGTTCCCCCTGATCGCGCTGGCCCTGACGGCCGGAGCTTCCGGTCCGGCGACCGCGGGCGAGATGCAGCAGCAGCTTCTGGAAGAGAGCACCATCGAACGGGTCCTCCAGCGGGGCGTCCTGAGGGTGGGCATGTCCACCTTCGTGCCCTGGGCCATGAAGGACAAGAAAGGCGAGCTGATCGGTTTCGAGATCGACGTGGCGAGGCGGCTGGCCGAGGACATGGGCGTCAAGGCGGCCTTCGTGCCCACCAAGTGGGACGGCATCATCACCTCGCTCCTGGCCGGCAAGTTCGACGTGATCATCGGCGGCATGGGCATCACCACGAAGCGCAGCCTCAAGGTCAACTTCACCGTTCCGTACGACTACACCGGCATGTCGCTGGTGGCCCACAAGGAGCTGGCCCAGGGGTTCGACAGTCTCGAGGACTTCAACAAGCCGGACGTGGTGCTCGTGGCCAGGCTCGGCGCCACGCCCGTGGCCGCCGCCAGGAAGCACATGCCCGAGGCGGAGATCCGGCAGTTCGACGACGAGTCCCAGGCCATCCAGGAGCTCTTGAACGGAAAGGCCCACGCGCTGGTTGCCTCGGCCCCCCTGCCGGCCTTCCAGGCGGTCAAGCACCCGGACAAGCTGTTCCTGCCCCTGGAGGGGACCTTCACCAAGGAGCCTATCGCCTTCGCCGTGACCAAGGGGGACTTCGACACGGTGAACTTCCTGAACGGCTGGATCACCGTCGTCCGATCGCAGGGTTGGCTGGAGGAACGGAAGCACTACTGGTTCGAGACGAAGGAGTGGGAGGACCGGGTTCGGTAGACCCTCCCTTCCAGCGGGTACGGCGTTGAAGAGGACGAAGGCGGCATTCACCCCCATGGACGGGGTCGTGGGCCTGCTGTTCCTGGGTGCGGTGGGGTACCTCGCCTACCGCATCCAGGCCGGGCTCCACTACGACTGGAACTGGGGGGCGATCCCCCAGTATCTCCTCCGGTACGACGAGGCGTCCGGCGAATGGGTCCCGAACATGCTCCTGCAGGGGCTCTTCACCACGATCCGTTTGAGCGTCTGGGGGGTGCTCCTGGCCACGCTCGTCGGCGGGGTGATGGGTCTCTGCCGCGTGAGCCGGAGGCTGTTCTTCCGGCTGATCGGCGGCGCGTACGTGGGGCTGACCCGCAACCTGCCCCCGCTCGTGCTCATCTTCATCTTCTACTTCTTCGTGAGCAGCCAGATCATGCCGCTCCTCCGGGTGGACGCGTTCGTCTCCGGAACCACGGAAGGGGTCCGGGACGTTCTCTCCTTCCTGTTCGCCCGGCCGGCGGCCTTCTCCACCTTCCTCTCCGCGCTGATGACCCTGGCCGTCTTCGAGGGCGCGTACATCGCGGAGATCGTCCGCGCCGGCATCCAGTCCATCGACCGGGGACAGTGGGAGGCCTCGGCCGCGCTCGGCCTGAACCGGTGGCAGCAGCTCAGGCGCGTCATCCTTCCCCAGGCCGTTCGAAGGATCCTCCCGCCGCTGGCGGGCCAGTTCATCTCCACCATCAAGGACTCCGCCATCGTGTCCGTGATCTCCATCCAGGAACTCACCTTCCAGGGCCTGGAGCTCATGGCGGCGACCTACCTCACCTTCGAGATCTGGATCACCATTGCGGCCCTTTACCTGCTCCTGAGCCTGACGCTCTCCCTGGGCGTGGACCGGCTGGAGATCCGGCTTCGCAGAAGCGAGGCGTGAAGAAGAGCGGGGGCCAGCGATTTGAGCCTGGAGAAAGCGACCCGGGCCAGGACGTAGAGGCCCAGAAACGGGACCACGAACCCGACCTCCAGGCCGCCGATCCAGTCCGGAAGACGGAAGGAGAGGTCCGCGAATCGCTGCTCCATCCAGGCCATGGCCAGGAAGACGGGCCAGAGCGATCCCATCCCCATGGCCAGGAGCAGGAAGAACGACTTTCCGTAGGCCTCGTTCGCCAGCCGGTTGATGCCCCGGTAGGACCGTTGCGCTCCCGCCCCCCTGGCCTTGAGAGACTGCTCGTGATAGTACCGGGTCCTTTCCAGGAGCTCGGTGACGCGGACCCGGTTCCCCCGGTAGGCCAGGGCCAGGCTCAACTCGCCCAGGAGCACGGCCCAGGCGGCCAGGACCAGGGTCCCGATGAACCACCCGGCCACCGGGTCCGGAACCCAGCGATACGGAGCGATCAGGACCCCGTCGATCTGCAGCAGCAGCCCGTGAATCCATGCCATGAGACGTCTCCCTCCCCCGGTCCCCCTATCCCGGAGGGACGATGCTGTACCCCAGGAAGCCCTTGGTCGTGTAGCGCAGGCCCACGTAGAACGCGAGGAGGATGAAGATGATCTTCAGGACCTTCTCCGGGATGTACTTGGAGGTCCTGGGTCCGATCATGGAGCCGATGAAGATCCCCGCCAGCTCCACACCGATGAGCCCCCAGGAGATGACCACGCCCTTGCCCACCATGTAGGAGAAGATGGAGACGATCATGCCCACGAGCACGCAGAGGGCCGAGGTGCCCGCCACCAGGAACATGGGCAGCCCGGCCACGGACGTCAGGAACGGCACGTAGAGAAACCCCCCGCCCACGCCGATGAAGGAGGCGATGGCCGCAATGAAGATGCCCCCCACCATGGGGATCCAGGCGCTGAACTCGAAGGCCTGCCCGTAGAAGGTGAAGCGGATCTTCCCGATGTAGAAGGTCATGGCCCATCCCAGGATCACGAGCACATAGGCCACCCATGCGGCCCCGCCCACCAGGTTGATCCAGAGGGCCGAGGCCACCACGGCGCCGATGGCCGCCCACATGAAGCCCCAGGAGCCCTCCAGGATGCGGACGCCCTGGTCGGCGGTGTCCGACTTGGCGCGCACCGCCTGCTCGAAGGAGCGGGCCGCCGCCTTGGCCTCCTTCTTCCGCCGCGACCCGCGGGGCGTGAGCTCGTAGATCAGGAAGAACCCGATGACGAACACCACGATGCCGAAGTAGCCGAGGTAGGCCCGCAGGGAGATCTTCCCCGCGGTCAGCTCGGGGATCAGCCAGGAGCCGCCCACGCCGCCGATGGCCAGGCAGATGCCCAGGGGGGCCACCAGCCGGCCCATGCGATGGTAGTTGAACGAGGAGATGGCCCCGCTCAGGCCCACCATCCACTGGTTGGACACGCGAATCGAATCGGTGAGCAGGTTGTTCACCGGGTTGCCGTTTCCGAACGCCTTCGCGTAGTCGCCCAGCCCGAAGATGGTGATGTGCCCCACCCCGGACATGATGCCCCCGAAGGCGCCCACGGTGGAGAAGATCCAGCCCACCCAGACCGCCCAGAGCAGGGCCGCGATCAGGTTGGGCTGGGGCGCTCCCGGGATGCCCAGGAACCCCTCCGCCGCTCCGGGCTCGATCACCTCCCGCGTCTTGGCTTCGAACGCCTCGTCTTGAAGGCTTTTTCCGATGGCCGCCTTCATCTTCTCGGCCATGCCCGGCGTCGTGCGCTCCCCCCCCGGCTGGGCGAGGGCCACGGCTGCGAAGGACAGCGCCGCCAGGACTGCGAACACCCAATAGACACGCTTCTTGCTCATGATCCTTGGACCTCCTTCGAATCTGGATGGGGCTCAACCCCGGGGGCCGTACCCGCCCGGCCCAGATGGAGCGCCAGGACCTCCAGCCCCAGCGGCCGTTTCAGGACGCCCGCGAGCCGGTGTCCGTGCATCCGGCGGAGCCTGCCTGCCTGGGTGCCTCCGGCCACCAGGAGGACGCACCGTGCCGACAGCCCCTCCGCTTCCATGATGCGCAATCGCTCCTCCGCCCGCTCGCCCTGCTTCCCGGCGCTCACGAAGGCGATGTCGGGTGCGCCGGATCGCAGGTACGGAACCGCCGAACGCACCCCTGGAAACGCCCGGGTGCGGTGGCCGAGGGTCCTGGAAACCCTCTCGATCCAAGCCGCCTCCTCGCGATCCTCGTCGATCACCCACACGAACGCCATCGGTCTCACCCCTTCGGACAATGACCCACACGCTACGCAAGATGCATGCCCGACGGGAGAAAGGCGCTATCCAACCAGGATCATTTATGATTCTTCTCAGCCCCGGGAAGGTGGGAAAGAGGGGAGGCTTGGAGGTGCAAGGCAATCCTTGCACTCGCTTCGAGGGCCCCGCCCGGAGAGGCGCTCGGAGGGAGGAGAGACCGGGCGAAATTCAGGAGGACGGCTCCCGGTAGGCCTCGGCACGCACCCCGTAGCGCCGGAGGAGCTGCTGGAGGGACTGCCGCTCGAGCCCGCAGGCGCGGGCGGAATGGGTCACGTTGCCGTTGTGCCGGGTCAGGAGCGCGGCGAGGTAGTCCCGGTTGAAGCGCTGAAGAACCCGGTCCTTGGCCTCGCGGTATGGCAGATCGAGCAGCGCCTCCGGCTCCGGGTGCGTCTCGTTCCAGCCCTCGAGCCGTTCGGGAAAGGCCAGGGTGTCGTCCCTCGCCATGATCACGGACCGCTTCAGCACGTTCTCCAGCTCTCGAATGTTTCCCTGCCAGGGGTTCCGCTGGAGGGCCTCCATGAAGCCCGGCGGCATCTTGAGGCCCGGTCTCTGAAGCTCCCGGGCGTGCCGTTTCAGGAAGTGCTCCACCAAAAGGGACAAATCCTCCTTCCGCTCCCTCAGCGGGGGCAGCCTGACGCCCACCACGTTGAGCCGGTAAAAGAGGTCCTCGCGAAAGGCGCCCGCTTTCATCTGCTCCTGGAGGTCCCGGTTCGTGGAGGCCACCACCCGGACGTCCACCTTCACGCTGCGCGTGTCCCCCACCGGCTTGATCTCCTTCTCCTGGAGCACCCGGAGCAGCTTGGTCTGAAGGGTGGCGGGCAGGTCTCCGATCTCGTCGAGAAAGACGGTTCCCTTGTCGGCCTCCTGGAACAGCCCCTTCTTGTCCTGCTTCGCGTCGGTGAACGCCCCCTTCGCGTACCCGAACAGCTCCGTCTCCAGGATGTTCTCGGGCAGCGCCGGGCAGTTGACCGCGACAAACGCCCGTCCCCTGCGCGGGGAGAGCCGATGGATCGCCCGCGCCGCGAGCTCCTTGCCCGTGCCGGACTCGCCGGTCACGAGGACCGTGGCGTCGGTCTTCGCCACCATGCGGATGGTCTCGAACACCTCCCTCATGCGCGGGCTCGCCCCCACCATGCCCTGGAACAGGCTCGGGCCCTGCACGAGCTCCTGGAGGTCACGGTTCTCGTGCAGCAGCCGGTGGTACTCCATGGCCTTCTTCAGGGTCAGGACCAGGCGCGTGTTGTCAAAGGGCTTGGTGACGAAGTCGTAGGCGCCCCTTCGAATGGACTCCACCGCCAGGTCGATGACCCCATAGGCGGTCATCATGATCACGGTCGGGGCCTGCGCCATCCGCCGAGTGCGCTCGAGCACCTCCATGCCGTCCAGCCCGGGCATGCGGACGTCGAGGAGGACCAGGTCCGGCGGGTCCTCCTCCAGCACGGCCAGGCACGCCTCACCCGAGACGGCGGTCCCGATCTCCCAGCCGGTCTCCGGCGTCAGGGTCCTCTCGAGCAGGGCCAACATGTCGGGCTCGTCGTCCACGATCAGCAGCTTTTCTCTGTCTTCCATCCCTACCTGCTCCTGTAGCGTCTGCGGGCCGAAGTCTCCCCTCACCCGGCCTCCCGGGGCGGGCCGGTTTCCAGGGGAAGGCGGACCGTGAACACGGCGCCCCGCCCCGGCGCACTCTCCACCTCGATGTCTCCGCCGTGGTCCTGCACGATCCCGTAGCTCACGGACAAACCCAGCCCGGTGCCCATGCCGGTGGGTTTGGTGGTGTAGAAGGGATCGAAGATCCTCGGCAGGACCTCCCTGGGGATGCCGGAGCCGTTGTCGGATACGGTGACGGCGATTTCCCCGGTTTCGGGGAAGAGGACGGTCTCCACGCGAATCGCTCCTCCGCCCTCGATGGCCTGCCGGGCGTTGATCAGGAGGTTCATGAACACCTGCTCCATTTTCTCGGCGTCCACGGTCACCCGGGGCAGATCCGGATCGAGCGCCTCGTGGATCTCCACGCTTTCCTTGGCGAAGTTGCCCCTGAGGACCCGCAGGACCCCGTCCAGCAGCTCGTTGATGTCCAACGGCTTCTTGGAGGTCTCCGTGGAGCGCGAGAACTGAAGAAGGTCCTCGACGATCTTCTTGCAGCCCATGGCGTGCTTCTCGATAACCTTGAGGTCCTCCCCGGACGGGTTGTTCTCGCCCCCCTCCTTCATGATCAGCTGGGTGTAGCCCAGGATGAGGCCCAGCGGGTTGTTGATCTCGTGCGCCACCCCGGCGGAGAGCTGCCCCAGGGAGGCCAGCTTCTCGGCCTGCTGGAGCCGGGAGTCCATCATCCGACGCACCGTCACGTCTTTGAGCGTGGCCTCGATGCCCGACAGCCCGTCCCCGCCGGCCCCGCGGACCGTTGCGGAGAAGAGACCCAGGAGCTCGGCGCCTTGCCCCCTGCGCAGTCGAACCTCCGCATCCTTGACCGCATCCCCTCGGCCGAGGGACTCGAGCAGCTCTTCCGGGGACGGCTCGAGGAAAAAGTCGCGAAACAGGTTCCGCCCCACGAGCTCCCCGGCCCGGGCGTGCCCGAGCATCTCCGCCCCGGCCCGGTTCAAGTCCTGGATCCGTCCCCGCCCGTCCAGGATGACGAGCATGTCCTTGGACCCCTCGAACACGCGCCGGTACTTCTCCTCGGATGCCGACAGCTCCCGGGTCCTTTCCAGGACCATCCGCTCCAGCTTCTCGTTGAGCCGGACGATCTGTCCGTGGGCCTGCTCGATCCGGAGCTTGTCCTCCACGGTCCGCCGGTATATGGTGTGGACCCGCCGAAAAAAGAGGGTGATGGAGCCCACGATGACGAAAGAGATGGTGTTGAGCGAGCCCGTCAGCGGT
>CAYVVQ010000078.1:9942-19382 GCA_964454455.1 uncultured Desulfobacterales bacterium | reverse complement strand
TTGAAGGAATGCAGGTCGACGACGGTGCCGGCCGGGGCGGGTCGGGCCGGGGCGAAAACCAGGAGGAAGAGCAGGAGGCACGGGACGAATCGGTACATGGGGGAGGCGGCTCCTTGGGTCCAACGGGTCCACGAGCTGGACTGGAACGGCGACAAGCTCTGGGTCTCCTGGATCAAGAATCGTGCCGCGGAGAGCCCCCTCCGAGCCCGATGGGCGAGGCGGAGCCGACACAGGGAGGGTAGACGGCTATTTGATCGGAATAACGATTGATTTTGCCTGGAATGGGCCGTGCTTTCGCAGGGGAGCGGGGTCGAGCCCGAGCCGGGGGATCAGCGCCGGCGCCTCGGATTTGCACAAGAACCTGTGCATCCGAGTCCGGAAACTGTGCATCCGGGGCAGGGGATCAGGAGGAATGGCGAAACGGGAGATCGGCCAGGGCGTTTTCGAGCGCCATGGCCAGCAGGGTGCACACGGTGTCCAGGGTCAGGAAGTCCTCGGAGCGAAACCCGCAGGAGGAGCTCATGGAGTGAACGTAGAGGCCCCCCCTGAGAATGGAGTTGCTGATCATGGGAAGACAAAGGATGGAACGGATGACCGGCTTGTCCGACCTTGGTTCGAGGTTTTCGGTTTGCAGAGAGGACTTGTTGACCATCCTGGCGGGCCGGCCGCTCTCCAGGACGCGGTCGATGATCTTCTCGCTGACCAGCCTTCCCTGCTGATACCCCAGCTCCGGACGGGAGTGGAGGATAAGGGTCTTGTTCTTCATCTTGGGTTTCAGGGGATCGAGATAGACGAGGGCGGCCAGGTCCACGCGGGGGAGGTCTTCCAGGATCTTCTCCAGGGCTTTTTTGTAGAAGCCGTGCAGGCCCATGCTCTCCTTCATGAGCGCCGATACCTCGCGGACCAGCCCGGTGCCGTTCTTCGAGGGGTGACGCCGTTCCGGGTGGCCTCCGGCCGTGAAGGAGACGCCGTGCACCCGGCCTCCCTTGGAGCTGTCCGCATAGTCGCCGCTCTTCTCCGGAAGAGCGTCGATGCGGATCAGGGTCCTTCCCAGGCGGATGAGATCGCCCACCACCACCTCGACGCTCTGACCCGGGTCCACCCGCCTGCCGTTCACGCGGGTGCCGTTGGTACTCCTGAGATCCTCGACAAACACCTTCCCACCGACTCGAACCACCTTGAGGTGGCGGTTGGACACGCTTCCGTCCTCAAGCACCACCTGGTTCCTCAGTGACCGCCCCAGGAAGGTGGTCCCCTCCTCGATCTCAGCGGACTTGTCTCTGTCCATACCGTCCATGACGACCATTCGGAACATGATCATCCACCCATCTGCCGAATCGCACAATCCCGCACAGCCGCCGCAGGCAACGTCCTATCCTGTACGAACGTCAAGGCCGACCTCTTGACCCGGGGCTTTTTGCGGATCCGTCATACGCTCACATCGTCGGGGGCTTCTGAAGACTGACGGGTTCGTAAAAACCCGCTCACCCGCCGCTGGAAACGCCATGACCTATTGATATTTCCAGGGCAGATCTCAAGGTTGAGGGCCTTTTGCGACGCCATCAAGACTCGGCCATGGAACCGGGTATCAATGGGGGGCGAGCCGGCCCTTGCAAGACATGGAAGCCTGCACGAACCAACAAACCTGCTTCACTCTATCTCTTCTGCAGAGGAATTCAAGCATTTCGATCACGGTCCGATTCCGACGGAAGCCTTGGGATGCGGACACGGTGTTCGACGCGTTCTCTATTGGGACCGGCCCAGCTCCACGGCCCGGTCCCGGGCCGCGCGCACCGCGGAGACGAGGATCTCCTCGAGGTTTCGATCGTCCAGGACCGCCAGCCCGGCCGCGGTGGTGCCGCCCGGGGAGGTGACCATCTCGCGAAGCTCGGTCAGGCTGCGATCGGACTCCGCAGCCAAGTGCGCCGCGCCCAGCACCATCTGCGTCACCAGCCGCACGGCCGCGTCCCGCTCGAAGCCAACGCCCTCCCCGGCCTCCACCAGGGCCTCCATGATCCGGAAGACGTAGCCCGGACCGCTCCCCGAGACCGCGGTGACCGCGTTCATCATGGACTCATCCACCACCAGGGTCTCGCCCACCGCCTCGAACACGGCCCGGGCCACGGCCAGGTGGTCCCCGGTGGCGCGGGCCCCGGGGGCCAGGGCGCTCATGCCGCGGCCGATCAGGGCGGGCGTGTTGGGCATCACCCGGACCAGGGGAAGGTCCGTGCCCAGGCCTTCCCGGATCCGGGAGAGGGGGATGCCGGCCGCGATGGAGACGACCAGGAGGTCCGGGGCCGCGCGGTCCCGGACCTCCGCGAGCACGCCGGGGAGGACCTGGGGCTTCACGGCCAGCACCACGGACGTGCAGTCCGCCACCAGGGACGGGTTGTCGGGGTGGGTGCGGATGCCCGTCTCCCCGGCCAGGGCGGCCAGCCGGTCTGCATCGGCGTCCGATGCGGCCAGCTCACCAGGTGCGTAGAGCCCGTCCCGAAGGAGTCCCCGGATCAGGGCGCCGGCCATGTTGCCCGCGCCGATGAAGCCCAAGCGATGGGTCTTGCTTGACATGTATTCCTCCTGGGGTTCCATTTCGGCGGGGTGTAAAATCCCGCCCTACGAAGATTGTTCAACATCCGGCGGGGGGCTGAGAGCCCGCCCTGCGAGGCGTAGAAAGGGCCCGGTGCACCGGGGCGGCCGGAAAAACAGAACGAAACGGCCTGGTTCCCTCATACCGGATCGAGCCGAAAGGTGCAAACGCGAAAATCGGCGAACCCGTCCGGAATCAAGCCACTTGTGCTTGACGGCACAAAGATTTTCTGGTAGGGATTCAGGCTCGAATATGTGGAAATACTGGAGGATTGCGCGGAATCGTCTTATCCCAAGACCACATCATAGACGAAGGAGGGAACAGGGTATGGCATACAATGCGGTGGAGATGAAAGACTGGCAGATTTCCGAGGCTGCCGAGGCGACCATGCCGAGTCATGCGGAGTGGCGGGAAAAGCTGGGGCTCAGCAAGGAAGAGTACCAGGAGTACGGCCGGCTCTCCAAGCTCGACTTCCTGAAGATCATGGACCGTCTCGGGGACAAGCCGGACGGCAAGTACATCGAGGTGACGGCCATTACCCCGACCCCGCTCGGTGAGGGAAAGAGCACCACCTCGGTCGGCCTGATGGAAGGCATGGGCAAGCTGGGCCTGAACGTGGGCGGCGCCCTTCGTCAGCCCTCGGGCGGCCCCACCATGAACATCAAGGGCACGGCGGCCGGCGGCGGAAACGCCCTCCTGATTCCCATGACCGAGTTCTCCATGGGCCTGACGGGCGACATCAACGACATCATGAACGCCCACAACCTCGCCATGGTGGCCCTGAGCGCCCGCATGCAGCACGAGCGGAACTACACCGACGAGCAGCTGGACCGCCTCACCCAGATGCGCCGACTGGACATCGACCCCACCCGCGTGGAGTTCGGCTGGATCATCGACTTCTGCGCCCAGGCCCTCCGGAATATCATCATCGGCCTCGGCGGCCGTTTCGACGGCTACACCATGCAGAGCAAGTTCGGCATCGCCGTCTCCTCCGAGCTGATGGCCATCCTCTCCATCGTCCGCGACCTCCCCGACCTGCGCGCCAAGATGGACGAGATCACCCTGGCCTTCGACAAGACCGGCAAGCCGGTCAAGACGAAGGACCTCGAGGTGGGCGGCGCCATGACGGCCTGGA
Source organism: uncultured Desulfobacterales bacterium (assembly GCA_964454455.1). GTDB lineage: Bacteria > Desulfobacterota > DSM-4660 > Desulfatiglandales > HGW-15 > JAIPEI01. The sequence continues at coordinate 15,660 of CAYVVQ010000078.1, read as the reverse complement.
TGCGGAACACCATCAACCCCACGCTGATGTGCACGGCCGAGTATCAGCCCTGCATGGTCCACGCCGGCCCCTTCGCCAACATCGCCGTGGGCCAGTCCTCCATCATCGCGGACCGCGTCGGCCTCAAGCTCTTCGACTACCACATCACGGAGAGCGGGTTCGGTGCGGACATCGGCTTCGAGAAGTTCTGGAACGTGAAGTGCCGCAACAGCGGCCTCAAGCCGCACGTGTCCGTGCTCACCTCGACCATCCGCGCCCTCAAGATGCACGGCGGCGGCCCCAAGGTCGTGGCCGGCCTGGCCCTGGACGAGGCCTACACCAAGGAGAACGTGGGACTGGTGGAGAAGGGCATCCCGAACATGGTCAAGCACATCGAGAACATCCGGAAGGCCGGAATCAACCCGGTGGTCTGCATCAACGCCTTCCACACGGACACCAAGGACGAGATCGCCGCAGTCCGCAAGGCGGCCGAGGAGGCGGGCGCCCGCTGCGCCACCTCCACCCACTGGGCCGACGGCGGTGACGGCGCCATCGAGTTCGCCGAGACCGTGAAAGAGGCCTGCGAGCAGCCCAACGACTTCCAGTTCCTCTACCCGCTGGAGATGAAGCTGCGCGACCGCGTGGACAAGATCGCCAGGGAGGTGTACGGCGCGGACGGCGTCTCCTGGACCCCCGAGGCCGAGCAGAAGGCCAAGATGCTCGAGGCCGACTCGAGCTTCGACGACTTCTCCACCATGATGGTGAAGACGCATTTGAGCCTGAGCCACGATCCCACGCTCAAGGGCGTGCCCAAGGGCTGGACGCTTCCCATCCGGGACGTGCTCATCTACTCGGGCGCCAAGTTCCTCTGCCCCTGCGCCGGCACCATCAGCCTGATGCCCGGGACCAGCTCCAACCCGGCGTTCCGCCGCATCGACGTGGACACCACGACCGGCAAGGTGGAAGGGCTGTTCTAAGACCGTGACGTGCCGGCCCAACCTTGCCGGCACAACCAGCAAACGAGAAAGGCCCCGCGGCCGAGAGGCTGCGGGGCCTTTCTATTCAGGGGACCCAAACAGGGGACGTTTTTGCATAATTCGATAACTTTCGCTTGACCCCATCAGGCCCTGTCCAGTGGACATGCCATCACCGGAAAAGGAAAAGGTCATTCCCTTCAAGTTATCGAATTATGCAAAAACGTCCCCTACTCGATGCGGGTGAGGAAGAGGGAGCCATCCGGGCGCTCCTCGAGCCGGAGGCCGAACATGTGGAGGGTGCGCGTCAGGGGGCGGCCCAGGACGAACTCCAGGGCGTCCTCCGGTACGCCCAGGCTCTGAACGGCCTGCACGCGAAAACGGTGGTCCTCCTGGAGGATCCGGATGAGCCCCTCCACGGCCGCCTTTCCTTCCCGCCCGATCTCCTTCACCGCCCGGTCCACCACGGGATATCCGCACACGGACTCGTGCTCCTCGATGAAGCCCAGGAGATTGGGATCGTCGATCACGTGGGAACGCTCGGCCCGGGGGTGCTCGTAGACCTCCATGAAGGTCCTGGGGTTCCAGCACTCGAGCGCAGCGCACTGGGAGGGTCGCCGCTCGTAGATGGTGCAGGCTTTCCCGGACTGGTCGTAGAACGTGCAGGCCGTGGGGTGAGGGGACACGTCCCGCTCCCTCACCTTGACTCGCTCGGTGCCCACCAGGGCCAGGCCGCCGCCGTGGACGTTGTTCCGCACCACCTCGCCCCTGCGGATGGTGTAGAGGGAGGCGATCGGGATCACGCCGTCGATCACCAGGGAGGCGTCCTCCACGTGGAGGGTGGGGCTGCCGCTCCGGCAGCAGGCGCCGCACCGGATGCAGTGGTCTCGGGTTGGTTGGTTCATGGGCCCCCCTGGAAGAAAGAGGGGACGTTTTTGCACAATTCGATAACTTCAAAAAGTTATCGAATTATGCAAAAACGTCCCCTGTTTTTGGGAACGTCCTCCGGGTTCAGCCCACCTTGATGATCAGGGCGCCGCCCGTGTCGCCGGCGGCGCAGCCGGCCCAGAGCAGGTAGCCGCCGCCCTTCATGGCGACCTCCTCGATGCCCTCGATGATGTTCCGGCCGGCCGTCGGTCCCTGGGGATGGCCGTAGACCAGGCTCGATCCGTAGTTGTTGAAGCTCATGTCGTCGGTGCCCTTGGGGTCGATGCCGAGCTCCTTGGACATGTACAGGTCGTTCGCGATGAACGGGTTGTGGGTCTTGATGGCCTTGATGTCCGTGATCTTCAGCCCGGCCCGCTCGAGCGCCATGTTGGCGGCCGGGACCGGCGCGGCGGCCATGTAGCCCGCTTTTTCCCTGGAGAAGCCGTAGGAGACGATCTGGACGGGGACGGAAGGATCCTCGCTCAGCTCCTTGGCCTTCTCCTCGGTGCAGACCGTCACCAGGCAGTTGCCGTCCGCCGGGTGGGTCTGAGCGCCGAAGCTGAGGATGCCTTCGGGGACCACGGGCTTGAGCTTGGCCAGGCCCTCGGCGGTGCTGGGCATGATGCCCTCGTCCGCTTCCACGGTGACCGTCTTCTTCTTGCTCATCCGGATCTCGACGGGGAACATGTACCGCTTCTGGAACTCGCGGTCGTTCTCCAGGGCCATGAGGTACTGGTTGTAGCGGTGGAGCGCGAGCTCGTCGGCCTGCTCCTTGGTGAACCCGCCCTGCTTGGCCACGTTCTCCGCGGTCTCGATCATCCGCAGGCCCACGTTGGGGTCGGCGTTGAAGTTGTCCATGAGCCAGTTCTCGGAGATCACCTCGGCGCCCGGTCCCAGGGGGTTGGGCCAGACGGTGTGGGGACCGTTGGAGCAGCGGTCCGTCATGAGGGCGGCCACCATGCCGTACATGCCGTTCTCCACGCCCATGGCGGCGGTCCAGATGCAGGTGGTGGAGGTGGTGCAGGCCTGGCTGATGGTCACGGCGGAGACGTGGGGCGCCCCCATCATGGCCGCGGCCCAGGAGTTGGAGTAGAACTGGTGGTGCTGGCCGATGGTGTTGCCGAACACCACGTACTCGTACTGCGTGGGATCCCAGCCCTTGCTCTCCAGCCAGCGCTTGGCGGTGGTCGCGCCGAGGACGATGGCGTTCTCGTACTGCAGGGTCCCCTGCCAGCGTGAAAACGGGCTCGAGTAGTAACCTTTGAACGGGATGAACGCTTTCTTCAACATGTCGCTAACCCTCCGATCGTTTGTGTGCAGTCAACTGCCCGGGGTCCCCCGGCCCTGTCGTCGGGCCCGGTCCGCCGTCGACGCGGCGGACGTTCCTGCGGTAGGTGCTCGGTTCAGCTCTCGCTCCACTTGCCGTACTTCTCCCGCAGGATCCGGTGAAGGATCTTGCCTGTGGGGGTCCTGGGCATCTCCTCGTCCTTGATGAAGTCGATGGTTTTCGGTCGCTTATACCCTGCAATTTTGTCCCGCGAAAAGTCAATGATATTCTTGGCGAGCTCCTCGCTCGGCTCGAAGCCTTCGTGGAGCACGATCACGGCCTTGATGGCCTCGCCCCACTTCTCGTCCGGAATGCCGATCACCGCGATGTCCCGCACCGCCTCGTGGCCGCCCACGGCGCTCTCCACCTCCGAGGGGTATACGTTCTCGCCGCCCGTGATGATCATGTTGGCCTTGCGGTCCACGAGCACGTAGTAGCCGTCCGGGTCCCGCATGACCATGTCCCCGGCCGAGGACCAGCCGTTGTCGAACGCCTCCTTGGTCTTCTCCGGCTCCTTGAGGTACTCCTTGAAGAGCATGGGCGTGCGGTAGAAGAGCTCGCCCACCTCGCCGTCCGGGACCTCGTTGCGGTCCTCGTCCAGGATGCGGATCCGGTCCGTGCCGAAGATCTCCCGTCCGATGGAGCCGAGCTTCTCGAACTGCTCCTCGGGCCGAAGCAGCGTCACCAGGCCGCCCTCGGTGCTGCCGTAGGCCTCCCACAGCTCCGCGTTCTCGAAGTAGTCCATGATGGCCACCTTGAGGTCCTTGCGGGCCGGCGCCGAGGAGATCAGGAGCTGCCGGATGCTGGAGACGTCGATGCTCTTCTTCACCTCGTCGGGCAGGGAGAGCATCATGATGTAGTGGGTGGGCACGAGCGACGTGAAGGTGATCTTGTACTGTTCGATGGTGCGGAGCAGGTCCTCCGGGTCGAAGCTCACCATGTTGTAGACGAAGACCGGCGCGCTCACCAGGGTGTAGGCGAAGGAGTAGAAAATGGAGTTCACGTGGCACATGGGCATGACAAGCATGACCTTGTCCGTGGGCCGCACCCCCACGTTGATGTCGTTCAGGTAGTACTGGGCCATGTAGCTCTCGTGGGTCCGCATAACGCCCTTGGGCCGGCCCGTGGTCCCGGAGGTGTACATGATGGTCCAGACGTCCGCCCCGTCCACCATGTAGTCCGGCTCCTCGGGGGAGGACTTGGCCAGCCAGTCCTCGAAGCCCACCCAGCCGTCGGGCACCGGGCCGTCGCCCAGGTAGACGTAGGCGTCGTCGGGCACGGGCAGCTTGTCCCGGATGCCGTCGATGAGCTCCACGAACGGGTCCTCCACGATGAAGGCCTTGCACTCGGAGTGGTTCACGATGTACTCGATCTCGGGGCCGGCCAGCCGGAACATGATGGGAACCACCATCTGCCCGCCCTTGGCGCAGCCGGCGTAGATGTCCATCCACTCCCCGCGGTTGAAGGCGAGGACGGCGAAGGCGTCCTTGTGGCCGCAGCCCATGTCGCCGAGACCGTTCGCCAGCCGGCAGGCCCGGTCGTTCCACTCCCTGAAGGTGCACTCCCGGGCCTTGTCCTGCCAACCCAGCTTGTCCGGGTAGTTGGTGGCGTGCATCTTCAGGACCGTCCCCATGTGCATCCAGCTGCTCTGTAGTGTCATCGTCTACCCCCTCCTGATGAGTTGTCGTTGATCTCCATGGCGAAAAGCGCCGCGCCGACGGCGCCCGTCAGCTGCGGGTGTTTCGGGACCAGGACCTCCCGGCCGGTGGTCTCCCGGACCATGTCCATCAGGTACGGGTTGTGCGCCACCACGCCGCCGGTCATGACCACCCGCTCGGAGAGGGCGTCCATCTCCAGGACCCGCTTGACCACGGAGAGGAAGATCCCCTTCACCAGGTCCGGCACCGCAACCCCCCGGCGGATCTTCTCGAGCACCTCCGTGCCCGAGAACACCGTGCAGTAGCTGCCCAGCTCCTCCGCGTGCTCCGAGACCCGGGCCAGGCCGTCCATCTCCTCCAGGGGGATGTCCAGCCGCATGGCCATCTCCTCGAGAAAGGCGCCCGTTCCGGCCGCGCACTTCCGGTTCATCTTGAAGTTCAGCCGGCGGCCCCGGTCGTCCAGCTTGATGACCTTGTTGTCCTGGCCCCCGATGTCGATGATGGTGATGGCCTCGGGGAACTCGTGAAAGCACCCCTTGGCGTGACAGCCGATCTCGGTCTTGGTGTCCCCCCGGAACGGGACGTTCTTCCGGCCGTACCCGGTGGAAACGCACGGGAAGCCGTCACGGCCGGGCATGCCGGCCATGGCGAGGGCCTCCTCCAGACTCGCGGTCGCGGTGCGCTCGAAGTCCGTCCCCGAGCGCAGCACCGCGTGGCCGAGCAGGTTCCTGCCGGCGTCGAGCACCGCCGCCTTGGTGCGGGAGGCGCCCACGTCGATGCCGACGAAAAGATCACGTTCATTCATTCCAGCTATCGCCTGTATGAATTCAGCCTTCGGGAGCTGCGGGGTTTG
>CAYVVQ010000078.1:8389-9842 GCA_964454455.1 uncultured Desulfobacterales bacterium | reverse complement strand
CCTCAACACCTCATCACCTCAACACCTCATCACCTGCTTTTCTCACTCCTCCAGCTGCTCGACGAACGCCTCGATGTTCGTCTTGGCCTGCTCCTCCGAGTAGCACCGCAGGTCGCACAGGTCCCCGTTGATGGTGAGGGTCGGCACGCCCAGGGTTCTGCCCAGCCGCTCCGGCATGCCGTAGCGGTTGTTGGAGTTGTTCGGGCAGGTCTTGGCGTCGTGGAACACGATGCCGTCGAACTTGAACCGCTCGTAGCAGTCGGCGATGTACTTCTCCTTGTAGGACTCGTCCCGCGCGATGAAGAGCTCGGTGTACGCCCGGGCCATGCTCTCGAAGGGCTCGGCCGGGTCCAGCTGGTCGAAGATCCAGCTGTTGCAGTAGGTGGACGCGACCACGCAGGTCTCGAGCGACGCGAGCTGCTCGGCAAGCGGCCTCAGCTTCCCCCAGATGGGCATGCCCTCCCAGTAGAGGCGGTGCCGCTCGCCCTCGACGCCTGCGACGCCGTCTTCGATGCGCTGCTCCAGCTCGGGCAGGAGGTGATCCTCGTAGTAGGAGACCCCCTCCTCGGTGCCGCGCGCCACCACGGCCGGGCCCATGTGGATGGTCGCGTCGAAGAAGGTCCAGGGCGAGGGGACGGCCGCGGCCGACTCCAGGCAGGCCCGCCACAGGACCGAGGTCCTGCGGCTGAACTCCACCGCCTCCTTGAACCGGTCCATGTCGAAGGGCTCCCCGGTCACCTCTTCCAGCTGCGGGACCAGGTCCTCGATCTGCCGGGCGATGTCCTGGATCTGGTACATCCGGATGGGCCCGATGTCCCGGTGGGTGTGCACGCCCACCAGGGGCACCCCGAACTCCCGGGCGTACCAGGCGAACCAGTCCTGCACGTCCCGGCACTGGTTCGTGTTGAAAACGAGGACGTCCGGCCTCGGCACCGACTCGATGTTGTAGGCCTTGGTGAGCGGGGTCTTTCCCTGAAGATAGGAGCCCACGTCGCTCGTGAGGTAGGAGCAGATGTCGGGCGAGTAGCCCATGGCGTTGGCGTAGGGGATCAGCTCGGTGGCCATGCGGGTGGCCCCGAGCATGGCCCCGTGGTTCTCCGGGTAGTAGACGAGAAACCCCATGCCTCGAAGCAACTCGGCCGGGCCCACGCTGGTGCACCAGGCGACCTTTCGGGACCCGGTCCTGGCGGCCTCGTCCAGCTCGTAGAAGTGATCGGCCATGATCTTCTTGCAGACCTTGCCCGCGGCGATGGATTTCTTCGGGGGTTCGTTAGACATGGGGTGGTCGTCCTCTCTTTGCTCGTACGGTGTCGGCACGACCCGGTCTCCCGGGTCGTGCGCTCTCTTTGCGGCGGGGGGTGGTAAACCCCGCCCTACAAAACCGTGGCCGCTCGTCGACTCGATGGGGCTTCGGCCGGTCCGAGATCAGGCGCAGGAGGGTCGACCCTCAACA
>CAYVVQ010000078.1:2119-8289 GCA_964454455.1 uncultured Desulfobacterales bacterium | reverse complement strand
CCTCAACACCTCATCACCTCAACACCTGCCTTTTATCACCTGCCTCTACAGCGCCCCGGCCACCGCCTCGGTGATGTCCATCACCTTGATCTTGCCCCGCTCCTGCTTGGGGATCCGCTTGGCGCCCTTCCGGAGGTTGTCCTTGCAGGCGGCGCAGCCCGAGACGATCACCTCGGCGCCCACGGCCAGGGCGTCCCGCACCCGCTCCGCGGCCATCTCGGCGGCCATGTCCGGGTCGTTGGCCTGGAGGCCGCCGCCCGAGCCGCAGCACCGGGCCTGGAGCCGGTTCCGGGCCATCTCCACGAACTCCACTCCGGGGATCTGCTGGATGATGCTCCGGGGCTCCTCGAAGATCTTGAAGGCCCGGCCCAGGTCGCAGGGGTCATGGTAGGTGACCTTCTTTTTCATCTCCCCGCCGAGTGTGAGCTTGCCCTCCTTCAGGAGCTTCTCCAGGTAGTGGACCGAGTGGTAGACCTCCATGCCCAGGTCCCCGATCTCGGGGTAGAGCTTCTTGAAGGTCTTGTAGCAGCCCGCGCAGGGGGTGACCAGCTCCCTGGCCCCGGTCTTCTTGATGCGCTCGATGAGCCGCCGGGCGTGGTCCTCGAACTCGTCCGAGCCCGTGAGGAAGATGGGGAACCCGCAGCAGTTCTCCTCCATGGCCAGGGTGGTGTAGTCCACGCCCGCGGCGTCCAGGGGCTTGATCAGGCTGGGGACCATCTTCATGTCCAGGTAGCTGGGCACGCACCCCATGAAGAGCAGGGTCTCGGCCTGGGGCTTGAGCTCGCCCGCCTGCACCTTCTCCTTGAGCTCCTTGGGGTAGATCTCGATCCGGTCGGCGCCCGCCTCGGCGTAAACGTTCCCGGTCTTGAGGATGTTGTCCCGCACGGCCAGCACGGGCTCCGGGGCCAGGCCCGCCTTGTAGAGCTTCTTGCGGGCCCCTTCCACGATCTCGTCCACCCGGATCTGGGCCGGGCAGAAGTAGGTGCAGGCCTGGCAGGTGGTGCAGGTGTAGAAGGCCTCGGCCAAATCCTTGTCCATATCCACGGTGCCGTTCAGCATGTAGAAGGCCAGGGCGTTCCGGCCCCGGGCGTTGCGGGACTCCCGCTGGGTCACGCCGAAGGTGGGGCAGCCGAGGCGGCAGAACCCGCAGTGGATGCAGGCCAGGATCTCGTTGTCCACCTCGCCGCCGAAGGTGTCGGCGCCCTCGGGGTTGTCCAGGAGCGGCTTGAAGGCGAAGTGGTCGTAGATGTCATGCTTCTCGCCCTTCTCCAAGGCCATCTTGCCCGGGTTCAGGAGGTTGTCCGGGTCCAGGGACTGCTTGATCTTGCGCATCACCTCCATGGCCGGTCCCAGCTGCCGCTCGATGTGCGGGGCCCGGGTGATGCCCGTGCCGTGCTCGGCGCTGAGCGTCCCCTTGGCGGCCATGGCCGCGTCCACCAGCTCCTCCACGGCGGGCTTGAGGCGGTCCCACTCCTCGCGGCTCCGGACGTCCCCCACGAAGGTGGTGTGGACGTTCCCGTCGCCCACGTGGCCGAAGGTGGCGATGGTGACGCCGTGCTTGTCCGAGATGGACTGGGCCATGCGGATGGTGTCGGGGATCTTCGTGCTGGGTACCCCCAGATCCTCGGCGATCGGGATGAGCCGGTTGAAGGGCTTGATCCGGGAGAGCGTGGGGACGAGCCTACCGCGGGCCACCATCATCTCGGCCCGCCTGGCCGGGTCGTCGGTCCACTCGAACTCCTGCACCCCGTACTTCCTGCAGGTCTCCTCGATCCGGTTCATGTCCCGGGTGACGACCTCCTTGGAGCCGTCCGCCTCCATGATCAGGAGGGCCTCGATCTTGCTCACGTCCTTGCCCAGGGCCTCCTCGACCACCTTGAGGCTGTACTTGTCCAGGATCTCGCAGCCCGCCAGCTTGATGCCCGAGGTGATCACCTCGGTGACCGCGTCCCCGGCCGCGGAGAGGTCGCCGAAGATGGCCAGGGCCATGGCGTCGTACTCGGGCTTGGGCTCGAGCTTTATGGTGATCTCGGTGATGATGCCGAGGGTCCCCTCGGCCGCGGTGAAGAGGTGGGTGAGGTCGTAGCCCAGGCTGGTCTTGGGCGCGGTGGTGCCGGTGTCGATGACGGTGCCGTCGGCCAGCACGACCTTCAGGGCCTTGATGTAGTCCCGGGTGGTGCCGTACTTGACCGCGCGGTGCCCGCTCGCGTTGGTGGAGACCATGCCCCCGATGGTGGCGATGGCCTCGCTCCCGGGGTTGGGCGGGAACATGAGGCCGTCCCGGCCCAGCCTGGCGTTGAGGGGCATGCAGATCACGCCCGGCTCGACCCGGGCGTAGAAGTCCGCCTTGTTGACCTCCAGGATGTTGTTCATGTTGTGGAGGTCCAGGATGATGCCGCCCCGGACCGGCAGGACCGCGCCGGTCACGCTGGAGCCCGTCCCGCGGGCCGTCACCGGGACCTTGTCCCGGTGGGCGAGCTTCATGACCGCCGAGACCTGCTCGGTGGTCCTGGCGAACACGACGGCGTCCGCCACGCCCTGGTGAACGGACATGTCCCGGGAGTTGCAGAGGCACTCCACCCGGTCGTCAAAGACGTTCCCCTCGCCTACGATTTCCTTGATCTCATTGATCAGGCTCATTCGTCATCCCCCATACCCTGTTGAGCGTTCTTCAGCGGATGCCTCACGCTGCCCAAAAGGCCCCTCACCCTGTGCACGATTGCGTTTCTCGGGAAACCCCGCAGCTCGAAATCCCGAGTGGCCCACCCTGCGGCGGACCGGGGTTCATCGCTTGCCCCGGCAATGGTCCGATCCGACGAAAAATCAGCGGGTATCAGGGAATCTCTTGCGGCAATGGCTACTATTTAGCTACAAAGTGACTCTAGAAAAAGGGGCTCCGGCTTGTCAAGGTGAAAAGCGCGGTGCGGCCGAACTGCAGGCGGTCGGGGCTGCGCAGGAATTGGTTTGCTTGAAAACCCGCTTTGTTTCATTGTATAACCAATGGCTTCGTTTTCCAACCCGAAAACCGCGGGCCGCGAACCGCATGCGGCGGCGCAGCAGCGGGACGCAACCGGGCCCCGCCACGAACCGAAAAAGACGGAGGGTTTCCATGAAAGGACCGATCGAAGGGGTCAGGTCGGCGGATCTCCCCGGGTACCGCAACCTGGGCCCGATCTACGAGTGGATCGACGGGGACACCACCCTGGTCATCGACCGCGTGGCTTACGGAGACGCGGAAGGGGCCGTTCTCTGCTACTGCAACCCGCCGGTGCACCAGGTGGGAAACCCGGGCCTGGATGCCTACCTCGAAGGCCTCGGCCGGGTCTCCGATCAGCGCGGCGACCTCGACTTCCTGATTCTCTACGGGTCGAACGACCCGGTGCACGCGGGAGGCGACCTCAAGGAGAGCCTGAACCGGCTGGACGCCACCCACGAGGCCCGAAAGGAGAAGGAGGCGGCCGGCGCTCCGGCCGAGGAGATCGACCGCCTCTACGACTGGGCCGACGCCCGGATCGAGAAGGGCATCGCGCTTCACGGCGCGGTCCGGGACCTGGCGCGCGACCTGCGGGTGGTGGCGATCTGCGGCGGCGGCATGCGGTACGGGGGCTCCGCCGAGATCCCCCTCATGGCCGGCTACCTGGTGGGGGACTCCCGGAGCGGCATGTGCTTCAGCGAGTCCATGATCGGGCTCATCCCCGGCTGGGGCGGCATCGCCCGGGCCCTGGTCAAGGCCGGGCCGGCGAACGCCGCCCTCATGGCCAAGACCGGCCGGGAGACCAAGGCCCCGGAGCTGCTGCGCATGGGCATCTACAACGAGGTGGTGGAGGTCCCCCTGCCCTTCCCGCGCAAGGAGCGCACGGACGACCCCGCGGCGGACAAGGCGCGGTTCCTGGACGCCCTGGCCGAGCACGACCGGGAGACCGGCAGGCGGGTCCTGCCCGAAGGTCTCCGGGTCGCCACCTGCCCGGAGGAGGAGATCCCCGTGGCCTCTCCGGGGGAGCGGGCCGAGCCGGCCTCCGGGGAGGAAATCCGGGAGGAGGTGGCCCGGCGGAAGGCCCCGGAGACCTACGCCGCTCTTTGGGAAAAGCCCCTCAAGGAGGTCAAGGAGGAGATCGGACGGTTGGGACGGCCCCTGGCACCCCAGTCCGTCGAGGCCCTGGAGGCGCTTCTCCGGGACGTGGACCCCGCCTCGTTCGACGAACGGGCCTTCGTCCGGAAGGAGGCGGAGGCCGACTGCCGGCTCTACCGGGACCCGAGGCTCCGGTCCGGCCTGACGGCGACATTGGGGCGGACGGTGGCCGATTTTCGGTGAAAGTGAAAGTGCGAGTGCAAGTGCATGTGCAAGTGAAAGTGTAAGTGGAAGTGAAGGGAAAAGCAGTGAGGGGTGAGAACACCTCAACAGCCAACAGCTCACGTGGAGGAGCTCATGAAACCGTACTTTCAGAACATGGCCGTCATGGGGGCGCCGCTGGGCGACAAGGAGATCGCGGCCTCCGAGGAGAACTTCCGTCAGATCGGGGAGGAGCAGGAACGCGTCCAGGAGGCCCTGAACGAGCGGATGAACAAGGGGCTCCCGGCGGAGAAGCTCCACAAGCGGGGCGAGAAGACCGCCCTCGAGCGCATCGAGCATTTGGTGGACCCGGGGACCTTCCTCCCCCTGAACAGCCTCTACGACCCCGAGTTCAACCAGGAGGGCACCACCGGGCTGATCACGGGGATCGGGCAGATCTCCGGGCGGTACGCCTCCATCATCGCCTCGGACAACCGGGTGCTCGCAGGCGCCTGGATCCCGGGCCAGCGCGAGCACGTGTTCCGCGCCCAGGACATCGCCGAGCAGCTGAACATCCCGCTGGTCTGGGTGCTCAACTGCAGCGGGGTCAAGCTCACCGAGCAGGAGAAGGTGTACGCCGGAAGGCGCTCCGGGGGCCGCACCTTCTTCCGCCACGCCGAGCTCGCCGAGAAGGGCATCCCGGTGATCGTGGGCATGTACGGCACGAACCCCGCCGGAGGCGGCTACCACGCCATCAGCCCGGCCGTCATCTTCGCCCACGAGCGGTCCAACATGGCGGTGGGCGGCGGCGGGATCGTGAGCGGCATGTCGCCCAAGGGCCACTTCGACGCGGAAGGCGCCGAGGCCCTGATCGAGGCCACCCGCCAGTTCAAGCAGGTGCCGCCCGGCGGCGTGGGCATCCACCACGACCGCACCGGCTTCATGCGGCAGGTGTTCGACACCGAGGAGGGTGTGCTCGACGCCATGCGGAGCTTCATGGCCGGCCTGCCGCTCTACGATCCCGGCACCTTCCGGGTGGCCGACCCGGCGGAGCCCCTCTACCCGGCCGGGGACCTGAACCGCATCGTGCCCTGCAACCAGAAGCGGGTGTACAAGATCGAGCAGGTCATGTCCCGCCTCTTCGACGGGAGCGAGCACCTCGAGTACCGGCCCGACTACGGGCCCGAGGTCTACTGCGGCCTGGCCCGGGTGGACGGCTTCCCCGTGGGGGTCATCGCGAACCGCCAGGGCTTTCTCGGGGCCGACTACCCCAAGTACGCCAAGGGCGAGTACACGGGCATCGGGGGCAAGCTCTACCGCGAGGGGCTGATCAAGATGAACGAGCTGGTCATGTACTGCGGCCGGGACCGGCTCCCCGTCATCTGGTTCCAGGACACCACCGGCATCGACGTGGGCGACATCGCCGAGGAGGCCGAGCTCCTGGGCCTGGGCCAGTCCCTGATCTACTCCATCGAGGCCTCCCACGTGCCCATGATGACCGTGGTCCTGCGCAAGGGCACCGCCGCGGCCCACTACATCATGGGCGGGCCCCAGGCCACCCGCAACAACGCCTTCACCCTGGGCGTCCCCACGACCGAGATCTACGTCATGCACGGGGAGACCGCCGCGGCGGCGGCCTTTGCACGCCGGCTCGTCAAGGAGAAGGACGCGGGCAAGCCCCTGGAGCCGGTGATCGACAAGATGAACGACCTGGCCCGGCAGTACTACGAGCAGTCCCGGCCGATCTACTGCGCCAAGGCGGGCTTCGTGGACGAGGTCACGCCGCTCCCCGGCCTGCGGGACTACTTCACGGCCTTCACCCGGAGCTGCTACCAGAACCCCAGGAGCCTCTGCCCGCACCACCAGATGCTCCTGCCGCGATCGATTGCGGGGTGAAAAG
>CAYVVQ010000078.1:0-2019 GCA_964454455.1 uncultured Desulfobacterales bacterium | reverse complement strand
CCAAAAGGAGGTGACTGTATGAGTGAGCACGATCTGTTCAAGGTGTTTCCGCGCATGCCGAAGAAGGTCCGCCTGGGCGACATCACGGTGCGCGACGGATTCCAGCACGAGGAGGTGTTCATCCCCACGGATGCCAAGATCTACTACCTCCAGGAGCTCGCCTTCGCGGGCGTCCGCCGCATCGAGGCGACCAACCTGGGGAACCCGCGCATCATGCCCCAGTTCCGGGACGCCGAGGAGGTCCTCCGGGGCCTGCGCGACGAGATCTTCCTGAAGCGGCTGGCCAAGCGGGGCATGGACCCCGGCGACATCGAGTGGACCGCCATCACCATCCGCGAGCCCGCCGTGGACCGGGCGATCCGCCTCAAGGACGAGGGCCGGGGACCGGACCGTCTGCTCATGATGGTTTCCACGGACGAGCAGCACCACTTCGCCAACAGCTCCACCACCCTGCCCGAGTACTGGAAGGAGGCGGAGCGGTGCATCAAGAAGTGCAAGGACGCCGGCATCAAGATGTGCGGCACGGTGAGTACCATCTGGGGGAGCCCCATCTCCGGACCGACCCGCTTCGAGGACGCCGTGGAGTTCACCAAGCGGTGGCTGAGCATCGGCGCCGACGACATCGAGCACGCGGACCACGACGGCTCGGCCCCGCCCGACCAGGTGTACCGCTACTTTTCCATGATCCTGGACGCCATCCCCAACACGGACCTCCACATCGGCCACTTCCACGTGACCCGGGGCTGGGGCATGGCCAACGTCCTGGCGGCGCTTCAGGCGGGCATCGACATCTTCGAGGGGACCCTGGGCGGGACCGGCGGCCAGCCGGCCAACTTCCTGGACCGGACTCCGGTGCCGGGCACCGGCTCCTACTACTACAAGGACCCCAACGTGGTGGGGCTGGCCTGCTTCGAGGACCTGTGCGTGATGCTCGACGAGATGGGCATCGACATCGGCGGGATCGACGTGGATCGGATCCTGGAGCTCGGAGCCCTGATCGAGAAGACCGTCGGGCGGCGGCTGCGCTCGGAGGCCATCCTGAACGGCCGCATCCCCAAGGAGCCGCGGGAAGACTTCAAGCGGCCGGCGCTGCCCAAGCTCAAGGAGAAGCGGAACGAGCGCCCCGACCAGATCATCCCGGACGACTGGCCGGAGAAGGCCGAGGTGCCCGAGTCGGTCGCGAAGAAGCCTTGATGAGGCCTTGACGAGACGAACGAGGTCCCGGCGTCCGCCGGGGCCTCATTTTACTCCTCCGTGCAGGAGTCGGGCTTCTCGCCGCCCGCCCCGCACTGCTCGCTGAGCGCGCAGGCATCGCACCCGCAGCCCTCCTTGCCCCGGCCCTTCCGAACGAAGGACCGAATCACGAGAACCGCTGCAACCAGGACGATGCCGATAACCGCGGCTGTCTGCACCTTCTCCTCCTCTTCCGGGTCCCTACCCTCCGGCGGTCCCCCGGCCGCTCAATCCACCTCCACATCGATCCAGTCCGCCTCGTTGTTCCGGAGGGCGATGGTGCACCCGCCCACCCGGAGGGCGACCGGGTCGTAGAGCGGCGCCCTGCCCTGGACCTGGACCTCAGCACCGAGAAACACGCCCATGTCCCGGATCCGCCTTCCCAACTCGCCCTGCGCGCGAATGGCCGCAACGCGTCCGCGCTGCCCCTTTCTCATGTTCCGCATGTTGACCACGGGCATTCCTCGATGATCCTCCCCGCCGGCCGGCCCGCTCGCAGGGCCGTTTCAGCCGTCAATCCTGGCACGCCCTGGCGAGCTCCCCGAACCGCCCGTGCCAGGCGCACTGCTCACAGTAGGTGCGGGTTCCGTCGTCGATCTCCGGACACTCGGACTCGTCCACGTCCTCGGAGAACACGATCCCGCCGGCCTCGAGATCGAACGAGTAGGTGTCGTAGGCCTCGTTCGGGTCTTTCACGAAAAACCGCTTGCTTCCACACATGGGGCACGCCATGACCTTACCCTCCTTCTCAAAACAGGGGACGTTCTTGCATAATTCGATAACTCC
>CAYVVQ010000077.1:0-19664 GCA_964454455.1 uncultured Desulfobacterales bacterium | reverse complement strand
ATCTCGAGATGGAAAATTCCGCGAAGAGGCGGGAGCTGGTTTTGGATATGTGTCAAGAACGCGGACGGTATGCGTCAAGGATGCGGACGAGGATCAGAATTCAGAATGTAAACCTAAATGCCATCTAATTCACATTTACCCTGCTATTCTTGCATGTCCTTGATTGTATATATGAAACTGGCAGAATCCAAAAACACAAAACCCCACCGCTCTCTGTGAGAAGAGGGGTCAATGCCAGTGGCGCCTCTTGAATCTTCCTTGAGCACCACGTAAGCCTTGATGCGCTGGCCCACTCGTTCGTCCGGGATGCCCATCACGCAGGCGGTGATGGCGGCCTCGATCTCGGAGGCGGAGATGCGGTAGCCCTTGTGCTTGGTGATGTCGGCGGTCCGGTCCACGAAGTACATGTACCCTTGCTCATCAAAGCTCACGATGTCGCCGGTCTTGTACCAGAGGGCGTTTTCCATCTGGACGAAGCACTCCTGGGTCTCTTCCTCCTTGTTCCAGTAGCACTCGACCATGCGGTCCGAGCGGACCAGGAGCTCGCCGGGCTGGCCGGGTTCGACCTCTTCGAGGGTTTCCGGGTCCACGATCTTGATGTCCTTCTCAGGCATGACCGTACCGATGGACGCTTCGGGCGGGTTGCCGGTGACCGGTACCATGATGACGCCGCCGCAGGTCTCGGTGGCGCCGTAGCCTTGGTGGATGCGGACGTTGTAGTGGTTCGTCCAGCGGCGGAGGACATCCATGGGCAGGACATCGCCGCCGGTGAAGCAGTACTTGAGGGGGGAGAGGGGGACGCTCAATTCTTTCAGTATCTCAAAGTATTATCCAATTTCAAGTGTGGCGAGTTCATCCACGAATTGGAACGTCCCCCCGAATCTTTTTTCGATGTCCGCAACCGCCGTTCTCCGGTCCTCGGGTCGATCCAGCTTGGGCCCGAGGTGAGACAGAAGCAATTGGCCCGCTCCGCATTCTTCTGCGATTTGCGCGGCTGTCTGCGTGCCGGTGATCATGCCGGCCTCTGATGGCTGCATGCGTGCTTGAAGGTCCCAGCAGTGGATCAGGAGGTAGTCTGCTCCTCCTGCAAAGTGCGTTATGCTCGGACACAGGCCCGTGTCGCTGGTCATGACCAGAGAGATGCCTTCCACTTCCAGGCGATAGGCGAGGGTGGGCATCCAGGGTTCGATATGCTTGACCCGAGCCCCGGTCACCTTCCAGCAGCCGCCGCTCACGCTGTCGCCGGTGTCGATCTCCTGGACTTCGACGGCCGGAGGGCGTCTCGGCAGTGTTCCGCCTCGCGCCTGGTAGATCTCCCGGCTCCCCGGATGCTCCACCCTGGCCTGCCAGTCCGGAAAAAAGGCCCCGCCTTGCCCGATCAACGCTTCGGTCACCTGTCGGGTCGGGGGAGGCCCATACACGCGAAGCGGCGCAACCTCCTCGGTCGATTGATCCCAGCGGGTGAGCAGAAAGCAGGGATAGTCGGCGTTGTGGTCAAAGTGGTGGTGGCTGAAAAAGAGGTGGCTGACACGGGTCGGCCAGAGCCCCATCCGGGTCATCTTGTAAGTGGCCGCGGGTCCGCAGTCGAACATCAGCAGCGTGTTTCCGATCTCGGCTATGTAACAGGTACCGAACCGGTTGGGAGACGGTGTCGGGGTTCCCGCCCCGATGATGTGCAGCTTGAACACGAGTCCCCTTTCCTGGGTCCGCTACGCCAGAGTGCACCGCCCGGTCGCCGACACCCGGCCGTCAGCTCGTTGCGCCAGCAGTTCGATGTCGGTGTCGCCTCGTTCGAAACCGAGAAGCCGGAGTGTGTCTCCTTCAAAAACAGGGGCACGCTGGCGAAACTCGAAGGTCGTCGGTTCTTCCCTTGCGTTCCGAAAAACCAGATCCGCCATGAGGAGCGCGATCAGGGGGCCGTGAAGCACAAGGCCGCGGTAGCCCTCCTGATTGACGGCGTACTCCCGGTCGTAGTGAATCCGATGGGCGTTGAAGGTCAAAGCCGAGAATCGAAAGAGGAGAGGAGGGGAGATCGGAACCTCCATGCCCCAGTCCTGCCGGCCCCTGCTCTCCTCGATCGTTGAGACAGCGGGGGGCCCCGCATCGCGATAGACAAAGGTCTGCTTCTCGTGGAGAGCGGCTCCTCCGTCATTACCCACCCGCGCAGAGACCGTCACAAAGACCAGACGGCCGCTCTTTCCGTGTTTCTCCTCGATTCCGGTGACCTGCTCGCTTTTCCAGGCCCGTTCTCCCAAATGCAGGTGCCTGCGGATGACGAGCTCGAAGCCGGCAAACATGCGCAAGGGCAAATCCACCGGCGGCATGAACTCCCCCCTGAAAGGATGGCCGTCCTCTCCCAGGCCGTCTGTGCGGGCTTCGGGGAGAAAATAGAGCCAGTGCCACAGCGGCGGCAGCACGGAGCCTTCACGCATGCCGTCCGGATCGTGGTTCAAGGTGGCCATCAAACGCCTTGCCGGCGAGGGGGAGAGGAACTCTTCCTGCTCCCGCCTTGAAGCGCGCCACCCCTTGTATTCCATAGAGGCCATTTATGCGAGGGCCTTGACCGCTAGGGCCCGTTTGTCCTTCAAGTTCATGACGACGGCAATGGTCAGGAGCGTAACCCCGGCCAAATCGGTGTACAGGTTGGAGATCAGGAGCAGCACGCTCCCCGTCAGCATGATCAGGAGTCCCATGATGGAGAGCCTGGTAAAGAGGTACTTTTCAAAGGTCGCGGACAGGCCGATGGTGCCTGCCAATGCGGTGAGGAAGCTCAGCGTCACGAAGATCGGGGTGCCTTCCATGAGCAGGGCCGCGTTGTACGCAAACACAAAGGGAACGATGTACTTGACGAAACCCAGCTTCGCGGCGATGACCCCTGTGCGCATGACGGGCGCCCCGGCAATAGCCGCACCCGCATAG
This sequence comes from uncultured Desulfobacterales bacterium, assembly GCA_964454455.1. Taxonomy (GTDB): domain Bacteria; phylum Desulfobacterota; class DSM-4660; order Desulfatiglandales; family HGW-15; genus JAIPEI01. The sequence goes on along the minus strand of CAYVVQ010000077.1, from coordinate 16,745 downwards.
GCGGCCAAGGCGACCGGTGGGGTGATCGCGGAGAGGAGGCAGGAGTAAAACACGAACATGTGTGCCACGATCGGCTCGAGCCCCATGTTCACCAGGGAAGGCGCTGCGATCATGGCCACGATGATGTAGGCCGGGGCGGTGGGAATCCCCATCCCCAGTACGAGGGAAGCGACCATGATCAAAAGGAGCAGGAAGGGGAAAACGCCGCCTGAGGCCATGATGATGATGTCGACGAACTTGATCCCCATGCCCGTGATGTCAAGGGATCCCACCACGAGCCCGGCACAGGCGCAGCACACGGCGATGACCACGCCGTTCCGGGCTCCCTGAACCAGGGATTCCGTGAAGGATCTGGGTCCCAAACGGCTGTTCTTGCGGGCCATGGCCACGACCAGGAGGACAATGATCGCCAGGAAGGCGGCTCGAAACGGGGTGTACCCCAGCACGAGCACGAAAATGAGCACGAAGATCGGGATGATGAAGTGAAAACCATGAAAGAGGGTCGCTTTCATGGGCGGCAACTCCGAACGAGGCAACGGCTTGAGCCCCATCTTGAGGGCTTCGAGGTGAGTGGACGCAAACACCGCCGCGAAGTAGAGAAGCGCGGGAAAGAGGGCCGCCTTGCAGACCGTGAGGTAGGAAACACCGATGAACTCGGCAATGATGAAAGCTGCCGCCCCCATGATGGGCGGCATGATCTGCCCACCTGCCGAGGCCGCTGCTTCTACGGCGCCTGCATACTCGGGTCGGTAGCCCATCCGCTTCATGAGGGGGATGGTGAACGTCCCGGTGCCGTAGACATTGGCCACGGAGTGTCCCGTGATGGTTCCGAAAATGCCGCTCGCGATGACGCCCACCTTGGCCGGTCCCCCGGTGGCCCAGCCGACAGCGGACATGCTGAAGTCAATGATGAACTTTCCGGCCCCTGTCTTGTCGAGAAAAGCGGCGAACATGATGAACAGGAAGACGAATGTCGCGGATACGCCGACCGGCACCCCGAAGATCGCGTGTGGCGTCAAGAACATATGATCAATGAAGATGAGCAGGTTGGGGGACCTGATCGTGAATGGATAGGGGAGGAACTGACCGAAGACGGTGTATCCCACAAAGCAGAGGGCCACGATGGGCAGGGCGATGCCTGCAACCCTTCTGGTCGCTTCCAGCACCAGGACTATGGTGGTCCAGCCGAACGCCACGTCCCAAAAGGTGACCGGTCCGGTGTACCACTCCCGAGTGGTGAGTCTCTCGTGGTGGATGATCAAGTAGACATCGATGGCCAGGCAGAGCACGGCAAGGAGCAGATCAATCAGCGCGGTCTTTTCCTTGGGCCAGGACTTGTGCGCGGGCCAGTACAGAAAGGCCAGCGTCAACAGCGTCATGAGGTGGATGGTCCTCATGCCGTACGCTTCGATGATGCCGAAAGCACCTGTGTAGAGGTGGAAGCAGGAGATTGCAATGGCTATCGTTGCGGCCATGAGCTTTGCGACGGACAGGACACTGTCTGGCTTCGGAAAAATCGGCTCGGTCATCGCCTTAACCGCTCCTCGCAGATTTCGTTGGGTTCGTTCCGAAAACGCATCGGCCTTTTGATCGAATGGGTGCTCATGCCCCGCCTTCCTCCCAGCGAGGCATGAGCACGGTCCGGCCTATTTCAGGTAACCCATCTCCTGGTAGTACTTCTCAGCTCCAGGGTGGAGGGGGAGGAAGATCCCTTTGGCCATGCCCTCCGCTTTGAAGGGCTTGAAGGCCGCGTGATGCTCCCGGTACTCCTTTTCGTTCTCGGCCATGGCCTTCACGATCGCATACGCCACGTCGTCCGGCACGTCTGCGTTGATGATGATTTCTCCCGAGCTGGCCGGGCAATCGTGCTCGTCGTCGATGCCCTCGTACAGGCCGCCGGGCATGGTTTCGGTGCGGGTGCCGGTGCGCTCGTTGATCGCTTCGAGGAGCTCCGGGCTCCACTCCAGGATCTTCATGTCGCGAACCGTTGCCAGCTCCATGGCCCAGCCCGCCTTACCCAGGGCTGCGGCACAAATGATGTCCGCGTGGCCGTCCTTTACCAGACTGACGGCATCCCCCCATTTCACGAAGTTGACCTTTCCCCCCCAGGCCTTGATGTCGTCCCAGCTGAGCCCTTGAGACGCCAAGGCGCTTCGGAACTGCATCTCCGTGACAGATCCCGGGGAGAGGGTGCACATCCGAGCTTCCATTTTCTTCTCGAGAAGCTCCTGAACGCTGTCTGCAGGGAAGTCCTTGCGCGCGAACATGAAGTAGTACATGGTGTCCTGCACGCTGAACAGGGAGCGCACGTTCGGGACGGGCTTGTCCAGCGGCTCCTCCTGCTTTTCCGCCAGCTGGCAAAGGGTGTTGGCCGTGCTGGCCAGATCCAGCTCCCCCGAGTTGACCCGCGTGATGTTTCCCACCCAGCCGCCCGGCACCACGGTGATGCTGACCTTGGGGTAATCATTGCTGACGAGCTTGGCGACGCCCGTCAGCATGACGAATCCCGCCCCCCCGACGGCGCCGCCGCCTGCGCGGAGAACCGCACTGACGTCTTTCTCGCCCGCCGTTGCAAGCCCCCCGGAGACCAGAAACATGCAGGTAAACACCGCTGTCATCATGGCTCTCTTCTTCATCGCCTTCCTCCTTTTGTGGTTTGAGGATTCAAGATGTGGCCATTGCCCCATTGGGGATCAACGACCGATTTCCACGACGTCCAAATCGCTATTCGCGTCCAAAACCAACTTTTTGAGACTTTTTTTGATGATCTTGTTGTTCTCGTTCTTCGGAAGGCTCTTCAGAAAAGCGAGCTTCTTGGGGGCCTTGTACTTTGGAAGGCCTTTTGTGACGCAATGCTCGACCAGGGCGTCGGGATCCGGCTGTTGAGCCTCCTCCCGCGTGACCACGAATGCGGTGCAGATCTCTCCCCACTTCTCGTCGGGCAGGCCGATCACAGCGGATTCCAGTACGGCCGGATGACTGTCCAGGCTCATCTCCACTTCCCGAGAGTAGATGTTGAAACCACCACTGATGATCATGTCCTTCTTTCGATCTACGATGTAGAGGTATCCATTCTGGTCGAACCGTCCGAGGTCCCCCGTGTGGAGCCAGCCCCCGCGGTAGGTCCTGGCGGTCTCTTCGGGCATGTTGTGATAGCCGATGGAAATGTGTGGACTGCGGAGCAGGATTTCCCCGACCTCGCCCGTCTTCAGGTCTCGATCGTCTTCGTCTACGATGCGAATCTCCGTTCCCAACGCTCTTTTGCCGGTGGATCGCAAACGCTGCGCGGCCGCATCATCCTCTCCCACCACATGCTCCTCCGGCGTCAGGCAGGCCAGTGGCTGGATGGACTCGGTGAGGCCGTAGTTTTGCCGCATGATCGGTCCGAAGTGCTTCAGGGCGCTTTTCAGCTTGTCGAGGGGCATGGGGGCCGTCCCGTAAAAGATTCGCTCGAGGCTGGACAGGTCGGCTTTCCGGACATAGGGGTCCTCCATCAGCATGATGATCATGGTGGGGACCAACAGGGTGCAGGTGACCCGCTCCCGCTCGATGGTCTGGAGGAGCGCGGTCGTGTCGAATTTGTCCAGAATGACGTGGCGGGCTCCCTTGAGGTAGAAGGGGAGGGCGTAGTATCCCGCCGCGTGCGTGAGGGGAGCGACGTGGAGGAAGACCTCGTCCTTGGAGATCAGGCGATCCGCGTTCATGAAGACGTTGGTGATCTGAGCGATGCGGTTTCGATAGCTCATCAGGACGCCGCGGGGCTGGCCCGTGGTGCCTGATGTGTAGCTGATCCGGCACAAGGTGTCTTCTTCCATGTCGAGATTGGGCTCGTGGTCCGGCGCGGCCTCAAGCAGGGTCTCATAGTCCAGCCAGGGCTCTTTCGCGTCCTCATGCGCCCCGTGCCGAATGAAATGCGTCACCTGGGGCAGGGAACGTTTGATTTCCCGGGCCTGGTCGGTGAATTCGTCTCCGAACACCAGCGCACCGGCCCCGCTGTCCTGCAGGATGGCGATGTTCTGCTGCGCCGAATCGCGGGTGTTCAGAGGGACCATCACAATGCCCGCTTTCCACATCGCCACGATCAGCTCGAAGCTCTGATTGCAGTTGTACTGAAGGGTTGCCACCCGCATGCCGACCTCGATGCCCAAACCCTTGAGCGCATGGGCCAGATGGTTGGAACGCCGATTGATGGTGTCGTAGGTGAAAGAGGCTTTCCGGTACGACAAACAGATGCGGTCGGGGTGATTCTCAGCGGGAATTCGAATAAAGGCGCTTGGATTGAAGTGTTTCGGGTTCATGTTCTCTTCCCTTCCGTGTTGGTCGTTTCCATGCATCCTATGAGTGGATGGATCCTGTCAGACCTCCTCATATTCGATCAAGCGGAGCGATTTCTGATTCCTCTTCGCAAAATCTATGTATGCCTGCTTCCCGGATCGCCATTTCTCCTTGTGTGCCTCCGTGATGTCACCGATCACCTTGACGGGCTGACCGACCGCCACGGAGTGGGGCGGGACGACCTGTGAGTTCTTGACCAGACCCGCCTCTCCGATAATGGCCCACTCCCCCACAACCCCAAAGTTGGCGATCGTGGTGCGCATTCCGATCACGGCGAAGCGCTCCACCGTGGCGCCGTGAAGCATGGCTCCGTGGCCCAAGGTCGCCTGTTTCCCGAAGCGGCTGGTGAAGTCCTTGGGCGTGTGAATGATGACGCCCTCCTCAACGGCGGTCCCTTCCTGCAATTCGATGGATCCGTGGTCTCCCCGGAGGATCGCCCCCCACCCCACGTAGCAGAGAGGCCCGATACTTACCGAGCCGATGATATCGGCGCTCGGTGCGACCCAGGCCGATGGGTGAATGGTCGGGCGTTTTCCTTCGAACTCATAGAGTGGCATGCGGAGTCTCCTGCTCAAAGACACGCTCGGACGATGTTGGCGACGCCGGCCCCTGCGATGAGGGAGTAGACGATTTTCAAAAAGGTCCTGCTCGAGACTTTGCGACTCAATTTATGGCCTATGAATGCGAATATAAATACAATGATGAGGCATATTAAAGTCACACTAAGGACAGGCTTTGAAATCCCGGGGCCGAAGAGGATGATGTTGACGAGACGCCAGACCGTTGCCGTCATGAAGACCAGCTGGAGCGTTCCTTTCAAAAGCGCGGGGTCTCTGTTTTGGGAGTAGAGGAAAATGGCGATCGGCGGGCCCGATGTGGTGAAGGCGCCTCCTAAAAAACCCCCCACGACCCCTGCCGGAAGGCCCAGGGATCGGGGCATGGCCTTGATGCGCGGTTTGACGAGCTCGTTGATCGCGAATCCGGCCAGAGACACGCCGAAGACCACCTGGAAGAGAGGCTGGTTGCCGAATACGAGGATGAACCAGTATCCCAGCGGCACACCGACCATCAATCCCAACAGAATGAGGCCGACCAGTCTCCACTGAATGCGCGCCTCCTTTCTGCTGGCCCAAATGACCGAGCCGTGCAGGACAAGAACCAGGAGATTGACGACCACCGTGCTCCGCTCGAAATCCCAGGGCGTGAAGACGACGCCCGCCAGGATCACAATGCCGAATCCCAGGCCCGTGAAGCCTTGTGTAAAGGCTCCGAGCGCCACGAGCGGACAGAAGACCCAGAGGTATTGAGGATCCAGCATTACACCCCGGTGCGACTCAGTGGTTTCTGTGTCATCACGGCCATGCGCCGTAGCGCGGCTTGGGCCCGAGCTCTGTTTGCAGGTAGTTCTGTGCGGCCTCGATCAGGCAATACAGCCGGTATCGCGTCTCTCTGGGATCGATGATGTCCTCTACGGCGAACTTCTCCGCTGTTCGAAACGGGGATTCGTAGGTGTGAATCTCCTCTTCGATCTCCTTACGCTTTTTGTCCGGGTCGGGGCTCTCTTCGATCTCCCGCCTGAAAGCGGCCGCCACCCCGCCCTCGATGGGAATGGACCCAAACTCGGCGGAGGGCCAGGCAATGCGGTAATGCAGCGTGTGGTTGCCGTAATTCAGCGCTCCAGCCATCCCGTAGCATTTCCGGGTGATGACGGAGATTCGCGGCACCTTCGCCTGCATGACCTGGCACATCGCCGCCATGCCGTCCTTCAGGGTTCCCATGCTTTCAGCGTCAACGCCGATCATGAATCCGGGAACGTCCACGAGATGGATCAATGGAATGTGGAATTGATCGCAAACGGAGGTGAAGTGCCCCATTTTTCGGGAGTCACGGGCGTCAGGGGCGCCGGCATTGTGGCTCGGGTTGTTGGCGATCACACCGACAGGGTAGCCGCCCAGGCGCGCAAACCCCACGATCATCCCGATGCCATACGTGGGTTGGATCTCAAAAAAGGATTCCTTGTCGAATACCAGTTCAATGACCCTGTGCATGCTGTAAGGACGCATGCGGTTTCGAGGCACGATGCTGATCAGCTCATCCTCCACACGATCCGGCGGGTCCCCGGTGTCGACGAAAGGAGGCGCCTGCCAGACGTTTTGGGGGAGATAGCTCAGGTAACGGCGGATTTGTTCGAAGGCTTCTTCTTCACTGTTCACGGCATTGAAAATCGTGCCCGCCTTGTCGCAGGCGATGTGCGCGCCCCCGAGTTCCTCCTTGTCCACCTTTCGCGACAACGCCCGCTCCACGACTGGCGGGCCTGCCGCAAACAGCTGCGAGGTCCCTCTCACCATCACGGAGAAGTGGGAAAGAACCGCCCGTCCTGCCGGCCCGCCGGCTGTGGATCCGAGCACTGCGGAGATGACCGGGACGATACCGAGCAGCTCCAGGGCCCGCTCGTAGCCGTCCTTTGCAGGAAGGCGTTTGAACTTCGACTTGATGGCCGAAGAGACGTTCGCCCCGACCCCGTCGATCAGGTTGACCAGAGGAATGTGATATTCCTTGGCCATGTCCTCGACGAATCCGCCCTGTCCGCCTTTTCTTCGCGCGAGACCGGCACTGGAACCGCCGCGCACCGTGAAATCTTCGCCACCGACAGCGACCCAGCGGCCATCAATTTTGCCCATGCCCATGACGTAAGGCGCGGGCGTAATATCCTTGAACTGGCCCTTTTCCCAGACGGAGTCCCCGGTGAGCTGGCCCACCTCCAAAAAAGAGGCCCGATCGACCAACCCGCTGATTCGCTCCCGAATCGTTAATTTTCCTTGAGATTTATGCCTCTTAACTCTATCCTCTCCACCCATTTGCAAGGCTTTTTCCTGACGGAGTTGAATCTCCTTCGCTTCCTTTTCCCAGCTCATAGGTACGCCTCCCTAAACATACTGTGTTCCGGACTAAAGAACCCATTTTTTGTATTTGCTCAGATATTCACGAGCGCTTCTCAGGTTTTCTTTTTTCCGTTGCTCTGCCGCATTTTCATCCCCCGAGATGAGCGCTTTAATGACCTCTCGATGTTCATGAATGCCGTGCTCCATGCGATTCGGCAAAATGACAACTCTACGTTGCACAATGGTTATTTTGGCAAAAAGAGAGTAAATCAGCTTTGTCAGTTCTTCATTGTCCGCCGCTTTGACGATTTGCTCTCGAAGCTTTGCAACAAGCTCCAAAAACTTTTCGAACTCTTGCTCTTTCACCATTTTTTCGGCCGGCTCACCGAACGCCTCCTCGAGCTCCTTCCAGTCCTCGGGCTTGGAGTTTCTTGCAGCGAGCCGGGCAGCCAGTCCTTCGAGCACCTCCCGGATTTCCATGATTTCCAATAGAGAATTCGAATCCACACGGCGGACGATGGCGCCCTTGTTCGGCTTTCGTTCGACGAGGCCCTGGCTTTCGAGATCGGCCAGGATTTCCCTCAACAGTGGCCGGCTGATCGTGAACTCTTCGACGAGGTTCTGCTCCGTGAGCTTTACGCCCTGGGGGTAGTAGCCATCGACAATCCGCTCACGAATCTCGTCCATCACCTCAGCGCGCTTGACCCACCTCGCAGCTCGCGTCCGTTTGGATTTCATTTGGCCTCAAAGAATCGACTATTTTGTCAACAACATTGTCTAATATATTTTGATACAAAAAGTTGCATTTCGAGTCAAGAGAAAAATCCCAGAATTGAAAACCCACCGATCCACAATCTCTCAAGAGAGAAGGGAGGATTTTGGGGAACCGGGTTTTCTGATCCTACCCAACCGTCTTTGGACGAGGGAGACCGCCGTTACCATTGACCCATTCCATGCCGCCTGATTTCGGACGCGGTTCCATGGGTCGCCAGGTGGCCGTCTCCTCGCTTTCCCCGTCTCCATTACCCGCTTTGCTTTTTCGATGCGCCTGCGCTATTCTGCCGACGATGCGGAAGGGCGTCCTCGAAAGCGTAGCGTCGCCGGGGGTATGGGTTCATGGAGGTTCGCGGTCATCGCGCAGGGCACCCCCATGGCCGGCTCCGCCGCACTGGCCGAGCGGATTCGGGCCCGGATCGCAGGTGAGCCGCTGACGGCCATGTTGCCGGCGGGCGTGCCCGGAACCTCGGAAGCCCTGGTGTCCGCGGCGGACGGGAACCTCTACGCCGCTATATTCTTCCTGGTTTCAAGGTGGTGGATTTTGATTGAAGGGGCGCGCGAATGATGGATACCCGGTACACGGTCTTGATCGTGGATGATATCCCGAAAAACATCAGCACTCTGGCAGGGATTCTCGGCGACGAATACAGGGTCAACGTGGCGGTCGACGGGGAGACCGCCCTTCAGAGTATCGCCACGGACCCTCCGGATCTGGTGCTCCTGGACATCATGATGTCGGACATGGGGGGGTATGACGTCTTCCAGACGCTCAAAAAGGATGAGAACACTCGGGATACTCCGATCATCTTCATCACGTCCATTGGAGAGACGGAGTACGAGGTCAAAGGGTTCGAGCTCGGCGCGGTCGATTACATCACGGAACCCATTGATCCCTCCATCATCCTGTCCAGGATCAAGACCCATCTGGAGCTGAAAGTCGCCAGGGACATTCTCAGATACCAGAACCAGATGCTTCTGGAGAAAGAGAAAAAGCGGACGGAGGAGCTTGTCGAGCTCAATAGGACGCTTGAAAGGTTCATTCCCAAGCAGTTCATCGAGCTGCTTGGCAAGAAAAGCATTCAAGAGGTCAACCTTGGGGATCAAATCTTTAAAAAGATGACGGTCCTGTTTGCCGATATCCGGGGGTGGACGACCCTGTGCGAGAACATGACCCCTGAGGAGAACTTTCACTTTATCAATGCCTATCTCAAGCGCGTAAGCCCCATCATTCGGAAGTACAATGGATTCATCGACCAGTACATCGGCGACGGCCTCATGGCGATCTTCCCCGGCACGGTGGATGAAGCCGTGGCCGCCGCGGTCGCCATGCACAAGGCCGTGGAGGAGTACAACTATAACCGGGAGCTGCTGAAGAAAAGCCTGCGGCCCATCAGCATCGGGATCGGCATCAATACCGGGGACATCATGCTCGGCATCATCGGCTTCCGGGACCGGATGCAGGGGGCTGTGATCTCGGACGTCGTGAACCTGGCCGCGCGGATGGAAGGCCTGACGCGGATCTACGGATCCTCGATCACCCTGAACGAATCCACGCTCTCCGAACTGGACGATCCGAATCAGTACAACTACCGCTTCATGGACCTTGTGCTCGTCAAGGGGACACAGGAACCCGTTTCCATCTATGAGATCTTCGACAGCGATCCGGATGACGTGATCGAGCTGAAGAGCGAGACCAAGCCTGATTTCGAGAAGGGGATCCTGCTCTACTACGAGAAGAACTTCGCCGAGTCGAGGGCCCATTTCCACAGGGTGCTTCAAAAGAACCCCCAAGACAAGGCCGCGCAAATTTTCCTCGAGCGCTGCTCGGGGTTCCTGGAAAAAGGCGTTCCAAAGGATTGGTCGGGGATCGCCGATTTGAACCGGATCTTTCCCATATGATGGGAGAGGGGGGTGGGCGCCGGTGCATGCCTGCCGGTCTCTTCCGGGAACTCAGCCGCTCAATGAATGACGAACAAACTTCCGGGACCCGAACCCACAAGAGATGGCATTCCAGATCGCATCATGGGGGAGATGCCGTCCGTCATCGATGCGGATGCGATCTTGATCAAGGACAGCTTCACCTTGAGCAATCGTGGCTGCAGGGCAGCCTCGGGCCGCTCACGAGCTTTTCCAGGGCATGACCTCGCAAAGCAGAGACTTGTACCCCGGGTAGCCGGAGATGGGGTCCCGGTAGCCCGGATCGATCAGCTCGTTTACGTCCCCCTTGGGGTCGCCGTGGTGCGTGTTCACCACGCCCCTGGGCACCAGGTCGGTGAGATTGGCCCGCATGCGGATCGAGCCGCGGGGCGTCTGGAGCCGTACCCAGTCACCCTCGGCGATCCCGCGATCGGCGGCGTCCGCCGGGTGGATGTCCACAGCGGGATCGGGATGCTTCTTCCTGGCGGAATCGATCCGGTACATCCTGGAGTGCATGAGCATGGGCAGGCGCGCCCCCGTGGTGAGGACCAGGGGGTGTTCCCGGGCGATATCGGGCGTGGACACCGGGCTTTGCAAGGGCTCCCTGAAGACCGGGAGGGGGTCAATGCCGAACCGTTCCAGAACGGTCGAGTGGAACTCCATTTTGCCGGAGGGCGTGGGAAAGCCTGCGTCCCGGTACTTCTCGTACGGTGTGCTTGCGTCGTTCTCCAGAAACCCGCCGCCCGGACGAACCTGGATGTCGTCCATCCGGACGCCCGAGGGCTCGAACATCCAGTCGAAGCAGGCCTCCATTCCGCTGGCCATCAGGGCGTCCGTCGGGTTGAGCCTTTTGGAGAGCTCGACGATGATGTCCATGTCGGACCGGGAATCCCCCAGCGGTTCGATGACGGGCTCCGCCCACAGGGCGTATCTCGAGGCGTGGATCTTGAGCTCCTGACGCTCGAAAGTGCTGCAGGCCGGGAGCACGATGTCCGCCATCCTGGCGGTGTCCGTCATGAAGAGGTCCACGTCCACCAGGAAGTCGAGCCGCTCCAATGCCTCCCTCATGGCATCGGAGCCAGGCCACATCCGGTGGTTCAGGCCGAAGCCCACCACGGCGTGAAGGGGGTAGGGGGACCCGTCCCGGATCTGAAAGGGGACCTGCGTGGACTGGGCCTCCGGGATCAGGGAGTTCCACACCGGGAACCGGTCGGCCCCGATCCTCGGCGCCATCTCCTCCCAGGGCCTCACCTGCTCGAAGTCGTGCTCCCGGGATGCGAGCCCCGTGGGGGCGTGGTAGTAGGTGGAGGGGATGACGCGGTTGCCGCCCTTGCGGTCGAAGTTCCCGCTCAGCGCGACGAGGGCGGTGATGGCGCGGTGGTTCTGGACCCCGTTCGTGTGGTGGACCGTGACGCTGGGGCTGTTGATCATGGTCGCCGGCCTGGTGGTCGCGTAGAGCCGCGCCGCCGCCGCGATGGACGCCGCAGGGACCCCGGTGATGCCTTCGGCGGCGGCAGGAGCGAAACCGGCCGCATAGGCCCGGAACGACTCGAACCCCTCCGTCCAGTTCTCCACGAACTCCCGGTCGTAGAGACCCTCCTCGATCATCACGTGGGCCATGGACAGGGCCAGGGCCCCGTCCGTGCCGGGTCGGATCCTCAGGTGGATGTCCGCCTTTTTGGCCAGGGGGGTCATGAAGGGTCCCACGTCGATGAGCTTGACACCCCGGTCGAGCGTCTTCCCCCAGGCCTTCACGCGTTGCGGTGAGCCGTGGTAGGGGTTGGTGCTCCAGTTGACGATGCACCGGGCGTTCCGGACGTCGGGCCAGACCTCCGCGCCGTAGTTCAGGCGGTTGGCCATGACGGTTGCAAAGAAGCAGGTGCTGGACTCGGAGCAGTAGTTGGGCGAGCCGAAGCCGTGGGCCAGGCGCTTCAGGAAGGGGCGGAGCCACTTGGGGTAGCCGACAAAGAAGACCACGGCCTCGGGGCCGGCGTCCTCCTTGATCCGGAGAAGCCTCTCCGCAACCCGGTCCAGGGCCTCGTCCCAGGTCACCGGGACGAAGTCACGGCTCCCTTTTCGCCCTGTTCGAAGGAGCGGGGTGCGAATGCGCTCCGGGTGATAGACCCACTTCAGGCTGGAGTGTCCTTTGCCGCAGAGCAGCCCCCGGTTGACGGGATGCTCCGGGGAGCCCTTGACCCGGATCAAGCGGCCTCCCTGGACGTACGCGTCCACGCCGCAGCCGGTGGAGCAGATCCCGCAGAGTGTCTTTTTGATCTCCACACCGTCCGGATCCCGGGGGGCTGGGTTGGCGGAGGCCGGTCTCTTTTTGCTGTGTTCCATAGGCTTTTTGCTCGTCCATCACGAATCGAAGACTGCAGGGGCCGCTTCGCCCTGCCGTTAAGGCCGTGTCCCGGGGACGCCCATTCGAGCGGCGGGCCCGATATGGAACGGCGGGAAGGAGCACGGCCGCGGGGTGCGATTCTACACGATCGGCGTTCACCTTTTCAAGGTAGGTCGCGGGGGCCCTGCAAAGGCGACCGCGTCGTGGGCACGGGCGGGATTGGCCGCGGCGCCCGGTCCTGGACGCCGCGGTCAGGGGCCCCCGGCCTCCGGAAACTCGAAGACGAACAGGGCGGGCGGACCGGCCTGCAGCGTCCGGAAGTCGCCGCCGTGGTTCCGCATGGTCCGCTGGAGGATCTGCAGGCTTCGAGCCTCCGGAGGAGACGGTAAGGTCGAAGACGCAGCCGAGACGCGAAGGAAAGGGGCTCGGCCTTCCTGCCCGGGAACCATCTCGATCCGGTCGAACCCCCGGACCGCGAGTCGCTCCAGCAGGGTCCGAAGGAGGTCCTGGAACACGGTCCTGTCCATGGGAACCGGCGCCGTGTCCCCGCTCCGGGGAGCCAGACTCAATCGAACGCCTTCGAAGATCGGGTGATCCGCGATCCTGGACGCCAGGGCCTCCAGAAACGGCGCTTCCGCTGCCGTTGCGTCCAGGACGGCCTGGTCGCTCTGCAGGGGCTCGCGCGCTTCGTTCAGCACCTCCTCCACCGCTTCGTGAAGCTCGAAGCGCGCTTCCGGGAGGGCGAATCGGAAGCCGTACACGGCATGGTAGAACTCGGAGAAGAGTGTTCGCACGCGCCTCAGAAGGAACGGGTTCAGGAGGTACGAGACGGTCTGGGGAGAGAACGTTTTGTCGAACCTGGCCATGAAGTGAAGCGCTCGAACGAGGATGACGTTTTTCAGCTCCGCGCCTCGAAAGCTCTCCACGAAGTAGTGAAAATCGTCGATCAGGCTTTCCGCGGCCTCCAGATCGACGGCCTTCAGGAGCCGGGCCGCCTCCTCCTCCTCGTCCAGGACCTCGAGCCAGTGGACGGTCTTGAGCAGGCGGGCGGAAACGACTGCGAAGATCGAGCTGATCTCGTCGAGGACGACGTTCGCGTAGTCCAGGAGGTCGAGCAACCGCTCCCGATCGAGCGGGGCCAGGTCCGAGAGCTTCTCCAGGTCCTTTTGCTGGCGGAGAGCGACCTTCTCCAGCTCTCGGGCCGGAAACGGCTTTCCATGGCCGGGCAGGACCCAGTCGACGTCTCGACCCAGGGAATCCAGGAGCCTCAGGGAGCCGCCGAGCGCCTTCGGATCCCAGCCCACGGCCCCGGCCACGCCGATGTCGGTGGCAAAGGGCAGGTCGCCCACAAAGAGGCAACCGCCGACGCGGAAGCTGATGCTGTCGGGGCTGTGCCCGGGGGTGTGGAAGATCTCCATTCGATCATGATCCCCCAGGGTCACCTGGTAGGCGGAAACGGACGGACCTTCCGCGAGGTCCATCCGCTCGGAGCGGAAGAACTCCTCGAAAGGATGGAAGCGCGGGGCGGCGTCGGTTGCCGGGCTCTCCGCCTCGAAGAGGCTGGCCCACACCGGACATGCCGGGACGTCGAGCGCGTGGAGATCGGACACGGTCAGCACGCGGTCCCGGCTGTCCAGCGCCCGGGTTCCCCTTGCATGGCAGATCAGCCGCGCCCGAAAAGGCTCCTCCAGGAGGGAGGGCAGGGCGAAGAAGTGATCGATGTGGCAGTGGGTCAGGTAGACGAAGACCGGCCTGGGCGAATCCTCCAGAAGGGGGGACAGCAAGCGACGGATCTCCTCGACCTGACGGATATCGGCCCCCGGATCCAGGACGATGACCTGCTTCGGTGCGGCCAGCAGAAACCCGTTGGAGCAGAGGATGCTCGGTTTGCGAATCAGGGGGAAGAGCTGCACGTCCCGCGTTCCCGGAACGAGGGTCCATTTTCCGCTTTCCACTGTGTCTCCTTTCTCACGCCCGGGTTACCGATCGGCAAACCCGTTTTCCCGGCCGGACCGCCACGCTCGGGGCCGCACGGCTCAGCATGCATTCCCTCTGCGGAAGTTGTCCAGGGCGCAACGGATTTCCTCCTCCTTCGCGCCCACGGCCCGGCGTCCGGCCTCCAGGATGGCGTCCACCTTATTCACCTCGTAGAGCCCCACGGGCTCCTCGAAGGCAAGGCGGACGACCACGATCTCGTAGTGGTGCAGATCGATGGAGAGGCTGATCTGGTTCTGGGTCAGGGAGCGGGTGAAGGTGGAGATGATGTTGAAGAACCCCTCACGGAACCGGCTGGGCTCCGGGACGTTCAGCTCGTCGAAGACCATGGCGACGATCAGGTCCATGCCCCGCCGGACGGCCTCCATGACGGGCAGGGGGGAGGTGAAGGCCCCGTCCACCAACCACCGGTCGTCCAACCGGATCGGGGGCACGAGCGGGTACATGGCCGAGCTGGCATAGACCGCATCGGCCACCTTGCCCCGGTCGAGCACGACTCCCTTTCCGTTCTGAATGTCCGTGGCCTGAAACAGGGTTGCAGGGCGCAGCTCCTCGACCCGCGTATCTCCGAACACGTCCCGGTAGAAGCCGTGCAGCTTGTCCGACTTGATGAGGCCTTTCCTCAGCCCGAAACGTCCCAGGGGAGCGTTGGCAATCCCCAGAACCGTGCGGTAGTCCACCGAGGAGAAGGGTTTCCGCCGGTAAAACTCGTCGTAGAGGCCTCGGATTTCACCGGCGGACAGCCCCATGCCCACGGTGGCGGCGAGGAGGCTGCCCCCGCTGCAGCCGGCCATGAGCTCGAACGGGATGTTTTCCCGCCGGAAAAAATCGAAGAGGGCCAAAGCCGCGATGGGCTTGATGCCTCCACTTCCCAGGACGACCCCGATCTTTGGTTCGTTCATACCGTCCGTGCCTCCAGGGAGCGAAGCCCTCCGTCAGTTCGGAGACCGCCGGGGCCGCTTCACCGGCCCGGCTGCAGGCACCGGACCGATGCACTGGGAAGGCCTTCGCTCAAGGCAGTGTCCTTGACCATACCACGGGGGCCGCGGAATACGAACCGGCTTGTCGCGGGGAGTCACACGGGCGACCGGCCCCGTGCCCCTGGCCCTGTTGGTGGGGTCGCCTCAGCGGAGCGATCCGGACGCCGCCACGAAGCCGATCTGCAAACGCATGGTTGAGATCCTCGGGGATAAGAATCGGCTTGCAGCCCCGCAGACTTGACCGTGTCTCCGGGACCGCAAAGGCAGGCTCGAGGCGGAAAGGTCAGTCAGGCTCCCATGAGGGACTCCTCACTCCTCGCCCTCAGCGGACGCGGTAGAGGAGTCGAACGGCCCCATGGAGACGCGATGACCGACCCTTCCCCATGGAGGCCGTTGGATCTTCATCCCGGAAACGGCCCACCGGGCCGTGGCGCCGTGCCGTGGAGGAAAGATCGGGCACGGAGGTGCAGGTCGCAGCGACGTGGGAAGCGGGGGCGGCGATCCCGCTCCGAGGAGGGGGAGTCATGCCAGGCCCTTCGATCGTCGCCGGATCGTCTGTCTTCTCTGCTTCGCCTCTCTTTTCGAGTGCGCTTCATGACGCGGCTCCTTTCGGCGGAGGCCAGGGTGGTGCGAGGCCTGACGCCCCCGAAGAGGCAAAACCCCATTTCTCGAAGCGAGAAACGGGGTGGGGGTCGATCCAGGGCATCATTCCTTCGAGCTTCCGTGCGGAATTGTTTTCAAACCTGATATGAAAGAGCAGGAAAGTCAAGCCCAAAAGTGGTTTCGAGTCCGTCCCCGTGCCACAGCGCACTGCGGGCGTGGGCCCAAAGGGCGTCTCGGAGTGCAGGACCCGGAGGCTCTCCGTTACAAGGCAAGCGGCGCCATGGTCATCTGCGGGGCTTTCCGATCCGGAATCGGGAAAAAGAACATCACCTGGAGTGCCGTTCAAAAAAGCGCCATATGATATCAGCCGCGTGGAGGTTTCTGATGGGATCGTCCTTTTCCAGTTGCCCGGAGAAGTAGCGTCCCGGCCATTGATGTCCCCAGCGCTCGAGGGTGTACAGGACGACGTCGTTCTTCCCCTGGCGGTCGGACCAGGTCTTTCTGGTGACGATGCCCTCGTACAACAGATCGATGTTCGGTTCCGACCGGCACCCGTTGTTCCGAACCCAGAAATCCACCGCCTCGTCTACGGACAGGTATTCCCGTTCTCCACCCTTTCGAGGACTGACGCCCCCCTCGTAGGGAACGGCGAGATCGTCGCGGGCATGAAAGATGATCATCGGCAGGGGCCCGTCTGGCTCGGGGATCACCCAGAGCGGCGAATCGGAAGAGGGCCTCCCGCCCAGGGCGGCCGCCAGTGGTGCGGCAGCCGCCAGCAGGTCGGTGTGCTCCGCGGCGAAACGGTAGGTGAGCATGCCGCCGTTGGAAAAGCCGACCATGTAGATTCTAGTCCGATCCACCTCGAAGCGATCAGCAACGTCTTCAATGACGTCCGCCAAAAACCCCATGTCATCG
>CAYVVQ010000076.1:2422-19745 GCA_964454455.1 uncultured Desulfobacterales bacterium | reverse complement strand
GTCAAAATTCAAGATCTGACCCCATTTGCGAGGTAGCGGGACGTAAAGGTGCGTAGCCGGTAGCCTTCGGCGAAGAACTCCACCAGGCTCACCATGTCGTAGACCGGCACGCCCAGGAGCTGCTGGACGTCCCGGCGGAAGGTGACCAGGTTGGTGCACTCCAGGACCACCGCCCCCAGCGGTTCACCTGCCAAACCCCGGGCCGCGTCCACCACGCCCCGGCGCATGGCCTCCACGTCCAGGGTCTCCCCCCGCTCGATCACCACCCGCTGAAACTCGCGGCTCTCCTCCATCCCCCGGACGACCAGCCGGGACCGGTCCGCGCCCGCGGCCCGCAGATGCTCGTCCCCGAGGATGCGTGTATCCCCGGTGATGAGGCCGACCTTCCGGGACGGCGGCAGGAAGGAAGCGATCAGGGGCACGAGGGAGAGGGGTGAGCCCAAAAAGGGGATCTCCAGCCGCGCCGCCACGTCGGCCTGGAACAGGGAGAAGAGACCGCAGTCCCCTGCCACGAACCGCACGCCCTCGTCCTGGAGCGCGCGGGCCGCCTCGACCACCAGGCCCACATGGTCCTTTCGGCAGGCCACCAGGTCGTCGAAAGGAAACCCCCGGACCACCCCGTACCGGACCGGGAACGGAAAGGTCTCCGCATGCCCCGGGTCCCCCGGCACCCGCGGGATGGTGGACTCGGTCATGAGGATGCCTGCGACCTGCCCGTAGGAAGCGTAGCCGCCCCGGACCTGTTCACCCATGGTGTATCTCCATCCGTAAGCGTGCACCCATGAGGATTCAGGAAACTCGAGATTTGCCCTGGAAATATCCATAGGTTATGACGTTTCCAGCGGCGGGTGAGCGGGTTTTTGCAAACCCGTCAAACTTGTCAGGTGAGCCTTTTCAGCGTCTCGTCCGGGACCCGGAGCATGGAGCACCCGTCCGCCCGGTTGACCGCATTCTGCCTCAAGGCCGCGCGAAACGCACGTTCCTTTTTCGCCCGGCCGGCCGCCGAGAGGTGTGCGGCGTTCTCCTCGGGCATGGGCTCGAGCTCCAGGTAGCCCGCCGCCTCGACCTCGCGGACCAGCTCGTCGCCCCGATCCGACCGAACGAGCAGGGTGTTCCAGCCGGGCCTCCCCTCGAACAGGCCCACCGAGACGTCGGCCCACTCCGAGGTGAGGTCGGGACAGAGGGAGCAGGTCTCGGGGATGAGGGGACGGATCTCGTCAAGGGGGATCTCCGCGGTCTCCTCCTCGAGCCGCACGACCAGCAGGTCCGCAGGCGGCGGCGGAATATCCATGCCCGTCACCCGGTCGAGATCCACCCGTTCGGCGAGAAACCCGACGAGCGCACGGGGATCCAGGGCCCAGTTGCAGAAGAGCCCCACGGTCAAGGCCACCGGGTCGACGAACGCCTCGCGGCCGGTGGGGTTGCCCCTCATCTGGGCCACGGAGGTCAGCTGGCAGGGCGTTCCCACCACGCCCAGCCGTTCATAACCGAGGCGCAGGGCCCGGTTGAGGGCCTGGAGCGTGGGGGCGGCCGCGAACTTGCTGGAGGCGCAGGCCAGGACGCCCTGCTCGTCCGTGACGATCCGGGGGACCGGCCAGGCCCCTTCCCGGCCCGTGAGAACGGCCGCGTCGATGAGGCCGGAGCCGAGGGCGAAGGCCATGAGCGCGCTCACCGTACCCCCACCCTGAAATGACGCCGCCGGCAGGGAGGCCCCCGCCCTGGCTGCGTGGATGGACCGGACCACGCCCAGGTCCAGGCCATCGTAGCCGGTTCCCCGGAGCCTCCGGGAGAGCTCGTCCAGGTCCACCTCGATCTTGGGGCAGTGGGCGAAGCAGCGCCCGCTCTCCAGGTCGCAGGGGAACACCTGGAAGGTCCGGCCCTTGTAGTGCTTGAAGTAGGGACAGAGATCCACGCAGGCGCCGCACCCGATGCACAAGCCTGCCTGCTGCACATCCCGAACCAGTTCCCGGGGTCCTTGAATCGCCATGGTATCGACCTTCCCTCGATGCCGCGCCCGGAGTGCCGGCAGCTCCCCCGGGTGCGCAGCAGGGGTTGATTGCAAGTTGGTTTTGTGATTTACAGCCGGCGTGCCCAAGGCACGCTCACCGCCTTCAGCGTGCATCCAAACGAAAGAGCCCCTGGCTCCTTCTTTCATCCAGAGGAGACGACCATGACCCTGAGCCGCGACGACCTTTCGCAGCGAATCGCCCGCCTTCCCCGGGTGGGCCTGCGGCCGGAACCCACTCCCCTGGAGCCGGCGGACCGCCTTTCGGACCGCCTGGGCGGACCCCGCATCTGGCTCAAGCGGGACGATCATCCATCGGCCTTCCTGGGCGGCAACAAGCTCAGGAAGCTCGAGCTCTTCCTCGGAGAGGCGATGGCCCGGGACGCGGACACCGCGGTGACCCTGGGCGCGATCCAGTCCAACCACGTCCAGGTGACCGCCGCCGCCTGCGCCCGATTGGGCCTTTCCTGCCGTGCGCTCCTCCTGGGAGACCCGCCGGAGACGGAGCACGGCAACCTCTTCCTGGACCGGCTCTTCGGAGCGGACATCGAGTTCCTCTCCTCGTCGCTTGACGAAACCACACCCGATGTCGTCGAAGCCCGCCTGTCGCAGATCGTCTCCGACCTGAAGGACCGGGGACGCCGTCCCTTCGTGATCCCGGCGGGAGGCTCGGCCCCCCTGGGCGACGTCGGCTACGCCCGGGGGTTTCTCGAGATCGAGCGACAGGCCGAGGCCCAGGGCATTCACCTCGACGCCTTGGTCGCCCCGGTGGGCTCCATGGGCACCTTCAGCGGCCTGCTCCTGGCCGGGCAGCTCCTGGGATCGCCCCTGGGCCTCGTGGGGGTGGCCACCAGCCCGGCTGAGACCTGCCGCCGTGCAGGGCTTCCGCCCCTCCAGGAGATGGTCGCTCGAGCTGCCGAGCTCCTCGGGCTGGGCGCGGTCCGCCTCGATGCCCGTCCGGAGATCCACTACGAATACGTCGGACCCGGGTACGGACGGCCCAGTCCGGAGAGCCTGAAGGCCGTCCGGACCGTGGCGCAGCTCGAGGGCGTGCTCCTGGACCCCGTCTACACCGGGAAGGTCATGGCCGGTCTCATAGACCTCACCGGCCGGGGCCGGTTCGTCGGCTGCAGGAACGTGGCCTTCCTTCACACCGGCGGGGTCAACGAGCTGCTGGTTCACCCCGACTGGTTTCAGACCGATTGCGGCGGGGTGTAAAACCCCGCCCTACAAACCCCGTGTCCGGCAGGCGCCCCGAGCCGGTGAGTGCACACCCGGGACCGCACCTTCCGGAAGCAAGCCTCATCGACACCGTCACCGCCTCACCGCCTCACCGCGTCATCACGGTGGGCAGCCAGGTCGAGATCTCCGGGAACATGATCATCAGCGCGATGGCCACGGCATCGCAGATGAGGAACGGCACGGCCGCTTTGTAGATGTCCACCATGCGGGTGTCCGGCGGTGCCGATCCCTTCATGACGAACAGGATCATGCCGAAGGGGGGCGTGGTCAGGGCCATCTCGAAGTTCACCAGCAGGAGGATGGCGAACCAGATGGGATCGAACCCGAGCGCCTCCACGATGGGCATGTAGATCGGCAGCATCATCATCATGAGGGCGATCTCGTCCATGAAGCAGCCCAGGAAGAACACGGTGAGGAGCATGCCGATGAGGACCGCCACGGGCGGCAGGGGCAGCCCCGTGGTGAACTCGATCAGTCCCTTGACGCAGCCCGTGTAGGCCAGGATCTGGCTGAAGGCCATGGCGCCCAGGAGAATGGTGAGCAGCATGACCGTGATCCTGGTGGCGTTCAGGATCGAGACCCGGACCACCTCCCAGGTGAGGCTGCGGTAGCAGGCCGCCAGGACGAACGCCCCCAGCGCCCCCAGGGCCGCGGCCTCGGACGGGGTGGCGATGCCCACCAGGATGACCCCGATCACCAGAAAGATGATGATCGCGATGGGGACGACGTTCTTGAGGGTCATGACGATCTTGACCCCCAGCGGGATGTGCGGCACCTGGTAGGGTGGCGCGATCGAGGGCTGGATCGCGCAGCGGATCACGATGTACCCCGCGTACAGGATCCCCAGGAGGATGCCCGGGAGGACACCCGCCATCAGGAGCTGCCCCACGGAGAGGGACGCCAGGCTGGCCAGGAGCACGATGTCCGCGCTCGGTGGAATGATCATGGCGATGCCGCCGCTCCCGATGATGGGACCCAGGCTCATGGCCTTCTTGTAGCCCCGGGCCTCCATGTCCGGGACCAGGGTCGCCGAGAGCATGGCCGTGCTGGCCACACCCGAACCGCTCAGGGTGGAGGAGACCACCCCGGCGCCCACGCCCAGGAGTCCCAACCTTCCGGGCACGCCGCCCAGCCAGGTGTCCACCACGTCGATGGCCCGCCCGGCCATGCCGGACCGGAACAACACCTCCCCCAGCAGGATGAACAAGGGGAACGGGAGAAGCACGAAGCTCTTCACCGAGTTCTTCATGCTCAGAAACAGCTGTCCGAGGCCGGCCTCGCCGCCCCAGAACACGAAAACGCCCACCACGTTGATGGCCATGAAGGAGATGGCCACGGGCAGACCCGTCAGCATGAGAATGATCAGCCCCACGAAGATCAGGGCCAGGACAATGGGCCACTCCACGGGTTCAGCTCCTTCCGCAATTCAACCGGGTCGCTCGCATCTCACTCCTCCCGCCCCAGGGCCCGAAACCGCTGGATGTAAGTCACCGCCTGGCGAACGAACTGGATCAGGAACAGGAACACCCCGACCGCGATGGGGATCAGCAGGCTCACCTTGGGAATCCGCAGCACGCCGGTCTCCACGGCGTATCGCCGTTGCCAGAGGTCGGCGATCTCCGCCACACCGTACCGGAGAATGACGGCCAGGGTCACGGCGCCGATCACCGCGTTCACCGCGGACATGAAGGCCTGCTTGCGCGGCGGGAGGCGCTCGACCAGGAAGTCCATGCGCACGTGGGACTCGTTCTTGAGGAGCCAGGCCATGCCCAGGCTCACGATGCCCACGAGGATGAACTCACAGACGTCCATGGCCCACAGGATGGGGGTGTTGAACAGGTAGCGCATGAAGACGTCCAGGCAGACGAGCAGCATGGCCGCCGCCAGCAGGATGCAGGAGAGGAACATCAGCCCTCCCAGGAGCCGGTCGTACGCCTTACCGAGCCGTTGCAGCCAGGTCAAAACAGGCCTCCCCGCGCGCCCCTGCGGGCGCGCACCGATGCACGAAGTCCCCCTCCCTGCAGCGCCCCATCGGCACTGCAGGGAACCGGACTCCGCGTGACAAAACGGCGAATTACTCCGCGCGGCCCACCAGGTCGGAGAACCGCTGGAAGTCCTTGGGGTCCATGTTCTTCTCGACGTATCCCCACAGGGCGTTCCGCCAGGTGTTCCGGAACCAGTCGTTGTCCTCCTCGGACCACTCGATCCGCTGGACGCCCTCGTCGACCATCGCTCCGGTTCCGTACTTCTGGCCGCGGTAGAGCCAGAAGTGGTAGCCGTACATCTCCTCCAGGTGATCGACGATGGGCTGGGTCAGCCACTTCTGCTCCTGCTCGGAGAGGGATTTCCAGACGTCCATGTTGATCAGCGGGCAGGAGGGGGTGGACCCTTCCAGAAGACGGGGCCCCACCCAGTACTTGCTCACCTCGTGCCAGCCGAACTGGGTGTACCCCACCGGGACCATGACGAAGCCGTCGATGGTGCCCCGCTCCATGGCGGTGTAGATCTCCATCATGGGCGTGCTTACCGGGACCGCGCCCACGGCCTTGACCGAGTCGAAGAAGGAGCTTCCCGCCCGGATCTTCTTTCCCTTGAGGTCCTCCGGCCCCTCGGCCTTCACGTTGGTGGTGAGGGTGAAGAACTGGGCCGAGTAGAGGGGGCCGAGCCAGTAGGCGTTGCAGTCCCGGGCGATGATCTCCCGGTAGAAGTCCCAGATCCCCTTCTCACGCTCCTCCCAGGGAGGCATGTCCGTCAGGACCATGGCCGAGCCCAGGGGGGTCATCTGGGAGATGTCGTCCCCCATGGAGAAGATCATGTCGATCCGCCCCTTGCTGAGGGCGAAGATCTGCTCCTCCGTGGGGATCACCTCGCCGTTGCCCTTGATGTCGATGATCAGCTGTCCGCCGGAGGCGGCCTCCACCCACTCCTTGTAGTTCCACATGTGCTCCATGTTGATGTTGTCCACGGGGATCAGGCCCACCGCACTCAGCACCCGGGGCTTGTCTTCGGCCCAGGAGCCCGTGGCCAGCAGTCCCACCATCGCCAGGGCCAACCCGGCCCTCTTCAACATCTTCCTCATGGTCGAATCTCCTTTCGCATCTCGGTTCGGGGCGGCTTTCCGCCGCACGTTGTCCACCATTGTCCACCCCTGGGGGCGGTCCTGCTTCCCTTCACTTCAGGCGCCGCCGCCGGCGTCCCGGCCCAGCGCCAGGCCCCGCTCGAAGGCCTCCAGGTTCAGGTCCACGAAACGCTCGGGCAGCTCGCGCCGGATCGTCCTGGTAAACAGGTCGGCCTCGAAGGCCGTCAGGCCGGCGCCGCAGAGGGCGCCCAGCATGACCGTGTTCAAGGCCTGGATGTTCCCCAGGGAGCGGGCCGTCTCGGATCCCTCGATCCTGAGACAGCGCCCGGTCATCCGCTCCAGGAGCAACCACAGCTCGCCGGCGTCCGGGTAGGAAAACCGGCCTGCCTGCACGCCGATCGGCATGACCGGGGAGGCGTTCACCAGGGCGGCGGTTCGGGCATGGCCGAACTGGCTCTGGATGCGCAGGGCCTCCAGGGGCTCGAACGCCACGAGGATGTCCAGGGCGCCCCGGGGCACCAGTGGCGGCAGGGGGCGCCCCCCGGTCCAACGGACGTGGCTGGCCACGGATCCGCCGCGCTGGGTCAGCCCGTAGACATCCCCCACGGTGACCTCCAGTCCCTGCTCCAGGGCGGCGGTGGCCAGCAGCCGGGCTGCCAGCACGTTTCCCTGTCCGCCCACGCCTGTGATCACCACGTTGGTCGTCGATGCCTTCATGCCTTGGCCTCCCGGGGCTCGAGCCGGATCGCCCCCTGGGGACAGACCTGCACGCAGAGCCCGCAGCCCGTGCAGACCTGCTCGTCGATGCGGGCGACGCCGCTCTCCGGATCGAACAGGATGGCCGGGCAGCTCAGGATGCGGCTGCAGAAGCGGTTGCACCCGCACTGATCCCCGAGGCAGTTCTCCGTGTCCACCCAGACCCGGGGGCGGGTGCGGCGATCGATCCGCTTCTGGAAAAAAGTGGCGCACCCGTGGCGGAAGACCAGCACGTGCACCCCGCCGGCCTCGATGGCCCCGAGGAGCGCGTCCACGGCGGCGTTCACGTCCGCCACCGGGTCGAGCACCAAGGCTTCGGCCCCCAGGCCGCGGGCCGCGTCCTCGATGCGGAGCTCCTGCTTGCCCTCGGCCACGGCCGCCGGGGTGGCCGGGTTGACCTGGAAGCCGGTCATGGCGGTCACGGCGTTGTCCAGGATCACGAAGACCGCGTCCGCCCGGTGGTGCACGGCGTCGGCCAGGGCGGGGAGGCCCGCGTGAAAGAAGGTGGAGTCCCCGGCCACGGCCACCACGGGCTGATCGAACCCGAACCCCTTGAGCCGGCTGAACCCGCAGGCGTTTCCCATGCCCGAGCCCATGCAGTGCAGGGCCTTGATCTGCTGGAATCCGGTGGTTCCGGCCGCCATGCCGTAGCACCCGATGTCCCCCACCAGGAACCCGTCCCGCCCGTCCTGCTCGAGGGCGGTCTTGACGGCGAAGAAGGAGGCGCGGTGCGGGCAGCCCTGGCAGAACGAGAGCTCCCGGGGGACCAGCAGGTCTTGGGCCCGGGCCTGGAGCCCCTCGGGGATCGGCTCCCCCCGGTCGGGTGCCAGCTCGAAGAGCCGCGCCAGGGCCGCAAGGGCCGTGTCCGTGTTCATTTCACCCACGCCGGGGCCGTCCGGTCCCGCCACGAAGCCGTCGTTCTTGCCCAGGAAGCGCACCCGGCCTGCGCGGTCGCCGTTCTCGGCGCAGAGCACCTTGACCCCGTCCTCCACGAACGGGTCCACCTCCTCGAGGAACACCACGGTCCCGGCCGGCCCCACCCGCTCCAGAATGCGCTCCACGGGAAGCGGCCAGGTGGTCCCCAGCTTCAGAAGTCCCACCCGATCCTCGAGCTCGAGACATTGGATCGCTTCATGACCATAAGTCGCACTGAGGCCGGAGGCCACCACCACGGTGGAAGCCCCTTCGGGCCCCGTGTAGCCGTTCCAGGGAGAGGCCTCGAGCTCGGCCCGGATCTCCTCTCGCAGGCGGAGCAGCCGGGCGTGGTTCCGGGTGACGAGGAAGGGGAGCCCCACCTTGGGCCGGTCCTTGTCGAAGCGGGGCAAAGGCCCCTGGGGGGCCACCGGCCCCATGGAGACCGGGCCGCGCCCGTGGGAGAGCCGGGAGACCGCCCGGAGCAGGCAGGGCACGCCGAACCGCTGGCTGAGCTCGAGCCCGTAAACGGTCATCTCCTTGGCCTCCTGGGAGGTCGCGGGCTCCAGCAGCGGGATCTGGGCGATCTTGGCGAAGTGCCTCGAGTCCTGCTCGTTGCTGCTGGTCAGCGGGCCCGGATCGTCGCACACCACCACCAGCAGGCCGCCCGGCAGCTCGTCGAGAGAGACCGTGGTGAGGAAGTCGGCCGCCACGTTCAGGCCGTTCTGCTTCATGGTGACCACGGCCCGCCTGCCGGAGAAGGAGAAGGCCGCCGCGGCCTCCAGGGCCACGATCTCGTTCACCGACCACTCCACGGCCACTCCGTGCGCTTCGCCCCACTTGAAGAGGGTCTCGAGGATCTCCGAGGAGGGATTGCCCGGGTATCCCGTGGCGTAGGAGATCCCGCCCTCGAGGGCCCCCCGGGCGATGGCCTCGTTGCCCAGCATCAGCACGCGTTTCGATGGGTTCGCCGTCATGCGTCCTCCAGCGCGCCGGCGCTATCTCTTCGGCGCCTGAGGGGCCAGGGCCGCCTCCGCGCGGTCCAGGGCCCGCTCGATCAGGTCCCGGTCGGTGGCGAACATGAGGCGGGCGTGGCCCGCGCCCTGAGACCCGAAGAACCCCCCGGGCACCACCGCCACGCCCCCGTCCAGGATACGCCGGAACAGGGCCTCGTCCGAGGGCTCGATCCCGGAGAAGTCGGCAAAGGCGTAGAAGCCGCCCCGGGGCCTGGGGCAGCGGACACCTGGAATCCCGTTCAATCGTTCCACCACCCGCTCCATGTTGCCGCGGCAGAGTTCGCGGACCCGGTCCAGGTAGGCCCGGCTGTCCGGGAGGAACTCCGCGAGAGCCCACTGGCCGATGGAAAAGGAGCAGAGGGAGACGGTCTCCTTGAACACGCTCATCTGCCGGATCACCCAGGGGTGGGCCACGGCGTAGCCCAGCCGCCAGCCGGTGACCGCGAAGGTCTTGGAAAAGCTGTTGACCATGATCACGTGGTCCAGGTGGTCGAACTGGAGCGCGCTCACGTGCTCGCCCGCGTAGACGTAGTTGTGATACACCTCGTCCGACAGCACGAACACGCCGTGCTCCCGGGCCTTCTCCAGCACGGCCGCGTAGCCCTCCCGCGAGAGCATGGCGCCGGTGGGGTTGGACGGCGTGTTGATCACGAGCAGCTTGGTGGTGTCGCGGATGTTGTCCAGAAGGGCCTGCGGATCGATGGTCCAGGTGTCGGCCTTCTTCAGGGGGTAGAACCGCAGGGTGCCGCCCAGCCGGTCTGTGATGGGCCTCAGGATGCCCCAGCCCGGGTCCGGGAGCAGGACCTCGTCACCGGGGCCCACGAGGAGGCGGAAGGCCAGGAAGATGGCCTCCATACCCCCGACGGTCATGAGCACGTTCTCGTCCGGGTCCACGCTCACGCCCATCTCCGCTTCCAGGAACCCGGCCACGGCCCTTCGGATCCCGGGCGTCCCGTTGGTGGACGTGTAGCGGTTGCGGCCTTCCCGCATGGCCGAGACCGCCGCCTCGACAAGCGCCTCGGGCGCGTCGAACGCGGCTTCGCCGGCGGAGAGGTTCAACAGGTCCGAGCGCTCCTCCATCATCTTCATCATGCGGCGGATCGGAGAGCTCTCCGATTCCTGCACCATGGGCGTCACCCGCCCCAGGGCCTTGCTCTTCTCCTCCATCATGCCTCCACCTCGTTCTCCAGGCGACCCACGCCCGGGATCTCCACGGCCACGGTGTCTCCCGGCCTCAAAAACACGCCCCCGCCCTGGAGCATGCGCTCCACGGCCTTGGGGAGATCCCCGGGGCCCAGGGTCATGCCCCGGGTCCAGCCCACGCCGGCCCCGGTCCCCAGCCCGATCACGTCGCCCGGCTGCAGGGTGAACAGCTTCGAAAGGGCGGAGATGCACCGGGCCGGGCCCCAGATCATCCGGTCGGCCCCGGTGTCCTGCATCGGCTCGCCGTTCACCAGGCAGCGGATGCGCAGGTTCCCCACGTCCGAGACCTGGTCCGCGGGTACCAGGGCCGGGCCCAGCGGACCGAAGGTGTCCCGGGCCTTGCCCGCCAGGAAGTCCAGGCGCCCGGGCTCGGGCATCATCAGCCGCCGGTCGGTCACATCGTTGTGACAGGTGTATCCGGCCACGCACCCCATGGCCTCCTCGGGCTCCAGGTCCCTGGCCGTCCTTCCGATCACCACGGCCAGCTCGGCCTCCCAGTCCACGTAGTTCGAGGAGAGCCGGATCTTCCCGCTGGGCCCGATGATGCAGTTCCGGTCCCCCTTCCAGAAGAAGTTGGGCCGGAACCCGTCGGGAATCTCCATTCCCATCTCCTCGGCGTGGTCGTAGAAGTTCAACCCCACGTTCATCATCTTGCCGGGAGCGGGAACCGGTGCCAGCAGCGCCACCCGGTCGATGTCGATGAGCTCGTCGGCCGGGGCGTCCTCCAGGAGCCCGGCGGCCGCCCGGAGAGCGGGAAGCATCCGGTCCCAGTCGTCCAACAGGTCCAGCATGGAGCGGATGGAGACTCCCCCGCCCGGCGCGGCCTCCGCGGCCAGGGCCCGGTTGATCTCCCAGACCCGTCCCTCCTTGACCAGCCCGACGCGAGCCTCATCGTCGAATCGGTAGGTCACCAGTGAAAAAGATGTGTCCTGCATGGCCCTCGGCCTCCTCTACCAGCTGGGCGGGGTGTTCACCACCAGCACCACGCTCTCCCACTTGCCCGGGTTGGTCCAGCTGTGGAGCGCCTCGCTCCGGTAGTGAATCAGGTCGCCCTCGTACAGGTGATGCTCCTCGTCGTTCAGGTGAAAGAGCACCTCCCCCCGGATGACGTAGAGCAGCTCTTCCCCGACGTGACCGAAAGGAACCTTGCGGCCCTCGCCGGGCGGGTTGACGTAGAATGTGGCCTGGAGGTCGGCGCCGCCCTTCCGGATGAGGGCCTCGCAGTAAGCCGAGGATCCCTCCAGGGTGAACGGCATGCCCCCGCCCCTTCTCGTCACCTTCCCCAGGTCCAGGCTCTCCTCCTCGCCGAACAGGGGGGCGATGCGGATGTCGAGAAACCGGGTGATCTTCTTCAGGTTCTCGACCGAGACGTTCGCCTTGCCGCACTCCAGCTGGCTCAGAAAGCTCACGCTGAGCTCGGTCCCCGCGGCCAGCTGCTCCAGGGACACCCGCTTGGTCTTTCGGGCGCGCCGCAGGATCTCGCCCAGCGGGGGCGTCTGCTTGCTCTCCATGGCCACCTCCTGAAATATATCTTTTAGTATACTGAAAATCCGGATGTCAAGGGAAGATGCAAAATCGGATGCCAGCGGGAAATCCACTCGCATTTTCAAGCATAACAACCCAATTTATTTGATTGTATTTTGATGGGACCTGCGCCGGCACACCGAGAAGGATCCGACTCCACCGGAGCATTGATTACGATATTATGATGGATAAACCGAGACAATGCTGCCAAGGCGGGCTGACGCCCCCAACCCGGCAGAGGAACGCCGGCTCTGGGGGCCGGCGCCTGCGGCCAGTGACCGCGCTGCACCGGTTCGGTCGCCGCGGACCGCTCAGGCCTTCCGGACGCTGACCCCCGTCATCCGGTCGCCCTGCTGGATGGCGTCCACCACGTCCTGCCCCTCCACCACCTTGCCGAACACGGTGTGCCTGCCGTCCAGGTGGGGCTGGGGCGAGTGGGTAATGAAGAACTGGCTTCCGTTCGTGTCGGGGCCGGCGTTGGCCATGGAGAGGGTCCCGGTCTCGTGCTTCAGCGGGTTTCCGCGGGTCTCGTCCTCGAACTGGTACCCGGGTCCGCCTCCGCCCGTGCCGGTGGGATCGCCCCCCTGGATGACGAAGTCGGGAATGACCCGGTGGAAGGCCACGCCGTCGTAGAACCCCTCACCGGCCAGGAACGCGAAGTTGTTCACGGTCTTGGGGGCGTGCTCGGGGTAGAGCTCCAGCTCGATGGTGCCCTTATTCGTCTCCATGGTGGCACGGTAGACGGCGTTCGTGTCGATCTGCATCTCCGGCGGCTGGGACCACTGCTTCGAGGTCATGGTTCTGCTCCTTTCAGGAATCGTTGGGGTTGGCGGGTTCGGGTCTTCCATCGACGGCATAGATGTCCACGAGGCTGGACCGGCCCTTGACCCGGGCGGCCGGGAAAGAGCTCAATGGCGTTCTTGAGCCAGACGGGGGGCTCGTCATCCAGTGTCGCCTCCCCGATCAGAGGTCGAACCGAAAGGCGTTGCTGGACGGGGAGAGAAGGGCCGCCACGGTCTCGGCCCCGCAGTATCGCTCCAGCATGCCGGCCACGCGGTCCCGGAACTCGAGGGCCCGGGACTCGCTCCCCTCGCCCAGGCCGTCGATGTTCATGACCAGGGCCCGGGTCTCCTCGGTGATGCGGGTCTGAAAGCCGTTTCGCCAGTTCCACCGGCGGCACATCACCTCTTGGGTCTCCGCCACCACGTAGATCATCTCGCCCGGCTCGGGGGTCTCGGTCCTGTCCGGGTCGCTCAGGGGCGTGAACCGCTCGTCCCCCTCGGCCGAGCGGAGCTCCAGGGTCCCGCCGGCCCGCTCCACGTCGTCCCCGCCCACGGGCAGGACCCCTCGAATGGCGTTGTCGTTCATCACAGCCACCGCCTTGTTGATGAAGGGAATGCGGGCTCCGGGCTTCTGAACGCGCTTGAGCAGGGCGAGATGGGCCGGCGGGAACTTGTTGGGGTTGCCCCCCAGCTCCCGGTAAGCCTCGTTCCAGACCGCGGTCCGGGGGTCGGCCTTGAGATCCACCGGGTTTTTGGCCGCCAGGTCCAGGGCCTCGTGGAGCCGGTGCTCCAGGTCCACGGAGGTGCCGCGGTTCTCCATCCCCTTGGCCACCACGATCCCCCGGCGAAAGGTCGGAAACTTCTCGAACACCTTCTCGTCCACGCGCACTTCCGTCATGCCGTTCCTCCCGGGAACCCTCGATCCGGTTCCTATTCCTCGAGACCGTACTCGATGGTGGAGACCACCCGCACCGTCTTGTGGAGCTGGCTTCCCTCCATGACGCCCGGGGCCCGGTCCCGGGGCTGGATCACGAACACCCCCTGGTTGGCCCGGCGGATGGGGCCGATCCGGCTCCCCGAGTCCTTGGCGAACTGCTCCGCGGCCCGACGCGCCTTGGCCGTGGCCTCGGCGATCATCTCCGGCTTGAGGTCGCTCAGCCGGGTGAACAGGAAGGTCGGTCCGTTGTAAGGGCCGTGGGACGCCGAGAGCACCACGCCCGCGTCCACCAGCTCGCCCACCGCCTGGCTGGCTGCGGCGACGGCCGCCGGATCCTTCGAGCGGACCATCACGGTCTGGGCGACGATGTAGCGGCTCTTCATGGGGCCGCTCCGGTAGGGATCGGCCAGGCGGTCGGTGACCTCCAGCTTCTGGACCTCGGCGTTGGACGGATCGATCCCGTGCCGCTTCAAAAAGGCCAGCACCCGGTCGTGGCTCTCCTTGATGCGCCCCTGGGCCGCGTTCAGGTCGTCGTCCGTGGAGACGAACCGGAGGGGCCAGAGGGCCACGTCCGCGATGACCGCACGCTCGGACACCCCCTTGACCGTCACGTAGCGGTCGGCCGAGCGGCCCTGGTAGAAGCCGTTTCCGATGAACCACCCCGACAGGGCCATCCCCAGGCCGACCAGCAGAGCGGCCGCCACATTCGCTCCGTTCTTCATGCTATGCCTCCCACTCCGTCCGGCAGGGAAACCCGCCCAGGCTCTCGGCCGAGGTCACCGCCCGCACCACGGCGTCGGCCAGGACCTCGGCCGCCGCGGTCCCGGCCACCGTGACGTCCAGGCACGGTGCGTCCTCCTCCCGCGCCACGGACACGGCGAACACGGTGTCCCCGTCGTACAGGGTGTGGACCGGGCGGACGGCCCGCGCCAGGCCGTCCTGGGCCATCTGGGCGATCTTGGTGAGCTGGGTCTTGTTGAAGGGGACGTTGAGGGCCACCACGGCCAGGGAGGTGTTCGCGCCGGCGAACAGGGTCAGGTCCGTGCGCTCCATGAGCAGGCGCGCGGCGTCCAGGTACGTTCCCTCGCGGTCCCCCCGGACCCCCGCCAGGATCACCCCGCTTCGAGGGTCCACCACGTCCCCCACCGCGTTGACCGCGGCGAGCGCCGACACCACGGCCCCCCCGGCGAGCTTCCTCGCCGCGGAGCCCAGGCCGCCCTTCATGGCTCGCTCCATGCCCGTGACCTTGCCCACGGTGGCGCCGGTTCCCGCGCCCACGTTTCCCTGGAGGACGGGGTCGGCTGCGGCGGCCTTACAGGCGGCGTAGCCCTGATCCTGGCCCGGGCGCACGGACGGGCTCCCCGCCGTGAGATCGTAGAGGACCGCGGCCGGTACGATGGGGACGAGGATGCCCCCGCCCGTGTCCAGCCCGATCCCCTCCTCCTCCAGGCACCGGACCACGCCGCCCACCGCGTCCAGGCCGAACGCGCTGCCCCCGGTGAGGACCAGGGCGTGGATCCTATCCACGATGTTCAGGGGATCGAGGGAGTCGGTCTCCCGGGTGCCCGGGGCGGAACCCCGCACGTCCACGCCGGCCGCGGCGCCCTCGGGCGGAAACCGGATCACCGTGCAGCCCGTGAGGTGCTCCGGATCGCTGAAGTGCCCCACGGCCACGCCTTCCACGGCCGTGAGCGTGTCGTTGAAAGTCATTCGCGCGCTCCTCCTCTGGTGGATGCCGGGAAAACCCGGACCGGTTCAACGGGTTCCTTTTACCACGAAGGACGGAAACCGCACGAACAATTTCCCGAACTCCCGTCAGGAGGTCCCCCGCCTCCTGGACGATCCCGCGGGCAATGGGGTGCTCGGAGCGGCTCTCGAGCGAGGCGGAGCAGCTCCTCCTTGTCCAGGTCGCCCATCGGCTTGACCTCGGCGACGCCGAACCGGCCCTCGGTGAGGGTCCCGGTCTTGTCGAAGATCACGGCGTCCAGGTTCCGGCCCCGCTCGAACGCGGAGCGGTCCCGGATCAGGAGCCCGCGGCCCGCGACGAGCGACGTGGAGACCGCCACCACCAGCGGGACGGCCAGGGTGATCGCCCCGGCGCTCAGGGCGATGATGGTGAGCCACAGGGCGGCCCGGTTGGCCAGGTCCTGGGTGCGGGAGCGGGACTCCTGGGCCTCCTGAACGGTCCGGACCACCTGGGAGAGGTAGGTGTCGTCGCCCGTCCTGGTGATCTCCACGGTCACAGCGGACTCCCCGTTCACCGACCCTCCGATGAACTCGTCGCCCCCGCCCTTCTCCACGGGCTTGCTCTCTCCCGTGATCATGGCCTCGTTCACGCTGGTCCGGCCCTCCCGGATCACGCCGTCCGAGGGGATCTTCTCCCCGGGCTTGACCACCACCCGGTCGGAGGGCCGAAGCCCCCATGACCGAGCGCATCTCGATCCTGGGCAAATGGGGTCAGATCTTGAATTTTGACTTTTTGTCGAACACGGGCCCGGAAAATGCGAAAAAGTCAAAATTCAAGATCTGACCCCATGGTTATTTGTCCTTGACGCACTATTCCATATTGGAATATTATTCGATGGAATTTTGAGTCGAGGACCCTGCATGAAGACCCAGCCCGCCTCCGAGTATGCCCTGCTCGGGGCCCTGATGAGCGGCCCCCGCCACGGCTACGAGATCCGGGCCTTTCTCCGGAAGGGCCTGGGCGCCACCTGGCACATCCCCACGAGCCAGCTCTACGCCCAGCTCAAGCGTCTGGAGGAGCGCGGGGACCTTCGATCCAGCCTGGAACCGCAGGAGTCCCGGCCCTCCCGGCGCGTGTTCGAGCTCACGGATCGGGGCCGCGACACCTTCATGACCTGGGTCCTGGCCCCGACCCGGCACGTGCGAGACCTGCGGGTGGAGTTCCTGGCCAAGCTGTTTTTCGTTCGAAGGCTCGGCCTCGACGCGCCCCGCCTGGTCCGGGAGCAGGACCGGGTCCTCGAGCAGGCCCTCTCCCGCATGAACGACCGCCTCGAGAAGGAGACCGATCCCTACCGCAGGCTCACCGCAGGGTTCAAACGGGCCACCGCCCGGGCCTGGCGGGACTGGCTCCGCGAGGAGGCCCAACCCTTTGTGGAGGAGATGAACCGATGACGAGCGTTTTTGGCGAGATCAAGGAGAAGGCCCGCCCCATCCTCGAGGCCGAGGGCCTCATGGACCGGCGGGTCCGGGTGGAGGCCCGTGCTCTCAGCACGGAGGAGGCCATCGGCCACCCCGAGGGCGACGACTTTCCCCTGCAGATGGGCAAGGAGCGGCTCATGCAGGCCGAGCTGGACGGCGCGCTCGGCCAGGCCTACACCGACCGGTACGGCGACTACGAAGGCACCCTGGGCGAGATCCTCGACATGCCCCTCGAGAACAACTTCCGCCGGGCCGTGTTCACGGCCACCCTGAACGCGGCCCTCCGCTCCCTGGGCCGTACCGAGCGAACCATTCACTGCCGCGACCAGGGTCCGGGCCTGTGTGCCGCCGAACTCGCACAGCACATTCAGGATCGCTACGGCATGGTGCGGATCGGCCAGGTGGGTCTTCAGCCCGCCATGGTGGAGGCCCTCGCCGCGGCCTTTCCCCTGCGGGTCCTGGACCTGGACCCGGACAACGTGGGGACCGAGAAGCGGGGCGTCCGGATCGAGGGCGCCGACACCCAGGAGGACGTGATCGCATGGGCCGATCTCCTCCTGGTGACCGGCACCACCCTGGTGAACGACACCGTCGGGGAGTTCCTCCGCGACAAGCCCGTGCTGTTCTACGGGAGCACCATCGCCGGGGCCGCCGCCCTCATGGGCTGGGAACGGTTCTGCGGGCAGGGGAGCTGATCGTGAA
>CAYVVQ010000076.1:1242-2322 GCA_964454455.1 uncultured Desulfobacterales bacterium | reverse complement strand
GCCTTCCAGTTCCGGGACCGGATCCGCATCGTCCCCATACCGCCGGCCTGGTTTCAGTCCGAGACCATTGCCGTGGCCGTGCTCGACTCCGCCCGCGAACCGGAGGCGGCGGAGCAGCTGAGCGCCTTTCTGGCCTCCAACGAGGCCCTTGCGGTCTTCCGTGAGTTCGGCTTTCTTCCCCTGGAGAAGTAACCGTGCACCGGATCTTCATCCTGCCCCTCGCGCTCCTGGCCCTTCTGGTCCTGGGGGTGCTGACGGCCCTCTTTCTCCCCCTCTCCGCGGAGGGCGCCCTCCAGGCCTTCGCCTCCCCGGAGATCCGTTTCGCCCTCCGGCTCAGCCTGGTCACCTCGCTGGCGGCCACGGCGGTGGCCGTGCTCCTGGGCGTACCCTCGGGATACCTCCTGGCCCGCAGCTCCTTCCCGGGGAAGGCCGTCCTGGACACCTTCCTGGACCTGCCCCTGGTCATGACCCCGCTCATCGCCGGCGTGGGCCTCCTCTTCCTCTTCGGCCGGCACGGGCTGGGCGACCCCCTCTCCCAATGGGGAATCCACGTGCTCTTTACGCCCCTGGGAGCGGTGATGGCCCAGGCCTTCATCGCCGCCCCCATCGTCACCCGGAGCGCTCGCGCCGCCTTCGACTCCCTCAGCCCCCGCTACGAGTGGGCCGGCCAGACCCTGGGGCTCCGCCCGGCCCAGGTGTTCTTCCAGGTGACCCTACCCATGACCCGGCAGGGGATCCTCTCCGGTACGGTCCTCGCCTGGGCCCGCGCCGTGGGAGAGTTCGGCGCCACCCTGATGGTGGCCGGGGCCACACGCTTTCACACCGAAACCCTGCCCATCGCCGTCTACCTCAACATCACGAGCGGCGAGGTGGAGACAGCCCTCTCCGCCGCCCTGATCCTCATGATCGCCGGGTTCGCCATGGTGCTGCTCCTCAAGGCCATCGGCGACTCCCGGCCGGAAACCGCAGCCGGAGGGAATCCCACGTGACCGCCATCGCCCTGGAACGCGTTCAAAACCACGCCCTGGCCGGGATCGACCTGGAGGTGGCGGACGGCGAGCTCCTCGCCCTGGTGGGCCC
>CAYVVQ010000076.1:0-1142 GCA_964454455.1 uncultured Desulfobacterales bacterium | reverse complement strand
GGCCACCCCCGCGCACATCAGAAACGCCGCCCGCATGCCGTAGAGGTCGCTCACCGCCCCGATCACGAGGATCACGCTCGCCCGGATGGCAAAGCTGATGGCCATGTAGGTCCCGTTGGCCGCGGCCCGGTTCGCCCCCGCGTTCTCCATCATCACGGCCATGAGCACGGGCCCCGTGGCAAGCGTGGTGAACCCCAGGAGCAGCAGCACCGCGAAGAGCAGAGCCCCCTCGGAGAAGAGCATGGCGAACAGCGCGGCCGGCGAGAGCACCGTCGCCACCAGCAGCACCTTCCGCCGCCCCACCCGGTCGCTGAGCGTGCCCGAAAGAAACACCCCGGCCACGCCCGCCGCCTCGTACACGGTCAGCGAGATCCCGGAGAACCAGAGGCTGTGCCCCTGGTCGAAGAGAAAGGTCGGAAGGTAGGTGCTCATGGCCGAGGCCATGAAGGCCCTCGCCACCAGGATCCCGAACACCCCGGCGATGATGACCCGCATCTCCCTCAGCATGGCCGTGAAGGACGCCGCGCTCTTCACCGGCGCCGCCTCCCGCGTTCGGCGAAGCCGCCACCACAGAACCGCCGTCGCTCCCCACCCGAGGAACATGAGCTGCCACAGGCCGGAGAGCCCCAGGTTGGACGCCGCCCACACGGCAATCAGGGGCCCCGCGGTCCGAGCCAGCTCCCCTCCCACCATAAAGAGCCCCATGCCCCTCCCGATGGCGCCCCCGGACATGGCGGCCGTCATCACCGGCGCGGACACGTGAAGCGCGGCCACGCTGATCCCCACCACAAACAGAGTGGCGCACAGCAGCCCGAAGGAGGGTATGAACCCGATCATGCACATGAAGGTGGCCGTAGCCGCGGGAGACAGGATCAAGCAGGGCTTGACCAGGTTCTTCCGGTCCGCGACGGCCCCGATCAGCGGGTTGAACAGGGACGGGAGCTGCATGAACACGGTGAGCGATCCGGCCTGTGTCAGCGTGAGGCCCAAGTTCTTGATGATCAACGGCAGCACCGGGGCCAGGAAGCTCGTGTACATGTCGTGAACGAAATGGACCCCGGCAATGGCCAGGACCTTGTCCGCCTGAAACTTGGCTCCCAACACGCTTGACTGCCGATCGGCCATGGTCGACGCACCCTCCC
>CAYVVQ010000075.1:0-19810 GCA_964454455.1 uncultured Desulfobacterales bacterium | reverse complement strand
GACGGCATCCATGCGCCGGGGCTCCTGGCCCTTCACCGGGAGCTTCGGGAAACGTACGAGGTCCACGTGGTGGCGCCGGAGGTGGAGATGAGCGCCGTGGGCCACGCCATCACCCTGAGCACGCCCCTCCGGGTCCGCCCGGTGTGGCGGTCGGGGGCGTTCTACGGCCACGCGGTCTCGGGCACGCCGGCCGACTGCGTCAAGATCGCCGTGCAGGAGCTGCTGCCCGAGCCGCCCGACGTCGTGCTCTCCGGCATCAATCTGGGCGCCAACGTGGGCGTGAACGTCCTCTACTCCGGGACGGTCTCCGCCGCCACCGAGGGCGCCTTCCTCGG
Source organism: uncultured Desulfobacterales bacterium (assembly GCA_964454455.1). GTDB lineage: Bacteria > Desulfobacterota > DSM-4660 > Desulfatiglandales > HGW-15 > JAIPEI01. The sequence continues at coordinate 19,475 of CAYVVQ010000075.1, read as the reverse complement.
CATCCGGTCGGCGGCCATCTCCCTGGACACGATCCGGGACCCGGACTACCGGTTCCCCGCGGCCTTTGCCCGGGAGCTCATCCGTTATCTCACCGAGAACGGCCTCCGTCCCGGCACGGCCCTCAACGTGAACGTCCCCTCCCTGCCGCCTTCCCGGATCGCCGGGGTGTCCGTGACGCGCCAGGGCGTCAGCCGGTTCAAGGAGCGCTTCGACCGCCGTATCGATCCACGGGGAAACGCCTACTACTGGCTCACCGGGGAGATCCCGGTGGAGCCGGAGAACCCGGACACCGACGGCGCCGCCCTCAAGGAGAACCGGATCACCATCACCCCCATCCACTACGACCTCACCAGCGTCGAGGACGTGGAGAGGTTGCGGGCCCGGAGGCTCCCGGAGTTTCGGCATCTGTCGGGATCGGACGAAGGATCGGAGGAGTGAACCGGATGGGGCGTCAGGCGCTCTTCAGGATGCGCTCCGCCGCGGCCTCGTCGTCCGGTCTCTTCATCAGCCGGGCGCCGGCGTCCCGGGTCGGGACCGCGATGAAAAACCCCGGTGCGAGGCGTCTCGCACCGGGGGATGAATGCTTCCCGTCGTGGGAGGATCGGCTTCCGGGCCGCCCCGGTTACTCCTCCCCGCCCTCGGCCGCCATGCGCTTGTAGGTCTCGAAGCGGTCCCGTGCGTCCTCCTCGGCCTTCTGGAAGAGCGCCTCCGCGTTGTCCGGGAAGGTGCGGGTCAGGCTGGAGTACCGGACCTCGCCCATGAGGAACTCGCGGAAGTCGCCGGAGGGCTCCTTGGAGTCGAGGACGAAGGGGTTCTTGCCTTCCTCCTTGAGGCGGGGATCGAACCGGTAGAGCGGCCAGTACCCGGTCTCCACGGCCTTTTTCATCTCCTCCTGGCTCAGGCCCATGTTGATCCCGTGGTTGATGCAGGGGGCGTAGGCGATGAGGATGGAGGGTCCGGGGTAGCCCTCCGCCTCCACCAGGGCCTTCATGAACTGGTTCTTGTTGGCGCCCATGGAGACGGAGGCCACGTAGACGTAGCCGTAGGTCATCATCATCCGGCCCAGGTCCTTCTTTCGGGTGGGCTTTCCGCTGGCGGCGAACTTGGCCACCGCCCCGGTGGGGGTGGCCTTGGAGGACTGTCCCCCCGTGTTGGAGTAGACCTCGGTGTCCAGCACCAGGACGTTCACGTCCCGCCTGGAGGCCATGACGTGGTCCAGGCCGCCGTAGCCGATGTCGTAGGCCCATCCGTCCCCGCCGATGACCCAGACGGACTTCTTGGTGAGGTAGTCGCTCTGCTCCAGGATCTCCAGCAGGGCGTCGTCCAGCTCGGCCTCCGGGTCCACCAGCCGGCCCTCGATGAGCTCGACGATCCGGTCGCCCAGCTCCCGGGACGGCTCGGCGTCGTCCCGGTGCTCGAGCCATCCCGCGAGGGACTCCCGGAGCTCGTCCGGCAGGTCGTCCCCTTCGAGCGCCTCCCGGATCTTGGAGGCCAGGGCGTCCCGGCGGTAGCTCACGGCGAGCTCCATGCCGAAGCCGTACTCCGCGTTGTCCTCGAAGAGCGAGTTCGCCCACGTGGGTCCGTGCCCGTGCTCGTTCACCGTGTAGGGGCAGCTCGGGGCCGAGCCGCCGTAAATCGAGGAGCAGCCCGTGGCGTTGGCGATGAGCATCCGGTCCCCGTAGAGCTGGGTGATCACCTTGATGTAGGGGGTCTCGCCGCAGCCCGGGCAGGCCCCGGAGAACTCGAAGAGGGGCTGACGGAACTGGCTTCCCTTGACCGAGGTCACGGGCATGACGTCCCCGTACCTCGGCAGGTCCAGGCAGAAGGCGTGGTGGGCGACCTCCTGTTTCTGGGTCCCCAGGGGCTTCATCAGGAGGGCCTTCTTCTTGGCCGGGCAGACCTGGGCGCAGTTGCCGCACCCGGTGCAGTCCAGGGGGCTCACCTGGATGCGGTAACGGTACCCCTTGAGCTCCTTGCCCTTGGCCTCCAGGGTCACGAGCGACTCCGGGGCCCCCTCCAAATCCTCCTCGCGGGTCAGCACCGGGCGGATCACGGCGTGGGGGCAGATGAAGGAGCACTGGTTGCACTGGATGCAGTTCTCCGGCTGCCACTCGGGCACGTTGATGGCGATGCCCCGCTTCTCGTACTGGGTGGTGGCCGTGGGAAAGACCCCGTCGGGCGGCATCTTGCTCACCGGGAGCGTGTCGCCCTGCTGGGCCAGCATGGGGCGCATGACCTCCTCGACGAACTCGGGCTCGTCCCGGTCAGCGTAGGCCTCGTGCCCGGCCCTGGCCCAGGCGTCCGGGACCTCGATCTTCTCCAGGGCCTCCACCGACCGGTCCACGGCGTCTACGTTCATCTGGACCACCTTCTCCCCCTTCTTGCCGTAGGTCTCCTGGATGGCCTCCTTCATGTAGTCGAAGGCCTCTTCAGGCGGAATCACCTCCGCGATCTTGAAGAAGGCGGCCTGCATCACCATGTTGATGCGTCCCCCGAGACCCACCTCCGAGGCGATCTTCACCGCGTCGATGTTGTAGAGGGCGACGTTCTTCCGGGCCAGCGTCCGCTTCATCCGGTCCGGGAGCTTCTCCTCCATCTCTTCCCGGCTCCAGGGGGAGTTCAGGAGAAAGGTGCCCCCCTCCCGGATGCCCTCGAGGACGTCGTACTGGTCCACGAAGGCCGGGTTGTGGCAGGCGATGAAATCGGCCCGGGTGAGCAGGTAGGGCGACTGGATGCGGTGGGGGGAGAAACGGAGGTGGCTCATGGTGATGCCGCCCGACTTCTTGGCGTCGTAGGCGAAGTAGGCCTGGGCGTACATGTCCGTGTTCTCGCCGATGATCTTGATGGCGTTTTTGTTCGCGCCCACGGTCCCGTCGGCGCCCAGCCCCCAGAACTTGCACCGCACCGTCCCTTCCGGCGCGGTGTCGATCTCCGGTCCGGTCTCCAGCGAGGTGTGGGTCACGTCGTCCCGGATGCCGACGGTGAACTGGTTCTTGGGCACGGCCGAGCGGAGGTTGTCGAAGACCGCCTTGACCATGGTGGGGGTGAAGTCCTTGCTCCCCAGCCCGTACCGTCCTCCCACCACGACCGGCTTGTCGGCCCGGTCCTGGAAGACGGTGCAGACATCCTGGTAGAGCGGCTCCCCGATGCCCCCCGGGCACTTGGTCCGGTCCAGGACCGCGATGCTCTCGGTGGTGCCGGGAAGGGCCCTCAGGAAGGCCTCCCGGGCGAAGGGGTAGTAAAGGCGCACCTTGAGGAGGCCGACCCGCTCCCCCTGCGCGGTGAGGTGGTTCACCGTCTCCTCGATCACGTCGCAGCTCGAGGCCATGGACACAACGACCCGGTCGGCCTCGGGGTCGCCCACGTAGTCGAACAGGTGGTACCGGCGCCCCGTCAGGTCGCCGACCCGGTCCATCTCCTCCTGCACGATGTGCGGGATACGGGCGAAGAAGGGGTTGGCGGCCTCCCGGTTCTGAAAGAAGATGTCCGGGTTCTGGGCCGTGCCCCGGAGCTGGGGGTACTCGGGATTCATGCAGCGGCTGCGGAAGTTTTCGAGGGCGTCGTAGTCCAGGAGCTTGGCCATCTCCTCGTAGTCGATGAGCTCGATCTTCTGGATCTCCATGGAGGTACGGAAGCCGTCGAAGAAGTGGACGAAGGGGAGGCTTGCCCGGACGCTCGCCAGGTGCGACACCAGGGACAGGTCCACGATCTCCTGGATGGACGCCGATGCCAGGAGGGAGAACCCGGTCTGTTTGACGGCGTTTATGTCCGAGTGGTCTCCGAAGATGGAGAGCGCGTGGGCGGCCACGGCCCGGGCGGACACGTGAAACACGGCGGGCATGATTTCCCCCGCGATCTTGTACATGTTGGGGATCATCAGGAGCAGGCCCTGAGATGCGGTGAAGGTGGTGGAGAGGGCGCCGGCGGAAAGCGAGCCGTGCACGGCGCCGGCCGCTCCGGCCTCGGACTGCATCTCGACGACCTTGAGCTCCTGCCCGAAGATGTTCTTACGGCCGTGGGCCGCCCATTCGTCGCAGTACTCCCCCATGCTGCTCGATGGGGTGATGGGGTAGATGGCGGCCACCTCGCTCATGGCGTAGGCCACATGCGCGGCGGCTTCGTTTCCTTCGATGGTCTTGGTCTGTGCGGCCATTCGTTCGTTCCTCCATCATTTTCATGGGTGCATTCGTTGAAATTGAGCGCCAAATCTCATATTCTATCAGGGTGATTGGTGGCATACAAGGGCAAAGGCCGTCAAAGCGGCCTTCGACGGGCGCCTGCAGGCGCTGTCTTTCGCTGTTGACCCGAAACCGGGGGGACCCCACCATGTCGAATCGGGAGTATCCCGCAAGACCCATCCTGGGGGTGGCGGGGGTGATGTTCCGGGAGGCGTCGGTCCTCCTGGCCCGCAGGGCCCGGGAGCCGGCCATGGGGGAGTGGAGCCTTCCCGGAGGGGTGGTCGAGGTCGGCGAGACCATGCTGGAGGCCCTGACCAGGGAGCTCGCGGAGGAGGCGGGGGTGCGGATCCGGGCCGAGGGCCTGGTTCGGCTGGCCGAGCGGGTCATCCGGGACCCCGGCACACGGGTCCGGTATCACTACGTCATTGCGGACTACTGGGGGTGGATTGTCGAGGGGCGACCCAGGGCCGCGTCGGACGTAAGCGACGTGCGCCTGGTCTCCCTGGACCGCCTGAGCGCCGTTCCCCTCCACGAGGAGGTCCGGGAGACGATCCACGAGGCGGTCGGGCTGCGGCGCGCTTCGGAGCAGGAGGACTGAGGGCTTTACTCGATGGTGTCGAAGGTCCTCTTCCAATGGGGCCAGGACCAGTAGATCATGAAGGCCTCCCCTTTGATGGAGGACTCGGAGACGAAGCCCCAGAACCGGCTGTCGTAGCTGTGATCCCGGTTGTCTCCCATGACGAAGTACCGGCCCTCCGGCACGGTGACCGGTCCGAAGTTGTACCTGCTGCCCGGGTTGCCGATGCGGGTGGACCGCTGTGCATAAATCCCGGGGTCGTCCGGGTAGGGTCGATCGTTGATGAAGAGCTTCTCGTCGATGATCTCCACCTTGTCTCCCGGGATGCCGATGACCCGCTTGATGAAGTCCTTGCCGGGATCCACGGGGTAGATGAAGACGATCACGTCGCCCCGGTCGGGCTCGCTCACCGGGATGACGGTCTTGCGGATGAAGGGCAGCTTCACCCCGTAGATGAACTTGTTCACCAGGATGTGGTCGCCGATGAGCAGGGTGGGCTCCATGGAGCCGGAAGGGATCTTGAAGGCCTGCACCACGAAGGTGCGGATGAAGAGGGCGAGCAGGATGGCGATGGCCGCCGCCTCGGCGTACTCCCGAAGCGCACTCTTTCTCTTCCGCTTGGATCCGTTCCCGGGCTCTTCGTTCGAACGGGTTTCCAACAACCTCTCCTCGCAGGTGATTTCGCGGGCCCGGGCCGAGCCCGGGCCGACGGGATGCCGTTTCTTTTCACATCTTCCGGGTTTAGTCAAGCCGGAAAGTCCCTTCCAGCGGGAACGCGGCTATTGACACGGGGTCCCCTTCCGGCTATGCTCCCCCCGGTTCCTCCGGCGTCCTGGACCGGTTCCAGCGCGCAAGGTGCTCAACTTTATGCGGAAACCATGGGATCGGCGCTCGAGTCGCTTGCCCTGCAAGCCTCCGAACCGCGGGGCGCCCCTCCGGTTTTCGGGAAAACGAATCGTACATGGGAGTATACGACATCAAGACCCGGGCCGAGTGGCAGGAGATCCTGGACACGGTTTCCCGGCGCCTCGGCATGCCGGCGGCCCTTCTGGACGAGAACAACGTCATCCTCCAGCACAGCGGGACCCGGAACCCGCTCTGCCGGCACATCCGGGATCAGAAGGAGTCCAAGTCCGCGATCTGCGGTCAATCCCAGCAGTACATGGCCGAAATGGCCTGGACGTCGGGCCGGCCGGTGATCGACGCCTGCGAGGCCGGCCTGGCCAAGTTCGTGCTGCCCCTGTTCCACGAGAACCGGCGTGCCGGAACCCTGACCGCCTGCGGGTCGTGCACGGGAGGGGACGAGGTGGAGGCGTTCCTCGTTCAGAAAAGCACCGGGCTGGAGGAAGACGCGCTCCAGCGTCTTGCGTCGGAGGTGGAAAACGTGGACCCGGAGGCCCTGAAGGCCCTGGCCGAGGAGCTTTTTCCGCAGGTTCGGGAGGGCTGATCCGCCCCCTTTTTGTTCGTTGCGCGCTTGCAGGAATCCATGTCGGCAATATCGCAGAGCCGCAATTCAAGGGGGTGGTCCCAGGCTGTGTTTGTGGTTTTTTTCACATTGAAATCATCAGGTTAATTTTTCCCTTGCCGTGCGTCCGGCCCTGGCACCAAACTTGCTGTGGCTGGGTGGGTCTCGCGCTCATCGGGTGAGAGCCCGACGGGAAACGATGGGGTCGCCAAAACGAGGTCAACGGCCTGTTGTGCGTTCGCGGTGATCCCGATCCATTGGAAAAGAAAGGAAAGCCATGAGTTTCCAGAAGCGTTTGGCCTCAGGTGAGTTTGTGATCCTGGCGGAAATGGACACCCCCAAAGGGGTGGACATCTCGGAGCTGATGATCCACGCCCGGCGGATCAAGGGCCGCGTCGACGCCGTGGTCATTCCCGACATGGCGGACGGCATGATGAGAATGAGCGCACTCGGCGGCGGCGTTCTCATGCAGCAGCAGGGCGTGGAGGCCGTGATCCATGTCTGCTGCCGCGACCGGAACCGGCTGGCGGTCCAGGCGGAGCTCCTCTCCGCCCACGTGCTGGGGGTCCAGAACCTCATGGTGGTCCGGGGCGAGGAGATGGCCTTTGGGGATCATTTCGACGCCAAAACGGTGAACGATCTCGACGAGCTGTCGCTGCTGGAGGGGATCCGCTCGCTCCAGGACGGCGCGGACATGGCCGGCATCGAGCTCAAGGGCAGCCCCAGCTTCACGGTGGGGTGCACCCTCGAGCCCTATGCGGACGACAAGGCCCTGGATACGCAGCTCGAAGCGGCGGCTCGAAAGGTGGAGGCGGGCGCCCAGTACATCGTGTCGCCCCCGGTCTTCGATCTCGAGGTGTTCGCCGACCTTGTCGAGCGGGCGAAGGGCTTCGGCGTGCCGATCATTCCCACGGTGTTTCTCCTGAAATCGGTGGGCATCGCCCGGTACATGGCCACGACGCTCCCCGCCTACCGCATCTCCGAGGCGTTGATCCAGCGCATCCGCCAGGCCCAGAACCGGGAGGTGGAGTGTCTCCAGATCGCCGGCGAAACCATTGCAGCATTGAAAGGGCTTGCCCAGGGTGTGCAGATCGTCACCCTCGGATGGGAGCACACGCTTCCGGACATCCTGGACTACGCCGGCATGTGAGGACGGCCGCACGAGCGGACCGTGGACATCGATCAGAAGGAACGACAGGAAAGCCATGGAAGATCAAGCGCAGTCCCCGTGGAGCAACAAGGTGCTGGTGATCGGCGGAGGCATGGGGGGCATCAAGACGGCCCTCGACCTGGCCGAGGCCAAGCGCGACGTGATTCTCATCGACAGGGCCCCTTCCATCGGTGGGCTCATGACCCAGCTGGACCGGACGTTTCCCACCAACAACTGCGATCTGTGCACCTTGTCCCCCCACCTTTCCGAGAGCGGGAGGGAGCTCCACATGGAGCTCAGGACCCTGACCCGCGTCACCGCGCTGGAAGGCGAGGCCGGCCGGTTCCGGGTCACCCTGACCACGGAGCCGAGGTACATCGACACGGACCGCTGCACGGCATGCGGTGAGTGCCTCAAGCAGTTTCCCGACTGCGTCCGGTTCTCCCCGGGCCTGGATCACCGGGCCCCCACCTGCATGCGTTACCCCCAGGCCACCCCGTACGCCTACTCCATCGACATGGAGCGATGCGAGGACGTGGACGGGCTGGTCCGTGTCTGCCGGGACAACGCCATCCTTCCGGACGATCGCCCGCAGGAGACCGTGGTCGACGTGAGCGCCGTCGTCCTGGCCACGGGGGCGGATCTCTTCGACCCCGGGGTGGTGGCGAACTGGGGCTATGGCGTCTACCCCAACGTGGTGACCAGCCTGGAGTACGAGCGGATCCTCTCGGCCTCCGGCCCGACCCAGGGCCGGCTGGTGAGGCCGTCGGACGGCAAGGCCCCCGGGAGGGTGGCCTGGATCCAGTGCGCGGGCTCCCGCGGGATCAATCAGGGAGACGTGCCCTACTGCTCCAGCGCCTGCTGCATGTTCGCCCTGAAGGAGGCGGTGGTCACCAAGGAGCGGTTCCAGGACGACATCGAGGCCGTGGTCTTCTTCATGGACATGCGGACCTTCGGCAAGGACTACGAGCTCTACTACGAGCGGGCGAAGCGGGACTTCGACGTCCGGTTCGTGCGCTGCCGGCCCCACAGCATCGAGCCGGCCGGCGACACCGGGGACCTGTCCATCACCTACGTCACGGACGACGGCCGGACCGAGCGGGCGGTCTTCGACATGGCGGTCCTCTCCACGGGCTTCCGGGCCTCGCCGGAGATGGAGGCGCTGGCCTCGACCCTGGGCATCGAGCTCAACGAGCATCGCTTCGCGCGAACCTCGAGCTTCAGCCCCGTCTCCACGACCCGCGAGGGCATCTACGTGGCGGGGGTGATCCAGAGCCCCAAGGACATCCCCGAGACCATGGTGCAGGCGAGCGCCGCCGCCTGTCTGGCGTCGGACTTCCAGGCGCCCTCGGAGTGGCCGGCGGAGGCGGAGGAGGAGTACCCCGAGGAGCTCCCCGGCGAGCTCCCGCCCGAACGGGACGTCCGGGACGAGGAGCCCCGCATCGGGGTCTTCGTCTGCGACTGCGGGTACAACATCGGCGGTCTCATCGACGTGAACGAGACGGCCGCCTACGCCCGGGGTCTTCCCCAGGTGGCGGTCTCCGAGGTGGTCGGGCGCGGCTGCTCGCGGGAGTCCCTGGAGCACATCCAGGAGGTCATCCGGGAGCAGGGGCTCAACCGGGTGGTCATGGGGGCCTGCTCGCCCCGGACCCACGAGACCTTGTTCCAGGACACCGTGCGGCAGGCCGGGCTGAACAAGTACTTGGTGGAGGTCGCCAACCTGCGCGACCAGGACACCTGGGTCCACGCGGGGAGCCCGGAGGAGGCCGGAGCCAAGGCGTGCGACTTGGTCCGGATGGCGGTCTCGAGCGCCGCGCTCTCCCACCCGCTCGCCGAGCACACGCTCCCCATGAACAAGGACATCCTGGTGGTGGGGGGCGGCGTGACCGGGATGAACACGGCCCTCCGCCTCGCGGACAAAGGATACAAGGTCTTCCTGGTGGAGCGTTCTCCGGAGCTGGGCGGCGTGGCCGGGGGGATTCGAAAGACCCTGGAGGGGGAGGACGTCCAGGCCTACATGCAGGACCTGATCGAACGGGTGCAGGGACACGACAAGATCCAGGTGCTCCTGAACGCCGTCATCGTGGACCACTCCGGCATGCCGGGGATGTTCAAGACGGGCCTCCAGATCGGGCCGAGGCTCGCCTATCGCCAGATCAGCCACGGGGCGGCCGTCCTGGCCACCGGGGCCCCGCCCCGGAGACCCAAGGCCTACCTCCTGGACGAGCACGAGGCCGTGGTCACCCAGCTGGACCTGGACGGCCTCTTGGAGGACCGGGCCGAGGCCGTGCGCGACTGGGGGAGCGTGGTCATGATCCAGTGCGTGGGATCCCGCTGCGAGGACAACCCCAACTGCTCCCGCGTCTGCTGCCAGAGCGCGGTGAAGAATGCCCTGCGCATCCTCGACGCCAACCCCGAGGCCCGGGTGTTCGTCCTCTACCGGGACATGCGGACCTACGGGTTCCAGGAGGACTTCTACCGGGAGGCCCGGGAGCGGGGCGTGGTGTTCGTTCACTACGATCCGGACGACGCTCCCGAGGTGGAGCCCGCCGGCGAGCGGGTGAAGGTCACCTTCACCGACCCGGTGCTGGACCGGAGGATCCGCGTGGAGGCGGACTGCCTCGCCCTCAGCACGGGCTTCATGGCCGACGACGAGGCCACGGAGGATCTGGCCGCCATCTTCCACCTGAACCGGACCACGGACGGCTACTTCCTGGAGGACCACATCAAGCTGCGACCCGTGGACCTCTCCGCCCCCGGGTTCTTCGTGGCCGGCACGGCCCACGCGCCCAAGTCCATCAGCGAGTGCATCGTCCAGGCCCAGGCCGCGGCCGGGAGGGCCCAGACCCTGCTGGCCAAGGACGAGATCAACCTGGGGGCCTCGGTGGCGAAGGTACAGGGGGAGAAGTGTGCGGCCTGCCTGATCTGCGTCCGAATCTGTCCCTTTGACGTGCCGTTCATCAATGCGGACGGCTACTCGGAGATCGACCCGGCCAAGTGCCACGGATGCGGCCTGTGCGCGGCCGAGTGCCCCGCCGGCGCCATCCAGTTGATGCAGTACGAAGACGATCAGATCCTGGCCAAGGTGTACGGCCTGCTGGAAGGAATGTTCGCATGAAAGAGTTCGAACCGGTCATCGTGGCCTTCTGCTGCCACTACTGCGCCTACACGGCGGCCGACATGGCGGGCACCATGCGGCTCTCGTACCCCCCGAACGTAAAGATCATCAAGGTCCCCTGCTCCGGCAAGGTGGGCGCCATCCACGTCATGCGGGCCCTGGAGAAGGGCGCGGACGGCGTGATGGTGGCCGGGTGCCTCGAGGGAGACTGCCACTTCAAGGACGGAAACGTCAAGGCGGCCAAGCGGGTCTCCCACGTGCAGAAGCTTCTGGACGAGATCGGCATGGGGCCGGAGCGGGTGGAGATGGTGACGCTTTCCGCCGGCATGGGGGAGCGGTTCGCGCGGGTCACGGGCGAGTTCACCGAGAAGATCCGCTCCCTGGGACCCAACCCCGTGAAGGAAACGCTGGCCGCGCGTGCCCGGGCCGCCGCGGCATCATCATAACGCTCAAGGAGAAGAACCATCATGATCACAGCCGAGCGGAAACCCCTCGAAGAGATTCTCTCGTTGATCGAGCCCTGCGAGCGCATCCTGCTCGTGGGCTGCAACGAGTGCGTGACCGTGTGCGCGGCCGGAGGACGCAAGGAGGTGGCGCTGCTCTCCTCTGCGCTCCAGATGGCCCGCATGAAGGAAGGAAGGACCCTGGACGTGGTGGAGACGACCCTGGAGCGGCAGTGCGATCCGGAGTACGTGGAGGAGCTGGTCACGTCCATCGACCGGTCCGACGCGGTGCTCTCCATGGCCTGCGGATGCGGCGTCCAGGAGGTGGCCAGGCGGTTCAAGGAAAAACCCGTCTTCCCCGCGGTGAACACCAAGTTCATGGGAGCCTCGGAACGCCAGGGCGTCTGGGCGGAGCGCTGCCAGGGGTGCGGGGACTGCCTCCTGGGGCTCACCGGCGGCATCTGTCCCATCGCCCGCTGCTCCAAGCGGCTGCTCAACGGCCCCTGCGGCGGTTCCACGAACGGGAAGTGCGAGATCAACCCGGATGTGGACTGCGCCTGGCAGCTGATCTGGGACCGGCTGAAGGCCCTGGGCCTGGAATCACGCTACGAGGACATCGCGCCCCCCAAGGACTGGCGAACGAGTCGGGACGGCGGACCCCGAAGAATCATCAGAGAGGATCTGGCTTCATGAAAACCGAAAGCAGACTGGAAAAGGTTCTGGCATCCGGCAATCTGGCGGTCACCTCGGAGTGCGGTCCCCCCCGGGGGGCCGTGCCGGAGAAGGTCAAAGAGAAGGCGGAGCTGCTCAGGGGGGTCGTGGACGGCATCAACGTGACGGACAACCAGACGGCGGTGGTCCGTATGAGCAGCCTGTCGGCCTGCATCCTGATCGCCCGGATGGGGCTCGACCCGATCCTGCAGATGGTCACGCGGGACCGGAACCGCCTGGCCATGCAGAGCGACATTCTGGGGGCCTACGCCCACGGCATCAACACCATGCTCTGCCTGTCGGGGGACCATCCCCAGTTCGGGGACCATCCCATGGCCGCCAACGTCTATGACCTGGACTCCATCCAGCTCATCCAGGTGGTCCGGACCATGCGGGACGAGGGGAAATTACAGGGGGGCGACGATATCCTGAACCCGCCGAAGATGTTCATCGGGGCGGCCGCCAACCCCTTCGCCGACCCGTTCGAGCTGCGGGTGGCCCGGCTGGCCAAGAAGGTGAAGGCGGGGGTGGACTTCATCCAGACCCAGTGCATCTACAACCTGGACAAGTTCGAGACCTGGATGAAGGGGGTCCGCGACCGGGGTCTTCACAAGCAGGTGCACATCCTGGCGGGCATCACCCCCATGAAGTCGGCGGGCATGGCCAAGTACATGAAGAACCGGGTGCCCGGCATGGACGTCCCCGACGAGGTGGTGAAGCGGTTGTCCGGGGTCCCCAAGGAGAAGCAGGCCGAGGAGGGGATCAAGATGGCCGTGGAGGACATGCAACGGTTGAAGGAGGTGGAGGGTGTGAGCGGGTTTCACGTCATGGCCATCGAGTGGGAGCAGAAGGTCCCGGAAATCGTGGAGCGGGCGGGACTTCTTCCGAGGCCGGAGGTTTGACGGAGAACGCCCAAACCCGTCAAAGCCGGCTACGCGGTGCAACCTTTTCTTGCATTTCCGGCGCATCGTGGGAGATCATGGGCCCCGAGAACCCCGCTGGGTTCGGCCGCTGTGAATCAGAAGACCCTGAAGGAGGCGAACAATGACGGACAAGCAGCTCATTCTCGTCGTGGACGACGACCCGGACCTGGTGGAAGCCGTGTCCATGAAGCTGGAGAGCAAGGGGTATCGTGTCGCCAAGGCGTATGACGGTGTTCAGGCGTGGGACAAGATCAAGGAGGAACGGCCGAAGCTGGTGATCCTCGATGTGATGATGCCCAACAAGAATGGCTACCAGTTGTGCGACGAGATCAAGAAGGACCCCGAATACAAGGATATCACGGTGGTCCTGCTGACCGCGGTGGGAGAGGCTGTGACCACGACGAGGTACATGCACCGGGACGGTATCACCACCCTGGCGGACGATTTCATCCCGAAGCCCATCGACCTGGACAAGCTCATGGAGATCGTCGCCTCGTACGCCTCGTAGCCGATGCGTCAATGTTTCGGCTGTGCGGTGTGCCGGTGGGCGATCGCGGAAGATGGACAAGATCCGGATCGACGGGATCAAGCTGAGCGGTGAGCTCGCCCTGGTGCACCTGGCGAACCACCCTCGACCCCAGTTCGCGCTGACCTGCGGGTGCGGGATCATGGCGTCGAACCGGATCAACATGCCCTTCGTTTCCGCCGCCTGCCTGGGGGACGGCGCCGGCGCATCGTGGTGCGTGGAGATGGAGGAACGCGCCCGCGCCAAGGCTCTGCTCGACGGGAACCCGGACCTCGAGGGATACGCCGAGATCGTGCCTTCGGTCGGGCTCGTGTCGCTCTTCCCCCACCGGTCCAGCCTCGCGTTTCTCGGCCGGGCTTTGCAGGCGCTGGGAAGGGCGGCGCTGCCCGTCCACGGGTTGACCTCCTCCCTGGCCCCCCTCACCTTCGTGACGGACTATGCAGCGCTCGATGCGGCCGCCGCCGCCCTGGAGGCGTTCTTCGAGCTGCCTCCCCACCAGAGACCGATCCGCACCCATGTCCAGGTCACCCAGAGCCCGATCAGGCGGGGCGAAGGCCCTGACGGCCAGGAAAACGGTCCGCCCTGAGGCGGGCTTGGAGCACCGGGGGAGGGAAGGTGGAGACCATCGCCGTATACTGGGAGGACCGGATCAAGACCTACGGGTTCAGCGAGACCACCGGCCTCTCCTTTCTCCAGTGGACTTCCTCTCCGGAGGAGCTGTCGGGCCTGGGGGCGGGCGTGGAGGAGCTGGAGGGCTCCGGGAGCGGGATGGTCCTGGTCCTGGGCCAGGCCTTCGGGGGGCATGCCGTCTCCTTCGGTCTTCTCGTGGAGCAGAGACGGGAGGGAAGGGTGGCCCGGCGTCTTCAGGGCGTCCTCTCGGGGGTGTCCCGGTCCCCCGCCGGGCTGATCCACTTCTACGGTCCCCACTTCGGGGACCGGTACGGCATTGCGGCCGCCGGTTTGAGGATGCTCAACGACCGGGGGGTGCCGATCATGGCGATCGCCTGCTCGGCCTCCTCGATCTACCTGGTCCTGCCCGAGGAACACGTGGAGGCGGCGAAAATCGCTCTGGCGGAGGTGTTTGTCCGACCAGAGGGTTGACGGCCACGCAAGAACCGGCTCAGCCGCGGCCGGGCCGACTGAGGCGTGAAGGAATGCCATGACCGACCACCAGGATCAGATCGCCGGGGAGAAGGAATGGAGGACCCGGGTCTTCGACTCGCTCTCCTTCCCCACCCTCATCCTGAATCCCGACAAGACCATCGTCAGCGCCAACCAGGTCTTTCTCGAGAAGTTCGGCAGCGTGGGCGACATCGTGGGAAAGAAGTGCTACGGGCTCTTCTACGAATCGGACGACCCCTGCAGCGTGACCCATTGCCCGCTCACCAAGTTGCTCGAGGACGGGAAGTCCCGCACCGTCCTGATGCGGACCACCTTCGGCGGCGGCAAGGAGCGGTGGGAGGACCGGGTCTTCTCCCCGATCCTGGACGAGGAGGGCCGGGTACTCTACATCCTGGAGAGCATCCGGGACGTGACCCGGGTCAAGATCCTGGAGCGGGAGCTCCGGGAAACCAAGGAGTTCTTCGAGGGCGTCCTGCAGAGCTCCCCCAGCGCCATCGTGGCGGCCCAGCGCACCGGAGAGATCCTGTTCATGAACCGGGCCGCCGAGGACCTCTTCAGCTACCCCATCGGGAGGGTGCTGGGCAGGAAGAACGTGGAGCAGGTTTACGCCCCGGGAAAAGCCCGGGAGATCATGCGGATGCTTCGGGACGAGTCCGTGGGAGGCAGGGGAAAGCTGCCCCCGACCAAGGTCGAGATCATCGACGCCTACGGAGAGAAGATCCCTGTGGAGATGACGGCGGCCATCATCTACGAGGGCGAGGAGGAGGTGGCCAGCATGGGCATCTACAACGACCTCCGGGAGCGGCTCGCCGTGGAGCGGAGGTTGAGGGAGGCCCAGGACCGCCTGGCGCACTCGGAAAAGATGGCCTCCCTGGGTCAGCTGGCCGCCGGCGTCGCCCACGAGCTCAACAACCCCCTGACGGGGATCATGCTTTACCTCAACATGGTGCTGGAGCGGCTCGAAGGGGGCAGCGACTACCGCGAGGATTTGGAGTGCGTGCTGGAGGATGCCAACCGCTGCAAGAACATCATCAAGGATCTGCTGGCCTACAGCCGGCAGGCGGCGCCCGAGCGGGAGGTCTTCCAGGTCAACTCCCTGGTGGAGCAGGGTCTGGGTCTCATTCGAGACCAGAAGCTGTTCATCAACACCACCGTGGAGAAGGAGCTCTCCGACGAGATGATGCTGATCCACGCGGACCGGAACCAGCTCAGCCAGGTGATCATCAATGTGGTGATCAACGCCATCGACGCCATGGAGAGGAGGGGGGTCCTGTCCTTCCGCACCTACCGGAACAAACCGGCCCGGAAGGTCTACGTGGAGATCTCGGACACGGGATGCGGGATAACGGAGGAAAACGTCACCAAGGTCTTCGACCCGTTCTTCACCACCAAGGGGATGGGCAAGGGCACCGGCCTCGGGCTCAGCACGTCTTACGGCATCGTGAAAGAGAACGGCGGCGAGATCTCCATCAAGGAGACGGGTCCGGAGGGCACCACCTTTTTGATCGAACTTCCCCTCTACGTTCCGGAGAACGGTGAGTCGGAGGCCTAAACAGCGGATCAATACACACCGTCCGGCCCGGCCGCGACGGTTCACGGAAAGAGGATAGGGTAAGGTGAACGAGGAAACCGAAGCAAAACAGCTCCCGTTCAACCCCCGCATTCTCGTGATCGACGACGAGAAGCGGATTCGGGACGGCTGTTACAAGGTCTTGACGCAGGAGGGATTCGAGGTGGACCGGGCCGAGACCGGCCAGCGCGGCATCGAGATGATCGAGGAGGCCCATTACGACATCGTCTTGCTGGACCTGATGATGCCGGGGCTCTCGGGCTTCGACGTCCTGGGTCAGGTCAAGTCCCTTCACCCGGACACGGTGATCATCGTGATCTCGGGGTATGCCACCATCGAACACTCCATCGAGTCGATGAAGAAGGGCGCGTTCGACTTCATCCCCAAGCCCTTCGCTCCGGATCAGCTCCGGCTGATGGTCTACAAGGCCATCGAGTACACCCGGACGCTCCAGGACATCGCCCACGAGAAGTCCCGCATCCGGGTCCTGGTCAACCAGCTGGACAGCGGCGTCATGGCGACGGACATCCAGAAGCGGGTGGCCCTGGCCAACCCGGCCTTCCTCAAGATGATGCGCTACCACGGGGAGCCGGTGATCGGCCGCGGCGCGGACGAGGTGGTTTGCGACGAGCGGCTGATGGAGATGATCGACCGCGCCCTTGCCATGCCCCGGGACCAGTTCCAGGAGCTGACCGAGGAGCTGAGCTACGAGGCCGAAGGGGACGACCAGGAGATCATCCTGGGGGCCCGCTGCGTCCCCTTCCGGGACCGGCTGGGTCGGAACCTGGGCGCCCTCGCGCTGCTCCACGACATCACCACGCTCAAGCAGATGGACCGGATCAAGTCCGACTTCGTCTCCATGGTGGCCCACGAGATCCGGAGCCCCATGAACTCCGTCCTGGCCCAGCTCAAGGTGCTCCGGGACGGTCTGGCCGGCGAGGTCACGGAGAAGCAGGAGGAGATCCTGAAGCGGGCCTCCGAGCGGATCACCGCCCTCACCGATCTTTCGTCGGAGCTCCTGGATCTCGCCAAGATCGAGTCCGGCCTGATCACCCAGGAGAAGGAGGCCCTGGACATGGCGGAGCTCCTGAAGGAGCAGGCGGCGTTCCACGGGCCCAGGGCCCGGGAAAGAGGCGTTCAGCTGGAGCTGGATCCCCTGCCGGCGCTTCCCGTGGTGGTGGCGAACCGGTCCAACATGGAGGAGGTGCTCTCCAACCTGATCACCAACGCCATTCACTACACGCCCGAAGGGGGAAAGGTCACGGTCTCGGCCCGCCCGGAGGGGCACTACCTTCGCATCAGCGTCCAGGACACGGGCATGGGGATCGCAAAGGAGGAGCAGGAGAAGATCTTCAACCGCTTCTACCGGGTCAAGAACGAGAAGACCATGTTCATCACGGGCACCGGGCTGGGGCTGCCCATCGTCAAGAGCATCCTGGAGGCCCACAACGGGCAGATCCGCGTGGAGAGCGAGCCGGACCAAGGAAGCACATTTCACGTCTACCTGCCGCTGACCCCGGAGTCCTGACGCGGTCCGCCTCGCGGATCACCCCACGAGGACCAGCCCGGAGACCGTCCCCGTGTCGGATGCGTCGGCTCCGCCCTCCGGGTCCGTCCGGTTCATCGGCCACCCGGCCGCCCCCATCAGCCTGGAGACGTTGATCCCGAACCCGGACATGGAGGGGCGGGCCTGGTCCGGGTTCCGGCAGGGACCGCCTTCGTCCACCACCCGGCATCCGGGCTCCTCGGGGCAGAAGAGCCCCTTGCAGGACCCCCCGGCAAAGGCCCGGGACCGGGTGTGACCCCGCTTTTTGGCCTCCGCCTCGACACCGGACGCCACCTCGTGCAGCAGGCGGAAGACGTCCCGCCGCTCGCTGGAGAGGAGGATCTCCCTGGGGACCTCGATCTTGAACGCCACGGCGAGTCGAAACCCTTCCCGCAGCTCCCGGAACCCGGCCGGGCCGGACACGTGGGGCGGGCAGGAGGCGGAGACCCCGTAGTTCGGGCAACGGGGGTCGCGGCAGAGCCCGGCCAGGTGGTCCTCGACCACGATCGCCTCGGCGGGGATCACGGCGGCGTGGGTGGCGCCCAGGGTGCGGGCGAGGGAGACCAGGACCTCGAGCCCTCGGAGAGTCGGGTCGGCGTCCGTTGTCATGTCGTGCCTCCTTTCAAGGACAGCCCTGAGCGGTCCCTCGCTCCCGGGGGCGGAGCGGGCTTTGCGAAACCGGCCAGGATGATTATGATATGCATGGTCATGGCCACACCGGTACCCGGAACGGAAGCGAGGCACCGCGCATGGAAGAGTTGAAGACCCCCGTGGACATCCTGAAAATCCTCGAAAAGTCCAACTGCAGGGAGTGCGGCGAACCCACCTGCCTGGCGTTCGCCGCGGCCGTGTTCCAGGGAAAGCGCTCGCTGGAGGAATGCACCCGTCTCTCTCCCGAGCTTCGCGAGAAGTACCAGGGCGGCGCCGCACCGCGCAAGACGATCGAGGAGGAGATGCACGAGACCGTGCGGGAGCTGCAGGCGCGGGTGGCCGGCATGGACCTCGCGGCGGCCGCGGAGCGGCTGGGCGGCAAGTACGCCCGGGGCCGGCTGACCCTCAAGGTCTGCGGCCGGGACGTCCACGTGGACGAGGCCGGGAAGGTCACCTCCGAGATCCACGTTCATCCCTGGATCGTCATCCCCCTGCTCACCTACGTGGCCGAGGGGGAGGGCGCGGACCTCTCCGGGGGCTGGATCCCCTTCCGGGAGCTCGAGGGCGGTGCCGCCTGGCAGGGTCTGTTCGAGCAGCGCTGCGAGAAGCCCCTCAGGAAGGTGGCGGACGAATACACGGACCTGTTCGAGGACATGCTTTACGTCTTCAGCGGAAAACGGGTGGAGAACCTCTTCGACTCGGACATCTCCGTCGTCCTGTACCCGCTTCCCAAGGTGCCCGTGCTCTTCTGCTACCAGCGGCCGGAGGACGGCATGGATTCGAGCCTCCACATCTTTCTCGACGCCGACGTGGAGAGGAACCTCGACACCGGGGCGGTCTACTCGCTGATCGGCGGTCTCGTCCGGATGTTCGAGAAGGTGGCCCTGCGTCACGGGGCCTCGGTCGCCCGCGCCTAGCCCGCTTTCCGCCCGGCCTGCTGGCTCTCGAACCCGGAGATCCGCTCCACGGCGAGCACGAACGCAATCCCCGTCCCCGGCTGATCGAACCGCCCCGCCTTCTCGATGGCGGCCAGGACCGGCGCCACCATCCCCTCGTCCACCAGGAAGATGATCACGTCCGTTCGGATGTCCAGGCTGAGACCGAAGAAGGTCTTGGCCTCCTTGGCTCCGGTACCCGAGGCGGCGATGATGGTCGCCCCGGTGGCGCCGGCCTTCTTCGCCGAATCGACGACCGGGTCGGTCAGGTTCGGCTTGACCATTGCAATGATCGACTTGTACGCCATGGACCTCCCTCTCTCTGGGGCCCGACCCCGGTGTGGACCGGTGGCTCTCAGGTTCGGGCGCTGCTCGATGTTTGCCCGCGGCTTCGGCGTTCCGTGATCCACTGGGCCAGCTGCGCGTAGCCCAGCACGCTGATGATGGGAAACACGCTGGCGAAGGCGATGAGGCCGAACCCGTCCATCACCGGGCTCCGGCCCGGGACGTTGCTCGCCAGCCCCAGGCCGAGGGCGGCCACCAGGGGAACGGTGACCGT
>CAYVVQ010000074.1:0-20367 GCA_964454455.1 uncultured Desulfobacterales bacterium | reverse complement strand
TCTCTTTGCCGAAGAGATTGAACGGCGGGAGAAAAAGCGTAGAGACAGAAGAATGGAATTCTGATGGCGCTCCAAAGGCTCTATGCTTCGAGATCTGCCCCTGGTCATTTGAGCGAGTCAAAGGCCGTCCAGCGGCCGCTGAGCGGGTCCCTTCACCCCTTTCTTCACAGTGAAGCTCCTCGAGCCGTTACATTTGGTTCTATCAAGCAGATGGGTCCAGACACCAGATGATTTCCAGGTTGGACAACTCAAGTCCGCAGGGGATGAACGGCGAACCAAGGGGGAGCACCACGGATCGTACGTGTCGGCTACTCGGGCCGTTTCTCTGTGGGAGGAAGGAAAGGAGGCCACTCATGACGCATCACGCCGTCATCTTACGGCTCTGTCTCGCGTCTGTCATGCTTTTCCTGTCGATCGGCCCGGTCTCCGCCTCCCAGCGGGGCCTCGAGCTCGCCCAGCCTTCCTTTTCCGATGGAGTCCTGGGCACGTATCACGCCCTCATCATCGGGATCGACAAGTACCGGGAATGGAACCCCCTTCGGACCGCGGTCAGGGACGTTGTCGAGCTCCGGAACGTCCTGGTGGAGAATTACGGCTTCGACGAGCGGAACGTCCGCCTTCGAACCGACGAGGAGGCCACCCGGCTCCGAATCATCAGCGACCTTCGGGAGCTGGCTGCAAATCTCGGGGAGACGGACAACCTCCTCGTCTACTTCGCCGGCCACGGCCAGCTCGACGACCTCACGGGCGACGGCTACTGGATCCCGGTCGAGGGTGAGCTGAAAAATCCGGGGACCTGGATCTCGCAGGCGACGATCAAAGGGATCCTGGGATCGGAAAAGGCCCGGGCCAAGAACGTGGTGGTGATCGCGGACTCCTGCTACAGCGGTACGCTTCTCAGGGGTGGCCCGTCGATCCTGAAGATGGAGGGCGACGCCTACCTCGACAAGCTCGCCGAAGCGGCCTCCAGGCGCTCGCGGCAGGTGATCACCTCCGGCGGCCTGGAGCCGGTGGCCGACGGGGGACGGGACGGCCACAGCCTGTTCGCCTACTACCTGATCAAGGCGCTCCGGGAAAACGACCGGGAGGTGGTGGACCTGGAGAACCTGTTCCACACGCGGGTCTGGGCCCTGGTGACCCAGATCGGAGGGCAGCGCCCGAACATGGGACGGCTCAAGACGCCCATGGACGAGGACGGCCAGTTCGTTCTCAGGAACCGGGGCCTCGAGAGGAGAGAGGCGGCCCTGGCCGAGGAAGAGGACCGGGAGCGGGAGAAGAGGGATGCGGAAGCCCGCGGGGCGGCCGAGGGCCTCGAGCGCCTGGAAGCCGAGAGGAGACTGCTGGAGGCCGAGCGCAGGCAGCTGGAGGAGGAGCGCAGGCTCCTCAAGGAACGGAAGACCCTGGAGGCCGAGCGGCTGGCTCTCGAAAAGGAGAAACAGCTCATGGCCCTCGAGGCCGCACAAAAGCGACTGGAAGAGGAGAAGGGCCATGCCTCTGCGCCGGCCCCCGAGACCGGGTCGGCCCCCCGGGTCACGTCCCTTCCACCGGAGGGCACGCCTTCCTCTCCAGAGCCTTCGGCCGGCGGGATCACTGTGGGCGTGCTGCCCTGGCGGTTCGACCATCACAGCACGATGTCCAGGGATATCAACTCCAAGTGCAGCTTCGACATCGTCGCAGCGGAGCTTGCGGAGCACCGGGAGTTCCTGCTGACCCAATCGGCATACTCCACCGAGGAGACTGCCGCCCGGGGCCTCCGCACAGTGTCGCTTTCCTCCGAGGAGGGGGGGAGGCTGTGGGTCAAGGAGGGCCTCTTCTCGAAGGCCAGGCTCGATCCGGAGGCCGCAGCATCCATCGGTCGCAGGCTGGGCGTGGATCTTGTGCTCATGCTCCACGTCACCGGCTCCACCGGCCCCCAGATCGAGGTCAGCGTCATTGAAACGAGCACCGGCCGGGTGTTCACGGAGACGCGGTCCCCCTATACCCTGGCCTACCTGAGCAACCTGGCCCAAATCACCCAAAACCAGCTCCGGCGATACCTGGCGGAGACGAACCGGTAGCGACCGGAACGACAATCCAATGAGGACGAAGTGAGGTTCCAGTCATGAACGAGCCGAGAGCGGCCGTGGTGGGGATCGGCGCGACCGGTACCGTGCTGGCCGCATCCTTGCTGGCGGGGCATCCGGAGACGGTACTGGTCGACCCGAGGCCCGGCCTGGAGGAGGCCCTCAAAGAGGACGGGATCCGGGTCTCCGGCGTCATGGACCTGCAGGCGCCGGTCCGGCATTTCGCGGATGGGATCGAGAAGCTCGAGGCCTACGGTCCGGATGTCGTTTACGTCTCCACCAAGACCTTCCACCTGCCCGGCGTCCTGGACGCGCTGGAGAAGGTGGTGGGGCCCGGCACGAAGATCGTCAGCACCCACAACGGCCTGGGCACCGAGGACCTGATCGCCGAGCGCTTCGGGCCGGAGGCCGCCTTCCGGATGTCGCTGAACTGCGGGGTGGCCCTGAAGGGGCCGAGCCACGTGGAGATGGCCTTTTTCAACCCGCCCAACCATTTGGGGGCCCTGGTTCCGGAGAACCGGGAGGCGGGCCTCCGAATGGCCGAAGCGATCTCGGCCGGCGGCCTGGAGACCGAACTCGTGGACGACATCCGGCTCCACGTCTGGAAGAAGATGATCATGAAGTGCACCATGGCCTCCATCTGCGCCGTGACGGACAGGACCATCAGGGACGCCCTGGCCTTTCCTCCCACCCGGGAGATCGCGGAGGGCTGCTTCCGGGAAATCCTGGACGTGGCCAGGGCCAGCGGGTACGACCTCGGGGAGGACTACCTCGAGCAGGCGCTGGCCTACCTGGAGCGGGTCGGGGTGCACAAGGACTCCATGTGCGTGGACGTCGCGAACCGGACCCGGACGGAGATCGACTTCCTGGGCGGCAAGGTCGTCGAGTACGGAAAAGAGACGGGCGTCGCCACGCCGTTTTTCACGGTCATGACCGACCTGGTGAAGGCGCTGGAGGACAGCTACCTGAACCGTTGAGGGGGTGAGAAAGGAGAGGAACATGAGGGCAAAAACCGTTTCGAGCCTGTGGTGTCTCGGGGTCTGCATCGGCCTGATATCGGGATGCTCGGGCTACGGCAGGATCGCGTCCCAGAGAGGGGAGGCGGAAACCGTCACCATCGACCGCCTGGTCTCGGAGCGCGGCCGTTATGACGTCTACTTCATGGAAGCGTCCTTTCGCTGCTCTCCGGTGCTTGTCTTCGACCCGAAGGAGGACGGCAGGGTCCTGCGGTCGGGCGAGTGGGAGGAGGTGGCGTCCGAGGAGGACCTCTCCGGGTTTCTCTATCGTGTTCGTCGCTCGGGCGGGGGGGAGGTGTACCTCCTGCTCGGACCGGACGATCGACGCTTCGGGTATCTGTACGCAACCAGCGGGCACAGGATCTACTCCAAGGCGATGGATGACGGGAGCCTGGAGCTGTACATGCGATCCACGCCTTGTTCCTCGGGTCCCGGTCCGTCCGGTCCTTGATTTCCGCTCCGCGCCGTTGCCCCTTTCCTCTTGATTTCCAGGGGAGCGTCCAGTAACATTCCGGCTTCGTCGAAGCGGAGCGGGACGCGCCCGGATCCGACAGGGACTCGAAGGAGGATGATCCCCCGGTGTAGCCCAGATCGAAGGAAAGAGAGCAGGAACACGCCGAGTCGCTGCAGGCGTTGCGTGCGGAGAGATGTCCGAGCTGGCCGAAGGAGCGCGATTGGAAATCGCGTGTACCGCTTACCGCGGTACCGAGGGTTCGAATCCCTCTCTCTCCGCCATTTTTGTCTCCCGGGGCCTCGGTCCAGACGATCCCGATCCCGCCCCGAACGGAGAGCGGTTCCGGCCGCCCGTTGAACACGAGAGGTTTTCGGCATGGCGTACGAAGTGCTCGCCAGAAAGTGGAGGCCCCAGGTCTTCGGGGACGTGGTGGGTCAGGACCACATCACCGGGACCCTGGTCAACGCCCTGAAGACGGAACGGCTCGCCCACGCCTACCTTTTCAGCGGGGCGAGAGGCGTGGGGAAGACCTCCGTGGCCCGCATCCTCGCCAAGGCCCTGAACTGCGCCGACGGGGAGTCCGGCGTCCCCTGCAACCGATGCACCTCCTGCCGGGAGATCACCGACGGCTCCTCCGTGGACGTCCAGGAGATCGACGGCGCCTCCAACCGGGGCATCGACGAGATCCGCGAGCTCAGGGAAAACATCCGCTACATGCCCTCGTCGAGCCGATACCGCATCTACATCATCGACGAGGTCCACATGCTCACCAAGGAGGCCTTCAACGCGCTTCTCAAGACCTTGGAGGAGCCGCCTCCCCACGTGAAGTTCTTCTTCGCGACCACCGAGCCGCACAAGGTCCCCGTCACCATCCTCAGCCGCTGCCAGCGCTTCGACTTCAAACGGATCCCCACGGCCCTGATCGTGGACCAGCTCACCAGGATCGCCGAGGCTGAAGGCATCGCGGTCAGCCGGGAAGGCCTGGTCCTGATCGCACGGGAGGCCCAAGGGGGGATGCGCGACGCGGAGAGCCTCCTGGATCAGGTCCTCTCCTTCACCGGCACGGAGGCGGCGGTCCATCAGATCACGGACATTCTGGGGATCGTGGACCGGGACCTGATCTTCGAGGCGTCCAACGCCGTGATCGAAGGCGACGCCGGGACCTGCATCCGCCTGGTGGAGCGGATCTACAACCGCGGCTACGACATCAAGGAGTTCTACCAGTCCCTCATGGAGCAGTTCCGAAACCTCCTGGTCAGCCTCATCGTGACGGACGGGGGCCTGATCGACATGACCGAGAGCGATCAGGAGGCCCTCCGGACGCAGGCCGGGCGGGCGGGAAGGGAGAAGCTCCAGCAGGTGCTGACCGTGCTCAT
Organism: uncultured Desulfobacterales bacterium; assembly: GCA_964454455.1. Classification (GTDB taxonomy): domain Bacteria; phylum Desulfobacterota; class DSM-4660; order Desulfatiglandales; family HGW-15; genus JAIPEI01. The sequence goes on along the minus strand of CAYVVQ010000074.1, from coordinate 15,458 downwards.
CCGGCGGGAGGAGGGCCTCCGGTACACCGCCAGCCCGCGGCTCATCCTGGAGACCATCCTGATCAAGCTCTGCCACATGGACGAGATCCTCGGCTTCGAGGAGCTGATGGAGAAGCTCGGCGCCCTGGAGGCCCGCCTCGCCGGTGAGCCCGGACCGGCCTACGCGGCCCCGGCGGAGTCCCAGGCGGCCTCGGTTCGCGAGCCGGCCGTAGCCCCGGCCCTGCAGGCGGACGCGCCGGAAGCGGAGGCGACCCCGTCCGCCGGGGGGTGGGAAGGGTTCCTGGCGTTCCTGGGCGACCGGAACCGCCCCATGGCCAACGTGCTTCGCCAGTGGCGGTTCGTGGGGCTCGAGGGAGACACCCTGGAGATCGAGCGGGGCGCCAACCCGTTCTCCGCCACTTACCTGGACGACCCCGAGCGGCTGGCCCGTCTTGCGGAACTGGCCCGGGAGTTCTTCGGCCCGGCGTTGAAGATCCGCGTCTCCGGGGACCGCAAGCCCCCGGCGAAGAAGACCGCCGGGGATAAGCCGAAGGCCGTCGAGAAAGACCCATCGACCGGTGGGGAGCTTCCCCGGCCCGTTCAGGACGTGCTCCAGATGTTCCAGGGGGAGGTTCGAGAGGACGCCCCTTCCGCGTCGAGCGACGCGGACCAGGATTGACGCATTCGCAGTAGAACGAAGGAGGAGACGACGTGAAAGGAAAAACGCCTAACATGGGCAACATCATGAAGCAGGCCCAGCAGTTCCAGTCCAAGATGGCCAAGCTGCAGGAGGAACTGGGGGAGAGGACCGTGGAGGCCACCGCAGGGGGCGGTATGGTGGCGGTCACGGCGAGCGGGAAGCAGGAGATCGTCGCCATCCGCATCGAGCCCGAGGTGGTGGATCCCGAGGACGTGGAGATGCTCCAGGACTTGATCCAGGCGGCCGTGAACGATGCGCTCAATCGGGCCAAGGAGATGGTCAACGAGGAGATGGGCAAGCTCACCTCCGGGCTCAACCTGCCGAATATCCCCGGCCTGATGTAGCCGGTCGACCCTGGAAGCGTATGGCCCCGGCGATGAAACGCCGGGGGAGGAAGTGTCATCATGGGCATCTATCCGCCGCCCTTCGAGCGGCTGATCGAACACCTCACCCGGCTTCCCGGGATCGGGCAGAAGTCCGCCACCCGGGTGGCTCTCCACATTCTCAAGAGCGACCGCAGCCTGGCCGAGGGATTGGCTCGAAGCCTCCTCGAGGTCAAGGACAGGATTCGCTTCTGCTCCACCTGCTACAACTTTACGGACCAGGACCCCTGCGCCGTCTGCCGGGATCCCGCACGCGCGAACGGCACCCTCTGCGTGGTGGAAGGGCCGGGGGATCAGCTGGCCATCGAGGAGTCCGGCGTGTTCCAGGGCCGGTACCACGTGCTCCAGGGGGTGCTCTCCCCGCTGGACGGGGTCGGTCCCGAGTCCCTGAAGATCGGCGAGCTCTCCGCCCGGATCGATCGGGAGAACGTCGAGGAGGTGATTCTCGCCACCAACCCCACCACCGAAGGAGAGACCACGGCCTCCTACCTGGCCGATGTGCTGCGCCGGAAAGGGGTTCGGGTGACCCGCATCTCCCTGGGCGTTCCCATGGGCGGAGACCTGAAGTACATGGATTCCATGACCGTGCAGCACGCCCTCAAGAGCCGCGTCCCCGTGACGACATGATTTCCGAGACGACCCTGCGGGCCCTGGAGGAGATCCTGGCCCCCCCCCACCTGACCACGCGGCCCGAGGACCTGGCCGAGGCCGCGTCGGACGCCACCCGCCTCACCTACATGCCCGAGGCCGTGGCCCGGCCGGGAAACCCGGATGAGGTGTCGCGCATCCTCAGTCTCGCGAACCGGGACCGGTTCCCGGTGATTCCCCGGGGCGCCGGCACGGGTCAGAGCGGGGGGGCCCTTCCCGTCCGGGGCGGGCTCGTGCTCGCCATGGATCGGTTCGACCGGATCCTGGCCGTCGATCCGGACAACATGATCGCGCGGGTGGAGCCGGGGGTCATCACGGCCCGCCTCCAGGAGGAGGTGGAGGCCCTGGGCCTCTTCTATCCCCCGGACCCGGCCAGCATCCACATCTCCACCCTGGGCGGCAACGTGGCCGAGTGCGCCGGTGGGCTTCGGGCCGTCAAGTACGGCGTGACCCGGGACTACGTCCTGGGCCTCGAGATCGTGCTGCCCACCGGGGAGATCATCAAGACGGGCGTGGAGACGGCCAAGGGCGTGGTGGGCTACGACCTGACGCGGCTGCTCGTGGGCTCGGAGGGGACCCTGGCCGTGGTCACCAAGATCACCCTCAGGCTGGTCCCCAGGCCCGAGGCCAGGCGCACCATGATCGCTTTCTTCAATGATTTGGCCGCGGCCGTGCAGACCGTCACAGGCCTCGTTCGCCGCAAGGTCGTACCCACGACCCTGGAGTTCCTGGACCGGGTCTGCATCGACTGCGTGCGGGGGGAGATGGGACTGGCGATTCCCGCGGGTGCGGCCGCCCTCCTCCTCATCGAGGTGGACGGGGACGAAGGGCTCGCGGCGCGCGATGCGGAGCGGGTGCGGGAGGTTGCCCTCGCGAGCGGGGCCGTGCGGTTCCAGACGGCCCGGGACGAGGAGGAGGCCGAGCGCCTCTGGGAGGCCCGGAGGAACGTCTCTCCCGCCCTTCAGACCCTCCGGCCGGGCAAGGTGAGCGAGGACGTGGTGGTGCCCCGAAGCCGGCTGGCCGAGCTGGTCTCCTTCCTGGGGCCGCTTTCCGAGGTGCATCGCCAGCCCGTGGCGGCCTTCGGCCACGCCGGGGACGGAAACATCCACGTCCACATCCTGCTGGATCCGGATTCCCCGGAGGAGAAGGCCAACACGGAGCGGATCGTCCGGGCGCTCTTCGAGGAGGTGATCCGTCTGGGGGGGACGCTGTCGGGGGAGCACGGGGTGGGGATCACCAAGGCCCCTTACCTGGACCTGGAGCTCCCGGAGCCATCGAGGAGCCTGATGCGCCGCCTCAAGCAGGCCTTCGACCCCAACGGCATCCTCAACCCCGGAAAGATCTTTCCGGAGGACCTGCCGCCGCCCCCGTCGAGCTGAACGGCTCGACCCGTCCGATCAGAGGATCTTGTCCAGGGTCTTGTAGTTCTTGGTGTTGTAGAACTTCTCCACGTCCACGAAGTTGAGCTTCTCCAGGGCCTTCTTGAGCGGAACGCTGGTGATGTCGCCGAGCTTCCAGCTCACCATGCGGCCAAAGTCCTCGTTGACGATCATGTCCACCGCGCCGATGCCGAACTTCCGGCCCATGCGGCGGTCGTAGGCCGTGGGGGAGCCCCCCCGCTGGAGGTGCCTGAGGGCCACGTAGCGGACCTCGAAGTCCGTCTGCTTCTCGATCTCCTCCGCGACCAGACCCCCGATGCCGCCCAGGTAGAAGTGGCCGAAGCCGTCCCGGCCCCTGCGCTCTCGCACCTCCTCCATGCCGCGCGGCTTGGCCCCCTCGGAGGCCAGCACGATGCTGTAGCGCTTCCCCGCCTTCCGGATCATCTTCAGGAGGTCGACCACCCGCTCCATGAGGAAATCGTGCTCCGGGATGAGGATGATGGAGGCGCCCGACGCCTCCCCTCCCTCCAGGGCCAGCCAGCCGGCCCGCCGCCCCATGGATTCCACCACGAAGATGCGGCTGTGGGAGCCGGCCGTGATGCGAAGCCGGTCGATGTCCTGGGTGATGATGTTCACGGCGGAGTCGAACCCCAGGGTGTAGTCGGTCTCGCTGAGGTCCTTGTCGATGGTCTTGGGAATGCCGACCACGTTGACCCCCTCCTTGTACAGCTTGTAGGCCACGCCGAGGTTGTCGGGGCCGCCGATCACCACCAGGGCGTCGAGACCGAGCTTCTGGATGTTCTTGACGACTTCCTCGGAGCGGTCCCTGGCCGGATCGAAGGGGTTGACGCGGCTCGTCCCCAGGCGCGTCCCGCCGTAGCGGTCCCAGGTGCGCACCAGCTCCAGGTCGAGCTTCATGGTGTGCTGTTTGAGGCTGTCCTTCTTGTCCGGCTTGAGATCGGTCAGGCCCAGCCAGCCGTCACGAATGCCGAGGATCTCGAACATGGTCCCGCGCTCGGGCACCAAATCCTTGTCCAGAGCGGAGGTGACGAGCCAGTGGATGGCGCTGTTGATCCCGGGGCAGTCGGCGCCGGCGGACAACACTCCTATGCGGGTTCTCATCTCGATCCTCCAAGAGGGTTGGGCGATGTGGATGGATAGCGTGAGCTCTCATGATAGGGAAAGCCCCGGGGTGTGTCAAGGCGCCCTCGCCCCTCGATCGGGGCCCGGGCGGGGACAGCGGGGGATTTTGCGGTTGCCAGCCGGGCCGGGTATCGGTTAAGAGTGCGGAACGAAAGGGCGCGACATGGACATCCTCTCCAGCACCTTCCTGGGCGTCGTCCAGGGAGCCACCGAGTTCCTCCCCATCAGCAGCTCCGGCCACCTGGTCCTGTTTCAGAACCTCATGGGATTCCACGAACCCGAGCTGCTCCTGGACACCAGCCTCCACATCGGCACCCTGCTCGCCGTGGTGATCTACTTCCGCCGCGACCTGGCCCGCCTGGTCGGGGAGTTCCGGGACCTGATCGCACCCGGTCCGGAAGCCTCGAGCCTTCCCCCTTTGCGGGAACGGCTGGGCGGAGCCCTGTTGACGTGGGTGATCGTCGGCAACATCCCGACGGCCCTGATCGGGGTGGGCTTCAGGGGACCACTCGAGAACCTCTTCGGTTCGGTTCCCCTGGTGGGGGCCATGCTGCTGGTGACGGGGCTCCTGCTGATTCTGACCCGGGCCGTCCCGGGGAGGAGGGTGCGGAGGCTGGGCCTGCTGGCGGCCCTGGCCGTGGGCACGGCCCAGGGGCTCGCCATCGTGCCGGGGATCTCCCGCTCCGGAGCCACCATCGCCTGCGGTCTGCTGATCGGTCTGGACCGGGAGCTGGCCGCGCGCTACTCCTTTCTCCTGTCCGTGCCCGCCATTGTCGGGGCCCTGATGCTCCAGCTGGTGGCCGGCGAGGCCTCGGGACCGGGGGTGCCGGTCCTGATCGCCGGAGGGATCACAGCGGGGGTGGTGGGGCTCCTCGCCCTCAAGCTCCTCATGGGCATGGTCCGCAGGGGGAGGCTCTCCTGGTTCGCCCCCTACTGCTGGGCCCTGGGCCTGGCGGTGATCCTGCTCTCTCTTCCCTCCTGAGAGGCTTCTTTGCCCGAACAGAACCGTTGCCGGGTGACGCGGGACGTCTTCGTCCCCCGTCGCAGGCCACGGAAGGACCCCGGGAGGGCGCATTCGGGCCGCGTGGAGATCGCCGGCGGCACGGGAAGAAGAGGGTGCGCTGCTACAAGTTCCCGACGTCTCCGAGCCCGAGGAGATGGAAGGTCAGGGAGATCGAGTCGATGCCGTCCAGGCTGCCCGCGGAGAGCTGCAGGCCCCAGCACTGGGCGCGGTAGTCGATCCAGTAGGCGTGATCCAGGGTGTGGTCCATCTCCAACTCCCGGCGGAGGGCCGTGCCCACGCTGAACCCGCCGGCCAGGTTCAGGTGGATCCTGTAGCCGAGGAACTGGCTCTCGTCCTCCTCGTACTGGTACTCCAGGGCGTAGCGGTCCCGGCGACCCCCCAGCCGGTCCACGGTGAGCCCGGCGGAGACGTCGGCGAAGACGGTGTCGCTCCGCTCGTGGTCCCAGTGGGTCTCGGCGTAGAGGTCGAGCCACGGGAACGGGAAGACGTTCAGCTCCGCAATCAGGGGGTCGAAGGGCTCCTTGTCCCGCCACGGCTCGCTGTCCCGCCGGGCCTCGTCCAGGTCGTAGGGCTGGCTCAGGATGAAGGTCCCCCACTGCTGGTAGAGGACGTTTCCCTCCGCGTCGTCCTTCCTCGAGTCCAGGATGTTCTCCACCGAGAGCGTGACGCGGTTGACATCCCCCTCGGCGTCGATGGGCTCGAACCAGGGGCGGTAGCGATCCTCGTCCCGGTGGCTCCGGAAGTCGTAGGTGATGGAGGGGCGGACCTTGTGCTTCAGTGCCGTGTACTCCCGCCAGGTGAAGTCGAACGTCCTCTCCAGAACCGTGGATACACGGGCCCGGGCGTGGTAGGCGTTGCGGCTCTGCCGACCGACGTCCATGGGGTCCTCGTCCACCCACTGGGTGTCGTGGGCGTACCCCGCCGAGGTCTCCAGCTCCAGGTAGCGGCCGAGGAACATGGGGTAGGTGATTTCGGGGTCGAACGAGACCCGGTGGCCCCGGGCGCCCACGTCCCGCCAGACGTAGCCGTAGTCCGTGCTGAGATTCCCGTAAAGCGGGAGGGAAGGGAGTCGCCTGGGCGGGAGGTCGAAGCTCGCGCCGGCCAAAGGCTGGGGTGTCCGGTCGAAGGCCGGGTTCTCGGGGCGCTGGTGATAGGCGGCCAGGCCCTGGAGGCTGTACTCCTCGCCGTCGGCGCTCAGGCGGAGGGCGCTGCGTCTCGTGGGCGAGCGCACCTCCTCCACGGGCCGGCCGTACTGGTCGAACTCCGACCGGGCGTCGAACCCCATGAGTCCCCCACGGAACTCCTTGATGTAGTCCTGGTCGCTCACGTAGTCCGTGTCGAGTCGGGCCTGGAGGCCGGGGAACAGGCTTTGATCCATCCGGCTCCGAAACCAGTACCGGGTGCGGTTCGTTCGCTCCTGCGGGCTCAGGGCGACGTCCTCCGGGTCCGTCATGTCCTTCTTCTCGATATCGTCCCGGAGGATGTCGAAGAGGAAGGTCCCCTGCGAGTCGTCCTTGGCCGCGTACCGGAACTCCAGGCCCTGCATGAACCCGCGCTCCGTCATATATCGCTCGTAAAAGGTGGCGTCCACCTGCTCGGAAATGGCCCAGAAAAAGGGGACCTCGAGATCCGCCCCGTTCTGGTTGGAGTATCCCAGCCGGGGAGGCAGGAACCCGGTCTGGCGCTTCGTCTTCACCGGGAAGACGGCCCAGGGGAGGTAGAAGACCGGGAAGCCCTTGATCCGAAAGGCCGCGTTCCTCACGGTGCCGTAGCCTTCGACGGTGACCCTCACCTCCTCCCCGGTGATGCTCCAGGGGGGGGTCTCCCCGTCGCAGGTGGTCACCCGGGCCTCCTTGACCAGATAGGTGTTGGCACCGGTCCGGACCATGGAGCTGCCCCGGATGTAGACGTTGTTCTGACGCAGGAAGATCGTCCCGTTGGTGATCTGCCCGAAGTAGTTCCGGAGGTCGATCAGGGCCATCTCCCCGGAAACGATGTCGCCGTTGGTGGTCAGGCGCACGCCCCCGGAGACCTGGACGATCCCGGTGTCCTCGTTGTACACGCCCCGCTCGGCCGACAGGATCTGGCCGTTTCGGGTGATCATCACATTCCCTTCGGCCACGTAAAGGTGTTTTTCGTGGATGTAGGTCATCTTGTCGGCGGTGATCTGCCAGTGCGCGTTCCGGTCCTCCAGGATCTGCCGGCCCAGGACCGTTTCCTCGCCCGCACCGGGTGAGGCCCAGAGGGCGATCGCCAGGAGAGCAGCGAGGCCGGCGGGCAGAATCTGTCGCAGAATTCCTGAAAAACGATCGGTCATGGCTTTTCAGATCTCGTCGGGACGGTACTGTTCGGGATCCAGCAGGGAGAGCGCCTCTCCCGCGGTGAAGAGCGAGCCGGTGACAAGGATCAAGTCCTCAACATCGGCTATTTCCATTGCCCTGTCAAGCGCTTGTGCCAGTGTGGGAGCGATTTCCCCGGGCTTTCCCATGGGCGCGGCGACCCGCTGGAGCGTCTCGGGATCGGCCGCCCGCGCGTACACGGGACGGGTGTAGATCACGGTATCGGCCGGAGGAACGATTTCCTTGAGAACGGCCGGGATGTCCTTGTCGGCCATGACGCCGATGACCAGGACGAGCCGCCGGTAGGCAAAGGCGCGGGGCAGGGCGTCCGCCAGGGCCCGGAGGGCCCTCGGGTTGTGCCCGCCGTCCACGACCACCGCCGGGTCCCGGGCCATGAGGTGCATGCGCCCCGGCCAGGAGGCCCGGGCCAGGCCCTCCCGCAGCCGGTCCTCCTCCACGCGGATCCCCCGGTCCGCCAGCACCTCCAGGACCGCCAGGGCGAGGGCCGCGTTTCGGCCCTGAAAGCGGCCCGGGAGCCCCACGCGGAGCCCCCGGAGCTTCCAGTTCGTCCCGTGGTAGCTCAGCCCGCCGGAGGTGTGGCGGTAGCGCACGTCGCGGCCCAGACGGATCATGGGAGCCCCGTTCTCGCGGCAGGCCCGCTCCACCCGCCGGATCACCGGGGGCTGGGTCACGCCGGTGACCAGCGGCACGCCGGGTTTGACGATGCCCGCCTTCTCCCCGGCGATGTCCGCGAGGCGCCGGCCCAGGTAGTCCTGGTGCTCCAGGCCGATGTTGGTGATCGCGGTGACCAGGGGATCGATGACGTTGGTGGCGTCCAGGCGTCCGCCCATCCCCACCTCCATGAGGGCCACGTCCACGTCCTCCCGGGCGAAGTACACCAGGGCCATGGCTGTGACGATCTCGAAGAAGGTGGGCGGCTCCCTCGGGTCGATCGCGGCCAGCAGCTCCCCGGCCAGGCCCGCCGCGGCCTCCCGGGGCATCTCCCGGCCGTTGATGCGGAACCGCTCGGTGAACCGTACCAGGTGGGGGGACGAGTAGAGGCCCACCTTCAGGCCGGACCGCTCCAGCATGGCGCCCGCCATGGCCGCCACCGAGCCCTTGCCGTTGGTCCCGGCGATGTGGACGTATCGACGCCCGCGGTGGGGGTCGCCGAAGGCCCTGAGGAGGTTGGCCGTCTTGGAGAGCCCGAACTTGATGCCGAACTTCTGGAGCGCGTAGAGCCGCTCCAGGGCCTCGGGATAGGTCATGCCGTGGGTCTTCATCCGATCTTCGTCCGCCTCGAGCGCCTACATCTTCTCCAGGGTCGTGTACTCCAGGTGGAGCAGCTTCCGTCCCGCGTTTCGGAAGAGCACCTCCACCTTGTCCTCTCCCCGGAACCGGGAGATCACCCCCGGGCCGAAGGCGGGGTGCTTCACCCGGTCCCCCAGCCGGAGCCCCTCGGCCTTGCCCCGCCCCTCGAAGCCGGCCATGGCCCGCAGGGTCCGACGATCCGGGGGTCGCTTGGGCCGCGCAAGCTGCCGGTGGGTTCCGTGCACCAGGACATCCTCGGGGAGGTCCCGCACGAAGCCGGACAGGCCGCCGTGGTAGTGGCCCTCCACGCCGCCCGAGGCGTACCGGACGGGCCGGGACTCCATGCCCGGGTAGCAGAGGTAGAGCTCGTCCCGGGCACGGGTGGCCGCCACGTAGAGGAGCCGCCGCTCCTCCTCCAGGTCGTCCTCGCTGCCGTAGGCCCGGGGGGACGGAAAGTAGCCCTCCATGACCCAGATGACCGCAACCACGGGCCACTCCAGCCCCTTCGCCGAGTGGACCGTGGAGAGGGTCAGGCAGTCCGCGGGCCGATCCTGCTCGAGGTCCGCCGAGCTGGTGGGGGGCTCCAGGGTCAGGTCGTCCAGAAAGGAGCGCAGGCTCCGGTAGCGGGACGCCATGGCGGGCAGCTGCTGGAGGTCGTTCATCCTCTTGGGGAAGTCGTCGAACCGTTCCCGGAGGACGGGCTCGTAGTAGGAGATCACCGTCTCCACGGCCTCGCGGGGAGACGGGTCGGCCTTCGAGATGCGCCCGAGCACCGAGCCCAGCGTCCCGAGCCCGCTCTCTCGCCGGCCCGCACCGGGCCACTCCCCGATCTCGTGCGGTCCCTTGCCCGTCTCCTTGAGCCAGCTCGTGATGGCCTGGCTCTTTCCCGGACCGATGTTCTTCACCAGCCGGAGGACCCGCCCCAGGCTCACGGCGTCGTCCGCGTTGGCCGCCAGCCGGAGGTGCGCCAGGAGGTCCTTGATGTGGGCGGACTCCATGAACTTGAACCCGCCGTACTTGACGAAGGGGATGTCGTGGCGGGCCAGCTCCAGCTCCAGCTCAAAGGAGTGGAAGGCGGCCCGGAAGAGGACGGCGATCTCCGAGAGGGGGCGGCCGCGCTCCCGCTGCTGCTGGACGAGGCCGCGCACGAAGGCGGCCTGCTCGGGCTCGGTCCGGGTGTCCACCGCCTTCGGCGGCTCCCCGCCCGTGCGCCGGGTGATCAGGCACTTGGCATACTTCTGGGAGGCCCGGGCCATCAGGGCGTTCGTGAAGGAGAGGATCGGCTGGGTGGAGCGGTAGTTCTCCTCCAGCTTGATCACCCGGGCTTGCTGAAAGACCTCCGGGAACTCGAACATGTTGCGGAAGCTGGCTCCCCGGAAAGAGTAGATGGATTGCGAGTCGTCTCCCACCACCATGACGTTCCCGTGGTCGGCGGCGAGCCACCGGATGATCTCGGCCTGGATGCCGTTCGTGTCCTGGTACTCGTCCACCATGATGTACCGGTACTGCTCCGCCAGGAGCCGGCGGATCTCCTCGTGCTCCATCAGGAGCCTCCTCAGGTTGATGAGGAGGTCGTCGTAGTCCATGAGCTGGTTGTTCCGCTTGTAGTCCCGGTAGAGCCCCGACAGCTTCTGGAGGTGTCCCGCGTACTCCAGGAACTGGGAGAACCCCTCCTCCACCAGGGACTCGACGGAGGTCTGGAGGTTCACCGCCTTGCTCAGGATGGTGGCCAGGGTGGATCGCTTGGGGAACCGCACCGATCCTTTGGCCACGTGAAGGTCCTTCACCAGCGACTGGACCACCTCCTCCATGTCCGCTCGATCCATGATGGTGAAGCGGGGACCGAAGCCGATCCGCTCGGCGTGGGCTCGAAGCACCCGGTGGGCCAGGGAGTGAAAGGTGCCGCCAGAGACCCGGCGGCATCTGGCGTCCGCCAGGCCGGCGGCGCGCTCCAGCATCTCGGACGAGGCCTTGCGCGTGAAGGTGAGGAGGAGGATGTTGTCCGGTGGGATCCCCGACTCGACGAGGCGGGCCACCCGGTAGACCAGGGTCCGCGTCTTCCCGCTCCCGGCCCCGGCGATGACGAGGACCGGCCCCTCGAGCGTGGTTACCGCCTGGAGCTGGGCCGGGTTCAGGAGCCCCTCGTAATCGATCTGAGCGGCCTGGTTTTCCATGGGTCGCGAATCCTTGTGGTCCGGTGCCCGGGGGGCCGGCCGGACGACGGGGCACGTGTCAGCGAACGAGGGACATCACCACGGGAACCAGGGCGGCGAGCAGAACGGCCACGGCCAGGACCGTCATCAGCACGAACGCCAGGATCACCCGGGCGTACGTGGTCCCGTGGATCTCCCGAAGACCGACCACCAGCACCACCATGTACCAGAGACCCCCGATCAATCCCCCCAGGAACGGGACGGCTCCGAAGATCTGGGTCATCTGCCCGTAGGCGACCACCCGAAACGTCCCCTCGAACCCGTGCCGCGCCCCCCGCGTCAACAAGAGAAAGACGTGGACGACCCCGCTCACGGCGAAGAGGCCCAGCGTGACCAGGAGGGGCGCGAGCACCAGGAGCAGGGGAAACAGGAGCGAGACGTTGAACCGTGATGCCATGGCCTGGAGGCCTCCCCCGAGCCCCCAGACGGCCATCACGAGGTCCCAGAACAGGCTGAGCATCACCCCCAGCGAACCGAAGAGGAGACCGGCGGCGAACGGCTCCCTCAGGCCGTCTCGATGGTGAAGGCCCCGAAAAAATGCCGCCGGGTGGAAGAGAACGGACACAAAGGTACGGTGGATGCCCGCCCAGAGCCCGACCCGGGACCGGTCCTCCCAGGGGGAGGGACCGCGGTCTCTCGCGGGAGGGGAAGGCTCCGGGGGCATTTCCGGTCGAAGGGGAAAGCGCTCCCGGCAGCGGGGGCAGTCGGCGAAACGGGCCTTCTCGGGGATCCGGCTCTCGTCCACCCAGGTGGTGAAGCCGCAGTGGGGGCAGGCGATTCTGACCTTCACCGGCGGCTCCCCTCTTTGTCCCCGCGCGCCATACGTTCGAGCTCCTTTTTCCGGGACCAGCGCAGGATACGTCCCCGCAGGCCGGAGGCGGCCGAGCGGTCCAGGGCCTCCTCCTGCATGGCGATCCCCGGTCTCGTCTTCAGGGCGGACCGCATGCAGCCGGTCCGCTCCGGGCACGCGAAGCAGCCCTCTGGGACTTCCCGAAGTCCCTGCTTTCCCATGGGAAAAACGCGATCCAGGTTGCCGTAGCACTCCTTCATGACCATCGCCCGCCTTTCCGGCGTCTATACACCAATCCGCCCGTGAAATAAAGGCCAATCTCCGGCCGTGCGCAGGTGGGGGCCGGCCGGAGATCTCAGGGCTTTCTTCCGGTTCGCGGTCTCCGTCGCAGATGTCGCCTGCGCGTCCAGGCCACCAACCGGATGCCGATCCGCCTGCGGACAAAGGGCTGAGTCAGGAGATGCGTCACGAGATTGACACGCTCCGGTTTCCTGCCTATGATGCGACCCATGAAGGGAACGAACAGGCTGTACCTGGTGAGGCACGGGCAGGTGGAGGGTTTCGAGCGCTTTCCCATCTACGGCCGCACCGATGTGGAGGTCACGGAGGTGGGTCGGGTCCAGATGGAGGCCGTGGCCGAGCGCCTCCGCCACGTTCGAATCGACGCCGTGTTCTCGAGCGATCTGCGCCGGTCCGTGGTGGGCGCGCAGATCATCGGCCGGCACCACGACGCGCCCGTCCAGTCCTTGCCGGAGCTCCGCGAGATGGACTTCGGGTCGTGGGAAGGTCTGACCCTGGAGGACATCCGGGAACGCTTTCCCGAGGAGCTCCAGAAGCGGGAGAAGGACGTCCTGGGCTACCGGTTTCCGGGGGGAGGGGAGAGCCTGGGGGAGTTCTCCCGGCGCGTCCTCTCCTCCATGAAGGCGATCCTGGAGGAGCGCGAGGGGCAGGACCTCCTGCTGGTGGCCCACGGCCTCGTGAACCGCGTGCTCATCTGCGACGCCCTGGGCCTGGACCTCCCCCGCATCTTCGGGCTGCACCAGGGTTATGGCTGCCTGAACATCGTCGACTACTTCCCGGACGCGGCACTGGTGCGATTGGTGAACGGGTGAGGCTTCCCGGGATCTTTCGTGCGGCCTGCCGGCACCCGTTGCACCCTGTAAAGAGGCTGCCTTGACATGAGTCGACCCGAGGACGTCGCCTCCATTCCCCTGTTCGAAGGGCTCCCGGACGACGAGGTCCATCAGCTCTCGGCCATAGCGGCCGAACGCTCCTTCCGGCGCGGGGAGAGCATCTTCCTGGAAGGCGACGAAGGGGACGGCTTCTACGTGGTCCTTTCGGGCCGGGTGAAGATCTTCAAGCTCTCCATGGAGGGAAAGGAGCAGACCCTTCATCTCTTCGGGGCGGGCGAGCCCTTCGGCGAGGTGGCGCTCTTCGCCGGGAGGCGCTTCCCGGCCAACGCCGAGGCCATGGAGGAGAGCCGCGTGCTCTTCTTCCCCAGAGATGCCTTTGCCGGCCTCATCCGGGACAACCCCTCGGTGGCCATGAACCTGCTGGCCCTGCTGAGCGTGAGGCTGCGCCGGTTCACCGCCTTGATCGAGGACCTCTCCCTCAAGGAGGTCCCGGGACGGCTCTCGGCCTATCTTCTCTACCTGAGCCGGCAAGGGAAGGGTGGACAGGACCTGGTGCTGGACGTGACCAAGGCGCAGCTCGCCAGCCTTCTGGGAACCATCCCGGAGACCCTTTCCAGGATTCTGGGCCGGATGTCCAGAGAGGGGTTGATCGAGTCGGACGGACGGCGCATTCGCCTTCTCGACCTGGAGGGACTGGAATCGCTGGCCGAAGGGGGAGGTCTCTGAGGTGAACGACGCCCCTTCCCCATCCCGGAGGATCCTCGTGGTCGAGAACACCGAGGTTCCTTACGGGAACGAACGGATCCGGTTCACCGTCTCCATCGGTCTCTGCTGCACCCCGGGCTGCCACCTTCCCCAGATGATCCGGGAGGCGGACCAGGGGCTCTACCGGGCGAAGCGAGAGGGTCGCAACCGGGTCGTGTTGCAGCCGTGAACCTCCCTTGCCCGGGCGGGAAGGCATCCCTATGCCGGAGTTAGGTCCCTTCCAGTGGGCGATCGTCGTCCTTCACGCGGCCCTGGTCGTGGGCACGGCGGGGCACGCCCTGCTGTTCAAGCGCGACCCCCGGGCGAGCTGGGGATGGATCGCGGTCGTGATCATCTTCCCCCTCCTCGGTCCCCTGCTCTACCTCCTGTTCGGCATCAACCGGGTGCAGACGCGGGCCAAGCAGCTCACCCGACGGCTCCCCTTTCTGTTCCTGTTTCACCACGAGCCCCCGGCCATTCCCGCCACGGCCCGCCCCGAGAAGGACCTCCCCGAGCGGTTCGTCCCCTTCGCGCGCATCTCCGATCGGGTCACGAGGCGCCCCTTGCTGCACGGGAACCGGGTCGAGCTGCTCCGGAACGGCGAGGAGGCCTACCCGGCCATGCTGGAGGCCGTGGAGGCGGCCGGGAGGACGGTCTACCTCGCCACCTACATCCTGGATTCGAACACCACCGGCCGTCGGTTCATCGAGGCCCTCGCCAGCGCCCGGGACCGGGGCGTGCAGGTGCGGGTCCTGCTGGACGGGATCGGCGAGCTCTACTCCTTTCCCTTCAGCGGCAGGCTTCTCGCGAAGCGGGGGGTCCGGGTGGCCCGGTTCCTGCCCCCCACGCTGATCCCGCCCTCCCTGCACGTCAACCTGCGCAATCACCGCAAGATCCTGACGGTGGACGGGCGGATCGCGTTCCTGGGCGGCATGAACATCGGCGACCGCCACCTGGCCGCCGACACGCAGAACCCGTCCCGGGTGGAGGACGTCCATTTCCGGATCGCCGGCCCGGTGGTCCAGCAGGTCGAGGAGCTGTTCTGCGAGGACTGGGCCTTTGCCGCGGGGGAGGAGCTCGCGGGAACGCCGCAGGACCTGGAGCAGGCGGGCGAGGCCGTCTGCCGGACCATCGTGGACGGCCCCAACGAGGACCTGGACAAGCTGGCCGTGATCCTGACCGGAGCGGTGTCCACGGCCCGGACCCAGGTGATCGTCATGACCCCCTACTTCCTCCCCTCCCGGGAGATGATCGGCGCGCTGCAGACCGCCGCCCTGCGGGGGGTGGAGGTCCACGTGATCCTGCCGGAGAAGAACAACATGCCCTTTGTCCACTGGGCCACCCGGAACATGCTCTGGGAGCTGCTCCAGTGGGGGATCCGGGTCTTCTACCAGCCCCCTCCCTTCGTGCACAGCAAGCTGTTCCTGGTGGACGGCCTCTACGCCCTGGTGGGTTCGGCCAACCTGGACCCGAGGAGCCTGAGGCTGAACTTCGAGCTGGCCCTGGAGGTGTTCGACCCGGACTGGGTCGGTGGGATGGTCGCCTTTGCGGAGGATTGCCGCCGTCGCTCCCGGGAGGTGTCCCTCGAGGAGATGGACGGCCGCCCCCTGCCGGCCAAGGTCCGCGACTCCCTGGCCTGGCTGTTCTCCCCCTACCTGTGAACATGGGGTCA
>CAYVVQ010000073.1:0-20813 GCA_964454455.1 uncultured Desulfobacterales bacterium | reverse complement strand
GAAGCCTTGAGATCTGCCCATGAGATTTCAACAGGTTATATCGTCCCCAGCGGCGGGTGAGCGGGTTTTTGCGAACCCGTCAATGCTTGAACCATTCATAGGAAAGAGAGGCCGGCCACGTCAAGGCGGTTTTCTACGGGCCGCAAAGCCCGTCGCCTACTCCAGGCTGAACTTGGAGACCTCTTCCGTGACGGGGACGGGGTAGTCCCCGTCGAAGCAGGCGAAGCAGAGGTCCTCCCGGGGGATGGAGGTGGCCGCGGCCAGGTTGTCCATGCCCAGGTAGCCCAGGCTGTCCAGCCCGGCGAAGGCCCGTATCTCCTCCACGGACTTCCGGGCCGCGATGAGCTCGCCCCGCGTGGAGAAGTCGATCCCGTAGGGACAGGGACAGCAGTGGGGAGGGCAGCTCACCAGCATGTGGATCTCCCGGGCGCCGGCGTTCCGGAGGGTCTTGATCCGGGTGCGGGCCGTGGTGCCCCGGATGATGGAGTCCTCGATGATGATCACCCGCTTGCCCTGGAGGAGATCCCGGACGGGGTTGAGCTTCACCTTGACGCCGAAGTCGCGCATGCTCTGGGAGGGCTGGATGAAGGTGCGGCCCACGTAGTGGTTGCGGATCATGCCCATCTCCAGGGGAAGCCCCGAGGCCTGGGCGTAGCCGATGGCCGCATAGCTCCCGGAGTCGGGAAAGGGCATGACGAAGTCCGCTTCCAAGGGGTACTCCTCGGCCAGGAGTCGGCCCTGGCGCTTTCGAAACTCGTAGACGTTCTCGCCGAACACGTTGCTGTCGGGCCGGGCGAAGTAGATCAGCTCGAAGATGCACTGCGACCTCCGCCCCTTCTCGGGCAGGTGGAGGCTGCGAAGCCCCTCCTCGCCGATGACCAGGATCTCCCCGGGCTCGATGTCCCGGACGTAGTCGGCTTCCACCAGATCCAGGGCGCACGTCTCCGAGGCCACCACCCACCCCGAGTTGAGCCGGCCCAGGCAGAGGGGCCGGAAGCCGTTGCGGTCCCGGATGGCCACCATGGCGTCCTCGGTCATGAGCACCATGGAGAAGGCTCCCTCCACGGTCTCGGCCATGTCGAGCACCGCCTGCTCCAGGCCACGCTTCAGGGACCGTGCCAGGAGGTGGAGGACGATCTCGCTGTCCATGGTGGTCTGGAAGATGGAGCCCTGGCCTTCCAGCCGGGTGCGAAGGCTCCGCGCGTTGACGAAGTTCCCGTTGTGGGCGATGGCCAGGGAGTGCCCGGAGTGCTTGATCGTGAAGGGCTGGGCATTGACCACGAGGGAGGAACCGGTGGTGCTGTAGCGCACGTGGCCCAGGGCCATGTGGCCGGAGAGCCTCTCCAGGATCTGCTCGTCGAAGATGTCCGGCACGAGCCCCATGTCCTTGTGGGCTGTGACCCGGTTCCCGTCCGAGACCACGATCCCCGCGCTCTCCTGCCCCCGGTGCTGAAGCGCGTAGAGGCCGAAGTAGGTGAGCTTGGCCGCTTCCTCGTGGTGGTACACGCCGAAGATCCCGCACTCTTCCCGCGGTCTGCGGGAACGCACGACGTCGAGGCCTGGGTCGGGGGAAAGCTTCTCCATGGGATGGGCTCCGATGCGCGTTCTCCCGAAGGCGGGTCCTAGCCGACCGCCGGGGCCGCGCGGTGAAACTCCTGGAGGGTCCTCACCTCGATCCCTCCCTGCTTGAGCGCCTCAATGGCCTGGGCCGCCGCCCGGGCGCCCGCCACGGTCGTGGTGTAGGGGACCTCGAGGGCCAGCGTGGCCAAGCGGATGGAGGTGGACTCGGAAACGGTCTTCTTGCCGCTCACCGTGTTGATCACCAAATCGATCTCGCCGTTCTTGATCATGTCCACGATGTGGGGACGTCCCTCCCGGACCTTGTTCACCCGCTCGTTCTGAACGCCCTCGCGGGTGAGAAAGCTCGAGGTGCCCGAGGTGGCCAGGATGCGGAAGCCCAGGTCCGCCAGCCGGGCCGCGGTGCCCAGCAGCGCCTCCTTGTCCTCGTCCTTCACGCTGATGAAGACGGACCCGGAAAGCGGGAGATTCTGCCCGGCGGCCTTCTGGCTCTTGGCAAAGGCCAGCCCGAAGGTGGCGTCGATCCCCATGACCTCGCCCGTGGACTTCATCTCCGGCCCCAGCAGGATGTCCACGCCGGGGAAACGGTTGAAGGGAAAGACGGACTCCTTGACCGAGACGTGCGCAGGCACAACCTCCCGGGTCAGCCCGAGCTCGGCCAGGCTCTTGCCCAGGATCACCTGGGTGGCCAGCTTGGCCAGGGGTACGCCCGTGGCCTTGCTCACGAAGGGGACGGTGCGCGAGCCGCGGGGGTTCACCTCGATCACGTAGATGGTGCCGTCCTTCACGGCGTACTGGATGTTCATGAGCCCCACCACGCCCAGCTCGCGGGCCAGGGCCCGGGTGTGCTCCCCGATCCGCTCGATCGTTTCGGGCTCGAGGCTCATGGGAGGCAGCACGCAGGCGCTGTCCCCGCTGTGGATGCCGGCCTCCTCGATGTGCTCCATGACGCCGCCGATGAGGGTGTCCGTGCCGTCGGAGAGAGCGTCCACGTCGATCTCCACGGCGTGCTCCAGGAACCGGTCCAGGAGCACGGGCTTGCCCGGGGAGACGTCCACGGCGGTGTGGATGTAGGCCTCCAGGGCCTTTCGGTCGTAGATGATCTCCATGGCCCGCCCGCCCAGGACGAAGGAGGGCCGCACCACCACGGGGTAGCCGATCTCGTCCGCCAGGCGCACGGCCTCGTTCTCCCGAAAGGCGATGCGGTTCTCGGGCTGGAGGATGTCGAGCTTCCGGAGCAGGGCCTGGAACCGCTCCCGATCCTCGGCCCGGTCGATGCTGTCCGGACTCGTCCCCAGGATCCGGACCCCGGCCTCCTCGAGCGGGACCGCCAGGTTGAGGGGGGTCTGCCCGCCGAACTGGACGATCACCCCCTCGGGCCGCTCCTGCTCGATGATGTTGAGCACGTCCTCCCGGGTGAGCGGCTCGAAGTAGAGCTTGTCCGATGTGTCGTAGTCCGTGCTCACGGTCTCCGGGTTGCTGTTCACCATGATGCTCTCGACGCCCATCTCCTTGAGGGCGAACGAGGCCTGGACGCAGCAGTAGTCGAACTCGATCCCCTGGCCGATCCGGTTCGGCCCCCCGCCCAGGATCACCACCTTCCGCCGGTCCGAGGTGCGGATCTCGTTCTCCTGCTCGTAGGTGGAGTAGAAGTAGGGCGTGTACGCCTCGAACTCGGCGGCGCAGGTGTCCACGAGCTTGTAGACCGGCTCGATCCCCAGAGCCTTGCGGCAGTCCCGCACCTCCTGCTCGCTGCAGCCGAAGAGCACCCCCAGCTTGGCGTCCGAGTAGCCGTACTCCTTGGCCAGGCGGAGGCGGTCCGGGTCCTCCCGGAAGGCGTCCAGGCCCTTCTCCGACGCCGAGGAGAGGTCGCGCTCCAGGAGGAAGATCCGGTGGATCTGGTGCAGGAACCAGGGATCGATGCGGGTCAGCTCATTCAGCCGCTCCAGGGAGAGACCGGCCTCCATGGCCTGGTACAGGGTGAACAGCCGGCCCGAGTTCGGGTTGACCAGGCGCTCCTCGAGCTCGAGCACGTCCGGCGGCGGAGGCGGCGGACCGGGACGGTCCCTCCCCAGGCCGAAACGGCCGATCTCCAGGGAGCGCACCGCCTTCTGGAGGGCCTCCTTGAAGGTCCGACCGATGGCCATGGTCTCGCCCACGGACCTCATGGAGGTGGTGAGACGGTCCTCGGCGCCGGGGAACTTCTCGAAGGTCCACCGCGGGACCTTGACCACGCAGTAGTCGATGGTGGGCTCGAACGAGGCCCGGGTCTCGCGGGTGATGTCGTTGGCGATCTCGTCCAGGGTGTAGCCCACGGCCAGCTTGGTGGCGATCTTGGCGATGGGGAACCCCGTGGCCTTGGAGGCCAGGGCGGAGCTCCGGGAGACCCGGGGGTTCATCTCGATCACGATCATCTCGCCCGTCTCGGGATGGACCGCGAACTGGATATTGCTCCCGCCCGTCTCGACCCCGATCTCGCGGATGATGTCGATGGCCGCGTCCCGCATCACCTGGTACTCCCGGTCCGTCAGGGTCTGGGCCGGGGCCACGGTGATGCTGTCCCCGGTGTGCACGCCCATGGGATCGAGGTTCTCGATGGAGCAGATGATCACCACGTTGTCCATGAAGTCGCGCATCACCTCGAGCTCGTACTCCTTCCAGCCGATCAGCGACTCCTCGACGATCACCTCGTTGATCATGCTGGCCTCGAGGCCGGTGTGGGCCATCCGCTCCATCTCCTCGCGGTTGTAGGCCACCCCGCCGCCGATGCCTCCCAGGGTGAAGCTGGGACGGATGATCAGGGGGTAACCGATCCGGTCGGCCGCCGCCCTGGCCTGCCCCATGGTGCGCACGATGTCGTTCTCCGGCACCTTCAGCCCGATCCGGGTCATGGCGTCCCGGAACTTCTCCCGGTCCTCCGCCTTGAGGATGACCGGGATGGACGCGCCGATCACCTCGACCCCCATCCGGTCCAGCAGGCCGGTCTCGGCCACCCGGACCGCGGTGTTCAACGCGGTCTGGCCGCCCAGCGTCGGGAGCAGCGCATCGGGCCGCTCCCGCTCCACGACCTTGGCCACGATGTCGGGCTGGATGGGCTCCACGTAGGTCCGGTGGGCCGTCTCCGGGTCGGTCATGATGGTGGCGGGGTTGCTGTTGATCAGGACGACCTCGTACCCCTCCTCCATGAGGGCCTTGCAGGCCTGGGTGCCGGAGTAATCGAACTCGCAGGCCTGGCCGATCACGATGGGACCGGACCCGATGATCAGGATCTTTTGGATGTCGGTGCGTTTCGGCATGGTCTCCTATCGGGACAGGGGACGTTTTTGCATAATTCGATAACTCTCCAAGCGGACGGAGAGATGCCTTCGATAAAGATGAGTTATCGAATTATGCAAAAACGTCCCCTAGTTTTTTTCCATCATCTCCACGAACCGGTCGAACAGGTAGCCGGCGTCGTGGGGACCGGGGGAGGCCTCCGGGTGGTACTGGACCGAGAAGAGCGGGATCTTCCGGTGCCGGAGACCCTCCAGGGTGTTGTCGTTCAGGTTGACGTGGGTGAGCTCCACGTCCGGATCCCGGATGGAGCTCATGTCCACGCAGAAACCGTGGTTCTGGGAGGTGATCTCCACTTTGCCCGTGGTGAGGTCCTTGACCGGCTGGTTCCCCCCGCGGTGCCCGAACTTGAGCTTGAAGGTCTTCCCTCCCAGGGCGAGCCCGAGCAGCTGGTGCCCCAGGCAGATGCCGAAGGTGGGCCGTCGCCCCAGCTGCCCCCGGAGCATCTCCACGGCGTAGGTGACCGCGGCCGGGTCCCCGGGGCCGTTGCTCAGGAAGAGACCGTGCGGCGCCAACCGGTCGATGCCCTCGCCGGGGACGTCCGCCGGCACCACCAGCACCGTGCAGCCGCGCTTTTCCAGGGATCGGAGGATGTTCGACTTGATCCCGTAGTCCACGGCCACCACACGCCGGCGGCCGGCGGTCTCGGGCCACTGGAACGCCTCGAGTCCGCCCTCGACGGGGACGGCCCGGCCGCCCTGCCAGAGGACCGGGCCTGGGCAGGTCACCTCCCGGACCAGGTCCAGCCCCTCCATGCCCGGGGAGCGCCGGGCCTTTTCCACCAGGGATGCGGGGTCCAGATCCCTGGTGGAGAGCGCCGCCCGCATGGCCCCCGCCTCCCGGATCCTCCGGGTGAGGGCCCGCGTGTCGATCCCCTCGATGCCGGGCACGCCCGCCTCCCGGAGGTAGTCGGCCAGGCTCCTCTCGCTCCGCCAGTTGCTGGGGACCGCCTGGTACTCCTTCACCAGCAGGGCCCGGACCTGGACACGCGAGGACTCCACGTCCTCGGCGTTCACCCCGTAGCTCCCGATCAGGGGGTAGGTCATGGTCACCAACTGCCCGCAGTAGGAGGGGTCCGTGAGGATCTCCTGGTATCCGGACATGCTCGTGTTGAACACGACCTCCCCGGTGGACTCCGCGGGGCCGGTGAACGATCGGCCGCGAAAAACCGTGCCGTCCTCGAGTGCCAGCAGTGCCTTCATGCGTCAGGCTCCGAACCCGTTCCGCTGCAGGGGAACGGGGTCTTCTTCGGAAGAGAGGTTTTCAGTCCCATGTCCGGCGGACCTTCACCCCGAGCTCGTGCAGCCGGTCCTTGATCTCGCCGATGGCGTAGGTGCCGTAGTGCACGATGGAGGCCACCAGGGCCGCATCCGCCTGCCCCTCGGTCAGGGCCTCGAACAGGTGACCGATCCGGCCGGCCCCGCCCGAGGCGATCACCGGGATCCCCACCCGGCCGGACACGAGGGCGGTCAGCTCCAGCTCGTATCCGTCCTGAGTCCCGTCCGCGTCGATGGAGTTGAGGCAGATCTCGCCCGCGCCCGAATCCTCGGCCTCCAGGGCCCAGGCGAGGGCGTCCCTGCCCGTGTACGTCCGGCCCCCGTTGATCACCATCTCGTACCCGGTGGGGATCTCCTCCGTGGGCTCGACCCGCTTCACGTCCATCCCCAGGACGATGCACTGGCTCCCGAAGGCCTGCGCCCCTTCGCGGATGATGGACGGGTTGTGAATGGCCGCGCTGTTCACGCTCACCTTCTCGGCGCCCGCCAGGAGGACCCGCCGCATGTCCTCCAGCGTCCGGATTCCCCCGCCCACGGAGAAGGGGATGAAGATCTCCCGGGCCACCCGGTCCACCACGTCGATCATGATGTCCCGCCGGTCGCTGGAGGCGGTGATGTCGTAGAAGACGATCTCGTCCGCGCCCTGCTCGTAGTAGAGCCGGGCCATCTCCACGGGGTCGCCGATGTCCACGTTCTCCCGGAACCGGATGCCCTTGGTGGTCTTCCCGTCCCGCACGTCCAGGCAGGGGATGATCCGTTTACTCAGCATGGCGGCCGTCCCAGCGGGCGAATCGCTCCAGGATTCTCAGCCCGGGCTCCCCGCTCTTCTCCGGGTGGAACTGCATGGCCACCAGGTTCTTCGTGCCGATGACCGAGGGGAACACCGTGCCGTGCTCCGTGGTCGCGATCACGTGGTCCTCCGTCGCGGGTCGGGGGTAGTAGCCGTGGACGAAGTAGAACTCGTCCGTTTCCCGCACGTCCTCGAGGACCGGGTGGTTCGACCTCCTCCGAAGCCCGTTCCACCCCATGTGGGGAACCTTCAGCCGCTCGCCCGCGGGGCCGAGGAGCGGCGACGGGAACCGGACCACGGTTCCGGGGAGCAGCCCCAGGCAGACGGCGTCGTTCTCCTCGCTCCGTTCCAGGATGACCTGCGCGCCGAGGCAGATCCCCAGAAACGGGGTTCCTCGATCGACCACCTCCCGGAGCACCCGGTCGATCCCCGCGGCCCCGAGGTCCTCCACGGCCGAGCCGGCCGCTCCGACCCCCGGGAAGACCACCCGGTCCGCCGAACGGATCGCATCGGGGTCCCCCGTGATCGCACACGGCACCCCGAGCCGGTTCAAGGCGCGCTCCACGCTTCGAAGGTTCCCTGCCTTGTAGTCCACGACGGCGATCATGATGCAGCGGTCCTACCCCATCGGATGTGGTTTTGCAAATGTTTTTCCCATTGAGCTGAATTAGCTTAAATCATCCCTGATTCGGTTTTTCAGTTCAACTAAGGCGGGCCGCCGGCTCCCGCTCCGACAGGTAGGACATGATCCCCCGGGCCGCCTCGCGTCCGTCCGCCATGGCCCGGACCACGAGCGACTGGCCCACGGCCATGTCGCCGGCGGAGAACACGCCCTCCACCGAGGTCCGGTTTCCGCCGAAGGTCCGGATGTTGCCCCGCTCGTCCAGCTCCAGGCCCAGGTCCTCGACCAGGGGCGTCCTGGCCGGCCCCGTGAACCCCATGGCCAGGAGCGCCAGGTCGGCCTCGATCTCGAACTCGGTCCCCGGCACCGGTCTGGGGACGGGAGAGGCGTCCTCCTCCGGCGCCCACGTCACCTCGACCCCGCGAAGCCCGGTCAGCAGGCCGTCCCGGCCCAGGAAACCGGTGGTCATGACGGACCAGCGGAGCTCCCCGCCCTCCTTGTGCGCATGGGTCGGCCTGAGCATGCGGGGCCACATGGGCCAGGGCGTGGCCGGATCCCGTTTCTCGGGCGGGCGCGGCAGGAGCTCCAGCTGAACCACCCGGATCGCCCCCTGGCGCAGGGCCGTGCCCAGGCAGTCGGAGCCGGTGTCCCCGCCGCCGATCACCACCACGCGCTTTCCCCGGGCGTCCGGTTCCCTGCCCGGGTCCGCGGGCTCGCCCTCCAGGCGGCGATTCTGCGCGGTCAAATAGTCCATGGCGAACCGGACCCCCTGAAGGTCCCGGCCGGGTACGACCAGATCCCGGGGCTCCCGCGCCCCGCAGGCCAGGCAGACCGCGTCGAACTTCCGCCGGAGGTAGCGGTGGGAGACGTCCTCGCCGACAGTCACGTTCAGCTCGAAGGCCACGCCCTCCTCCTCCATGAGCCGGACCCGGCGGTCCACCACCCACTTCTCCAGCTTGAAGTCCGGGATGCCGTACCGGAGGATGCCCCCCGCACGCGGCGCGCTCTCGTAGACCACCCCCTCGTACCCGTGCCGGTTGAGCAGGTCGGCCGCGGCCAGCCCCGCCGGCCCCGAGCCCACCACGGCCACCCGCGCACCGACCCGGCCGGCCGGCGGCGACGGGGCGATGGCGCCCCGCTCGAAGCCCATTTCCGCGATGGTCTGCTCCACCTGCCGGATGGTCACGGGATCCCCGTCCAGGCCCGCCACGCAGGCCGCCTCGCAGGGCGCCGGGCAGACCCGGCCCGTGAGCTCGGGAAACGGGTTGGTGGCGAGGAGGAGCTTCAGGGCGTACTCCCAGTGCCCGTGAAAGGCCGCCTCGTTGAACTCGGGGATCAGGTTGGCGAGCGGGCAGCCGAGGGCGTGGCAGAAGGGCGTGCCGCACCCCATGCATCGTGCGGTCTGCTCGTGGATCTGCTCGTGCCCCAGCTGGCGTTCCGCGGCCCGGAAGTCCCGCAGCCGCTCCTCCACGGGACGGTACCCGGGATCCACCCGCGCGATGTCGAAAAAGCCTCGTTCCCTCTTCTCCATGTCGGTCCTCACCCCTTACTTGTGCTCCACTTCCTCCCGCTCGGTCGCCTCGTCCTCCTTGCTCATCTTGCCGAGGACCCGCCGGTACTCCATGGGGAACACCTTGACGAAGAAGGGCAGACAGGCGTCCCAGCGCTCGAGGATCTCCCCGGCCCGCGCGCTCCCGGTCAGCTCCCGGTGGGTGCGGATCATGCCCCGGAGCTCCTCCCTGTCCCTGGGCTCCGTGACCAGCTCCAGATCCACCATGTCCAGGTTGCACCGGCCGTCGAACCGCCTCTCCGGGTCGTAGACGTAGGCGATGCCCCCGCTCATGCCGGCGGCGAAGTTGATCCCGGTCTCGCCGAGGACCACCACGCGGCCCCCGGTCATGTACTCGCACCCGTGATCCCCCACGCCCTCCACCACGGCCCAGGCCCCGCTGTTGCGAATGGCGAACCGCTCGC
Organism: uncultured Desulfobacterales bacterium; assembly: GCA_964454455.1. Classification (GTDB taxonomy): domain Bacteria; phylum Desulfobacterota; class DSM-4660; order Desulfatiglandales; family HGW-15; genus JAIPEI01. The sequence goes on along the minus strand of CAYVVQ010000073.1, from coordinate 11,239 downwards.
CCACGCGGCCGTTGATGTAGACGCTGCCGGCCGTGGCCCCGTAGAGGATGACGTTGCCGGCGATGATGTTCTCCGCCGGGTCGAAGGTGATCCCGGTGTAGGGCTTCAGGATGATCCGCGCGCCGGAGAGGCCCTTGCCCACGTAGTCGTTGGCCTCGCCCTCCAGGACCAGGGTGAGCCCGTGGGCCCCGAACGCGCCGAAGCTCTGCCCTGCGGCCCCCCGAAAGCGGCAGGTGATGGTGCCGTCCGGCAGCCCCTGGAAGCCGCACCGCTTGGCGATCTCGCCGGAGAGCATGGCCCCCGTGGTGCGGTGGCCGTTGCGGATGGGTCGTTCGATCTCTACGGGCTTCCCGGACTCGAGGGCCTCCCCGGCCAGCTCGATGAGCTGCCGGTCCAGGACGTCCGTGATGCCGTGGTCCTGGGCCTCGACGCAGCGGCGGACCAGCGGCCGGGGCTGGTTTCGCCCCAGAAGATCCTCGGGAAGGCAGAGGATGCCGGAGAAGTCCAGGCCCCTTGTCTTCCAGTAGCCGACCGCCCGGTCCATCCCCAGCAGGTCGCCCCGGCCGATGAGGTCGTCCAGCCGCCGGAAGCCCAGGGCGGCCATGTGACCGCGCACCTCCTCGGCCAGCATGGAGAAGAACCGCTCCACGTGCTCGGGCTCGCCGGCGAACCGCTTCCGCAGATCCGGATCCTGGGTGGCGATGCCCACGGGGCAGGTGTTCGCGTTGCACTTGCGCATCATGACGCAGCCCAGCGCCACCAGCACGGCCGTGGCGAACCCGTACTCCTCCGCCCCCAGGAGTGCCGCCACCACCACGTCCCGGCCCGTCTTCATCTGGCCGTCGGTCTGGACCCGGATCCGGCTGCGGAGCTGGTTCAGGACCAGCGTCTGCTGGGTCTCGGCGAGACCCAGCTCCCAGGGGACGCCGGCGTGCTGGATGGAGGAGAGGGGGGACGCCCCCGTGCCGCCGTCGTAGCCGCTGATGAGGACCATGTCCGCGTGGGCCTTGGCCACGCCCGCGGCCACCGTCCCCACCCCGGCCTCGGAGACGAGCTTCACGGAGATCCGTGCGTCCGGGTTCACGTTCTTCAGGTCGAAGATCAGCTGGGCCAAGTCCTCGATGGAGTAGATGTCGTGGTGAGGCGGGGGGGAGATCAGGGTCACCCCCGGGGTGGAGTACCGGACGCGCGCGATCTCCTCGTTCACCTTGTGCCCCGGGAGCTGCCCCCCCTCGCCCGGCTTGGCCCCCTGGGCGACCTTGATCTGGATCTCCCGTCCGCTCACCAGATACTCGGCGGTCACGCCGAAGCGGCCGCTCGCCACCTGCTTGACCGCGCTGCACTTGCTGTCGCCGTTCGCGAGCGGCTTGTAGCGGGCCGGGTCCTCGCCGCCCTCCCCGCAGTTGCTCTTTCCCCCCAGCCGGTTCATGGCCACGGCGACGGTCTCGTGGGCCTCCCGGCTGATGGATCCGAAGGACATGGCGCTCACCACGAACCGCTTCACGATCTCCGATGCCGGCTCCACCTCGTCCAGGGGCACGGGGGTCCGCTCCCGGAAGCGGAACATCCCCCTCAGTGTGAAGAGCCGCTCGGACTGTTGGTTGACGAGGGCCGCGTAGGAGCGGTACGCCTCGACGTCGCCGGTCCGCACGGCCCGCTGAAGCGCCGTGATGGACTCCGGCGTCCAGAGGTGGCGCTCCCCGTCCTTGCGCAGCCGGTACTGCCCGCCGCTGGCCAGGATTGCGGGCGCGCCCGGCGACCGGTCGTACGCCGCGTCGTACCGGGCGTTGGCCTCCCGGGCGATCTCGTCCAGGCCGATGCCGCCGACGCGCGACGCCGTCCCCGGGAAGTAGCGGTCCACCACCGAGCGGTTGAGTCCCACCGCCTCGAACACCTGGGCGCTCCGGTAGCTCCTGAGGGTGGAGATCCCCATCTTGCTCATGATCTTGAGGAGACCCTTGCCCAGGGCCTGAATGTAGTTCTCCAGGGCCACGCCCACGCTCAGGTTCCGGCTGAGCTCCCGGCGGAGGTCCATGGCGGCCACCGTGTCGAAGGCCAGGTAGGGGTTCACGGCCGTGGCTCCGTATCCCAGGAGCAGGGCCATGTGCATCACCTCGCGGGCCTCGCCGGTCTCCACCATCAGCCCCGCAGAGGTGCGCCTGCCCTTCCCGGCGAGGTGCTGGTTCACCGCGGAGACGGCCAGGAGCGCGGGGATGGGGGCGGTTCCTTCCGGGAGGTCCCGATCGCTCAGGACGAGAAGGGAGTCGCCCTCGGCCAGGGCCTGCTCGCTCCGGTCGCAGAGCGCCTCCACGGCCGCGGCCAGCTTGCTGCCCGTGCCGCCGGCCGGGAACCCCATGGGAATGACCCGGGACCGGAAACCGGCCACGTTCAGGTTTCGGAGGCGGACCAGGTCTTCGTTGGACAGGATCGGGTGGACCAGCTTGATCAGCCGGCTGTGCCCGGGCAGCTCCGTGAGGATATTGCCCGGGTTCCCGATGAAGGTCATGAGCGACATGACCAGCTCCTCGCGGACCGGATCGATGGCCGGGTTGGTCACCTGGGCGAACAGCTGCTTGAAGTAGCCGTAGAGGAGCGGGTTCTTGTCCGAGAAGACCGCCAGAGGCGTGTCCGCGCCCATGGAGCCCACGGGCTCGTACCCGCTGGAGGACATGGGCTCGATGATCATCTGCAGGTCCTCGCGGGTGTATCCGAACAGCTTCTGGCGGAACAGCAGCCCCTCGAAGTCCGGGGTGAACGAGGAGACGCTCCCGTAGAACCCGCGCAGGCTGATCCGGTTCTCCTCCACCCAGCGCCGGTAGGGCTGCCTGCGGGCGCACAGGGTCTTGATCTCCCCGTTCTTGAGCACCCGGCCCTTTTCCGTGTCCACCACGATCATCTGCCCGGGACGAAGGGCCCCCTTCTCCGCCACGTCCGCCGGATCGAACTCCAGGACACCCGCCTCCGAGGCGAAGGCCATGAACCCCTGCCTGGTAACGGTGTAGCGGGCCGGGCGGAGACCGTTCCGGTCCAGCATGGCGCCCACCTGGGTCCCGTCGGTGAAGGCCAGGGCGGCCGGACCGTCCCAGGGCTCCATGAGACCGGCGTGGTACTCGAAGAAGCCGCGCTGGTCGGGGCCCATGGGGTACTTGACCCCCCAGGCCTCGGGCACCAGCATGAGCATGGCGTGAGGCAGGGTGCGGCCCCCGCTGTGGAGCAGCTCCAGGGCGTTGTCCAGGCAGGCCGAGTCGCTCCCGCGCTCATCGATGATCGGGAACATCCGGTGGAGGTCGTCCCCCAGCAGGTCGCTCTTCAGCATGGGCTCGCGGGAGTGGATGAGGTTCAGGTTCCCCCTGAGGGTGTTGATCTCGCCGTTGTGGGCGAGGTAGCGGAACGGCTGGGCCAGCTCCCAGGAGGGGAAGGTGTTGGTGCTGTACCTCTGGTGGACCACGGCCATGGCGCTGGTGAGCCGGCGGTCGGCGAGGTCCAGGTAGTAGCGCCTGATCTGGCTGGCGGTGAAGAGCCCCTTGTAGACCACGGTGCGGCAGGAGAGGCTCGGGATGTAGAAGCGGTCCCGCATCCCGACCGCCTCGCCGGCCATCTTCTCGATCTCCCTTCGAAGGGCGTGCAGCCGCCGCTCGAGCGCCGCCCCTCTTCGCCCCCGCCCCCCGATAAAGCACTGCCGGATCACCGGCTGCCGGCTCTTGGCCTGCCCGGCGATGGCCTCACTGTCCACGGGGACCTCTCTCCAGCCGAGAAAGGCCAGGCCGTCCGTGGAGGTGCACCGCTCCACGATCCGCTCGCACTCCCGGTAGAGGGCCGCGTCCCGGGGCATGAAGAGCATGCCCAGCCCGTAGCCTCCCGGCTCGGGCAGGTCGATCCCGAGGCCCTTGCACTCGGCCCGGGCAAACGCGTCCGGGAGCTGGAAGAGGATTCCGGCCCCGTCCCCGGTCATCAGGTCCCCGCCGACGGCGCCTCGGTGCTGGAGGTTGACGAGCACCTCGATGCCCTTCTCGATCACCTCGTGGCTCCCGGTTCCGTCCACGTTGACCACGAAGCCCACGCCGCAGCTGTCGTGCTCGTTCGCCGGGTCGTACAGGCCCCGGCTTGGGGGATGCCCCATGACGGCCTGCAAATCGCGCCTTTCGGACATCGCGCCTTCCTTCCTAGAACGTGTACAGCTGGTGGCTGTCGGGGTTCTTCCCGAAGCAGGTGATGTCGTCGATCTTCTCCAGCACCGGGCCCCGGGTCATGGCATAGAGCGCCCGCTCGATCCCGATCCCCCCGCCGAAGGTGTCGGGAAACAGGCGGCGACCCTCCGCGTCCTTCTGGGAGGCCATGAGGAGGAACGGGCCGTACCCGCCGATCTCGTCGATGTTCTTGATGTTGCCTTCGAAGATCACCGGCCTTGCCGGAATGACGCCGTTGTCCAGGAGACGCTCCACGATGGCCTCGTAGATCCACTCCCGGATGCCGCCGGAGAGGATCTCCAGGGCCGGAGACTGCTTTCCCGTGTCCCGCCGGATGCTCTTGGCGCAGATGTCGTAGTTGTAGATCATCTCGGAGGTCAGCTCGCTGAGCGCGATCTTTCCCTCGGCCTGGAGATAGGGGTAGACGAGATCGTAGTTCTCCCGCAGGAGGCCCGTGATCCAGAAGAAGGGGGCATCGGTCTCCTCGCCCAGCCGCTCCTCGGCCCCCCGGCCGTACATTTTCCGGGCCACGTCCTGCCGGAAGCGGGGGAAGGGGCGCTCCGGCACCTCCAGCGCCACGCCGAGCGTCCTCAGATCGGCCTCGTTCCGCTCGATCATCCGGGTCACGGCGTGGACGATGAGCCGCTCGAAGAAGTCCAGGGCCCGCTCCATGTCCTCGCTGAGCAGCTCCCGGACGCGGTCCGGCTCCCCCAGGTAGGTCCTCAGGTCGACGCCCCGGTTTCTCCTGAGCTCGATGTCCATCTGGCTGAAGTCGATCAGGTACCGTCCGCGCTGGGTTCGGTCCGGGCTCTCGATCTCCAGGCGCACGTTCGGGGACTCCACGTAGATCCCCCGGACCCGCGGGTTGAAGCAGGCGAGGAGCTTGGAGTAGATCATGCTGTGGGTCATCACGTAGAGCTGGCCCTTGTAGTGGATGCTGGGGACGTACTCCACGTCGTGGGCCAGGGGGTCGGTGACCGGGCTCAGCTGAACCCGCTCCAGGTTGAAAAGCCCCTCCCCGGCCAGGAACTCGTGCAGGGCCGTGACGAAGGTGGTCCGCAGGGCGAGGGCCGCGTAGAGGGCGTCCCCCATCCACTTCTCCCGGTAGTACCGGTTCAGGTAGTCCTCGAGGCTCGAGCCCGACTGGACGAGCGCGGACTGGAAGCCGAACAGGCTCTGGCCGATGGTCGCCATGGTGTCGTCTTTCATCGGTCTCCCTCGGAGGTGTAGATCAGCGTCCGGACCCGCCGAGGCGGGACCGGCCGCATCCCCGGGAACCGTCCTTCACGGTGCCGGGGAGGCGGGGGCTGCTGAGCGGGTGTCTGCGAAGCCGTCAGAGAATGGGAAGGTACCTGTCGATCTCGAACCGGCTCACGTGGGTGCGGTACATGTCCCACTCGATCTTCTTGTTCTCGATGAACTTGTTGAAAATGTGGTCCCCCAGCACCTTGCGAACCAGCTCGCTCTGCTCCGTCACCAGGATGGCGGCGTAGAGGTTCCCCGGCAGGTCGGTGATTCCGTTGGCGCGACGCTCCGACGGGTTCATCTCGAAGATGTCCTCCTCGACGGAGGCGGGCAGGTCGTAATTCTTCTCGATGCCCTCCAGGCCGGCGCCCAGCATGACGGCGAACGCCAGGTAGGGATTGCAGGCCGGGTCCGGGGAACGGAACTCCATGCGGGTCGCCTTCTCCTTGCCCGGCTTGTACATGGGCACGCGGATCATGGCCGAGCGGTTGCGACGGGCCCAGGAGACGTAAACCGGGGCCTCGTACCCCGGGACCAGCCGCTTGTAGGAGTTCACCCACTGGTTGGTGACGGCGGTGATCTCCGGTGCGTGGCGCATGACGCCGGCGATGTAGTGCCGGGCCAGCTCCGAGAGGTGAAACGGGTCGGACGGGTCGTAGAAGGCGTTCCGGTCGCCCTGGAACAGGGACTGGTGCACGTGCATGCCGCTGCCGTTCTCACCGAAGATGGGCTTGGGCATGAAGGTGGCGTACAGCCCGTGCTGCCGGGCGATCTCCTTGACGATGATCCGGTAGGTCATGGTCTTGTCGGCCATCCGGAGGCCCTCGTCGTAGCGCAGGTCGATCTCGTGCTGGCTCGGGGCCACCTCGTGGTGACTGTACTCCACGTCCACGCCCATGGACTGGAGCGCGAAGATGGTCTGCCGCCTCAGGTCGCTGCCCCGGTCCCTCACCCGGGAGTCGAAGTAGCCCCCTCTGTCGACGATCTCGGTATCGTGGTCGTCCTTGAAGTAGAAGTACTCCAGCTCCGGGCCCACGTAAAAGGTGTACCCCTTCTCCGCCGTCTTCGCCAGGAGCCGCTTGAACACGTAGCGGGGATCCCCCTCGTAGGGGGAGCCGTCCGGGTTCAGCACGTCGCAGAACATGCGGGCCACGGGCCGGTCCCGGTCCCGCCAGGGGACCAGCTTGAAGGTGGCGGGATCGGGCTTGGCGATCATGTCGCTCTCCTGAATGCGCGCGAACCCCTCGATGGACGAGCCGTCGAAGCCCATCCCCTCGGTCAATCCCTCCTCCATCTCGGACGGGGTGATGGCGAAGCTCTTGAGCACGCCCAGGACGTCCGTGAACCAGAACTGGATGAAGCTCACCCGGTGGTCGCGGACCACACGACGCACGTCCTCGATCGTTCGACACTCCATGGGCTGCTCTTCCCTACCTTCCAGCGGATCCATTCCACTCCTCCTTTTAGGGGACGTACTTGCATAATTCGATAACTCCACGGGGGAACGAGTTTGGAGAAAAAACGGCCCCCAAATCAGAAATGATCGAATGTGACACGCACTCTGTAGGAGTTATCGAATTATGCAAGTACGTCCCCTCTCGTTGTTGTATCGGTTGACTGTCTGCAAAGCAAAACGGATGCCACCGGCCCCCGTCCTTCAGCGCCTTACAATGGCACGGGCTCCGGGGAAAATCAACCGGTCCGGCCGTGCGGGCAAACCTACAGAATTGTCACATTTACGGGGCGAATGGTGACATTTCTGTAGTTTCAAGGGAAGGGCGTCACGCGGGTCCCAGTCGATCGCTCACCGTTCGCCGGACCCGGGCCATGCATTCATCCAGGTCCTCGACAAAGGTCCTCACCGCCTCCCGGCCCGCGCGGGTCACGCGTCCGGCCAGGGCGCCTAGGGCATCCGCATCGGTCGGTACCGCGTGGGTCTGTCGATCCTCCAGGAGCTGGAGGGCGTGCTCGACCCGTCGAAGGAACCGGTAGTCCTCCCGCAGGGACTCGGCCTCCTCCCGGGAGAGCACCCCCCGCTCCTCCAGGGCCCCGACGGCCCTCAAGGTGTTCCCCTCGAGGAGGTGGGGTGCGTCCGGCGCGTGGATCAGCTGAAGGGCCTGGACGAGGAACTCCACGTCCCGGATCCCGCCCCTGCCGTTTTTGACATCCGGCCCCCGGGAGGGACCGGCGGGGGGTCGTTCGGACCCGGCCCGCATCTCCTTCACGCAGCGCACGATCTCCTCCGGGCTCCTCGGGGCCAGGAGAACCGCGTGCAGCGCTTCCACCACGCGGTGTCCCAGCCGGAGGTTGCCGGCGACGGGCCTCATCTTGATGCCCGCCTGGATCTCCCAGAGCGAGGCCCCGGTCCGGTAGTATTCCAGAAGACCCGAGACGGTCGGCACCAGGTCGCCGGCCCGTCCGAAGGGGCGGAGGCGAAGGTCCACCCGATAGGCATATCCCTCGTCCGTGTGGTTCATGAGGTCGGCCCGCACCCCCTCCATGACCCGGGAGGCCGTCTCCTTGCCGCCGTTGCCCGGTGCGGGGTCGCACACCGCAATCAGGTCGATGTCCGAGCTGTAGTTGAGCTCCCCCCCGCCGAGCTTTCCCATGGCCAGGATGCAGAACCTTTCCGGATCGAGCCCCTCGTGTCCGCCTTCCCCGCCCTCCAGCCGTTCCCAGGTGCGCTCCAGGGCCGCCTGCAGGAAGGCCTCGGCCACGGTGGAGAGCTCCCCGATGATCTCCTCGACCGGGACGTTCAGGCAGATGTCCCGCGTGCCGATGCGGAGGATCTCCCGCCTCCGCAGCCTTCGCAACCGGTTCATCCAGGTCTCCCGATCACCCGCATCGCCCCTCCCGAGCTCGGCCTCGACATCGTCCCGCCTTCGGGTCTCGTGGAGGATCTCCGGGATCAGCACCCAGTCCAGGAACATGGGGTACCGGACCAGGGTGTCGGCCAGAAACTGGCTCCCGGCGAGCAGGCCCAGGAGGATCTCCAGCCGCATGGGCTGGGACAGGGAGACCTGGTAGTGCATCTCCGGGTTCGAGAGGGAGTGGAGGTAGCGCTCCCAGTTGTTGAGGGCCATGTCCGGGTCCGGCCCGCGGCGGAGCATGTCGAAGGCAAGGACCGCCAGCCGCGCAAAGGTCTCCCTGGAGTGCGCCATGCGCGCGAGGGCCTTCATGTTCACGAAGGCCCGCCCGGGATTCCGAAAGCCCGCATCGGCGAGGATGCGGTCCCTCAGCTCGGGGGACGGGTTGCCGGAGAGCACCAGGTCGGCCGCGGTCCCCACGGCCGGCCCCGGGAGCGCGTCCCGGCCGAAGTGCCGCTCCACGAAGGCGCGAGCCACGGCCGTGTGCGTCTCGAAGTCCAGGTGAAGCTGCCGCGATGGGCTCAGGGCGCCGCCGGGCCGGTAGCCCATTCTCCGCGCCAGATGGCCGTACTCGTCCGATTCCGGCCCGGGCAGGACCAGGTCCCTGGCGGATCCCCGCAGCATGCGCATGCCGTTGATCAGCCTCCGGAGAAAGTCGTAGGCCGCCTGGACCCCGCGGGCCTCCTCCTCCGAGAGCGCGCCGGCCTCGGCGAGCCCGTCCACGGCCTCGTGAAGAAGGGGAGTGGCCAGCCGACCGTTCACCCGCCCCCACGCCACCTGGAGGATCTGGACGCCGTACTCCAGGTCCACCAGCCCGCCCGGGCTGAACTTGGCGTTCAGGCCGCCTCGGCCCGCCTTGTCCAGGAACTGCCGCTCCCGCAGCTCGCGGAGCGGCTCCAGGTCGACGGTCCTGGGGTCGTAGATCATCTCGTCCCGGAGCCTCTCCAGCCGGGCCCCCAGGGCGGCGTCCCCGGCCACGGCCCGCATGCGCACCAGGGCGAGCCGCTCCGCCGCGTGGGCCGCCCCGCCCGGGGCATAGTAGCGGCAGAAGGTCTCCAGGCTGCAGGCGAGCGGCCCGGCCGTGCCGTACGGCCGAAGCCGCGCGTCCACGTGAAAGATTCCCTCGCGCTTCGCCCTGATCAGACGCATCAGCTCCTTGACCAGCCGTGCGAAGAAGTCCGCGTTGGAGATGCTCCGGCTGCCCCCGGTCCAGCCGCTGTCCTCGTACACGCAGAGGATCTCGATGTCCGAGGCGTAGCCCAGGGCGGCCCCGCCGAGCTTTCCCAGGCCGAGGACGGCGAAGGGCGCCTCGATCCCCGCCACGGAGAGGGGCGGCCCGAAGCGGCCCGCCAGCTCGTCGCGGGCGAGCCGGACCGCGGCGCGGAGCACCGCCTCGGCCAGCCGGGTGAGCCGGCGGGCCAGCCCGCGAAAGTCCACCTCCGGGTTCAGGATGTGATCGAGATCGATGCGGAAGATCTCCCGGTCCTTGAAGGCGTTGAGCCGGTTCCCGGCGTCCTCGATGTCCCCGGCGCCCTCCAGGGACGCCTCCAGCCGCTCCTCGAGGGTCTCACCCGGCTCGCTGAACCGATGCCTCCCCAGCACGGGTCGAAGCATGGGCAGGAGGGTCTCGTACTGCCCCCGGATGAAGTCCTCCCACAGGAAGTCGCTCGCGCCCAGGAGCCGCGCGAGGCCGCGCAGGGCGTGGGGGTCGGCCAGCATGTCGAGCCACCCTTCCGGGCCGGGGAGCCGCAGGATGTCTTCCAGGAGCGAGGCGAACCGCTCGAGCGCGGTCAGCGGGTCCGGGGCGTCCGGGAGGACGTAGGCGAACTGCTTGGTGAGGAGCACGGAGAGCCGGATCCGGTCCAGGGTCTCCGGGTCCTCGATGGGCCGTCCCGAGCCGTCCGCCAGGACGAGGACGTCCTCCACCCGGTTCGCGATGGTCCGGATCGTCACCCGCTCGATGGAGACCAGGTGGAGGGAAAGGGCCTGGCTCAGGGCGTGGAGAAACGCGGGCGTGTCCTCGGAGACGATGCGAAGCCGCGTGCCCTCCGCCACGTTGTCCAGGGAGACCTGGACGGGCGGGAGCGGGGGCGCGGCGTCCCGGTGGATCCGGGAGAGCCGCTGAACCACCATCTCGCTGACGATCCGCCTCGCCTCCCGGGCGGACGCCTCCCCGCCGCGCTCCAGGCGCCGGATCACGGTCTCGAGGCGGGCGGCGAGCTCCTCCTTCCACGTTCGGAAGGGAAGCCGGGTGTCGACGGTCCCGGTGAACTGATCGACGATCCGCCTCCTTTCGGGAGGCGCCCCTCCCGCCGGCCGGTCCTCGCGGCGGTAGGTGTACACCTCCCCGGAGACGATGTCGAAGCCCATGCCGGAGAGGACCCCCGTGATGAGCGAGAAGACCGCCATGGTGTCGAAGGCGAAGACGGTCACCTGCACCGTGCCGTCCCGGCCCTTCCGGACGGCCGTCTCCACGGGGCGGTCCGGTCCCAGCCGGTGGAGGGCCCGGAGGTGCCGCGCCAGGTCCGGGCCGCCGAACCGCTTGAAGTAGGCCCCGGGCAGGCGGGAGACGTAGTCCCGCACGAAGGCCGGGTCCACCTCCGGGCAGTCGCGCACCAGCTGTTCGTACAGGGTGTTCATGTCCATCCAAATGGGGACAGGTCTCGAGCTTCGGCGTTGTTCCGATCTGCGGGCCCGATGCTCGATCCCCGGCGACCCCGCGGACGGCGTCTGTTCCTGATGGCTCCGGGGGTGAGGCCTTCCTCCGCTCCCTCAGCTCCCGGCCTGGTCATGGCAGGCGGTTACGACCGGGGGCATTCCTGCCCCCTCCGCGTTCCACGACCGCCACCCACGCCGGACCGTCCAGGCAGGCCTCCCCTGTTCGAACCCTTCATCACGACTCCACGCCCTTTCAGGCGGCCGGTGGCCGCGGTTTCCCCC